>NZ_LT575468.1:3350000-3405979 GCF_900087055.1 Plesiomonas shigelloides | reverse complement strand
AAAACGGTTTGGCGCATACAACGTCAGTGTATTGTCGCGCAGCTCCGCCTGAAGGGGACGGATCCACATGCTGAATTCGGTGGCTTGTAGTTCGTCCTGCAAACGGGCAAGACACTGCTGCCAAAGCGAAGATGACACGGCGGACTCCACTCGAACAATACCTATAAGAAAAGGGGAAACATTCTATTCCAGATGCCATCCTGATCGCTAGTCAGATCAGGATCGTGAACCGGGGATCATAGCCTAAAGCCGCGGTAAGATCTTCTGTTATCCACAGAAAAATCACATGTTGGATCGACAGAGTGCTGCACAGCTTCCAGAGTCTGGCGGCCATTTTTGTGCGTCAAGCACGCCAGAGATGTGGATAACCGCGCGGTTTTCCCCGCTTAAGGCCCATTCCCTCGTAGAGTGGATCACGCCGGCGCTCATCCACACGACTATCCACATCGCTATCCACAAAGTGTCGATCTGCCTTATAAAGAAGAATCCGCACAGGAGGATCATCACGATCCTTGTACTTATACTGCGCATGCGTATAATTCACGCTTCGAGCGAAACTTACGTAGATTGACGTGTATTGAACAGATGCTGATTGACTCAGGATTGTACAATCACTACAATTCTGCCTCTTTTGAGGCGCCATTTTATTCAAATCTGTCTGCCGCCTGTAGTCTCTACAGGAAAAAGCAGGGCTGAATAAGCGCTCGCCGTTTTACGTATTTACGTAATGCGTATACTGATCAGTAATACAGCTTTAGGTAGAAATCGCCATGAAACGCACTTTCCAACCATCAGTTCTGAAGCGTTCCCGCACCCACGGCTTCCGTGCTCGTATGGCCACCAAAAATGGTCGTCAAGTACTGGCTCGTCGTCGTGCAAAAGGCCGCTCCACTCTGTCAGCTTAATTCTGAACACTGAACATAGTGTGATTAAGCTAGCTTTTCCTCGGGAGTTACGTTTGTTAACTCCCGCTCAATTTAGCTTCGTTTTCCAGCAGCCCCAACGGGCCGGCTCTCCCCAGCTTACTATTCTTGCGCGATCCAACGATCTGGGCCATGCTCGTTTAGGCCTCACTGTGGCCAAAAAACATGTCAAGCGTGCTCACGAGCGTAACCGCATCAAACGTTTGGTACGGGAAAGCTTCCGTCTCAATCAACATGAACTGCCTGCGGTAGACTTCGTGGTGATTGCGAAAAAGGGCATTGCCGATCTCAGTAACCCTGAGTTGACGGAGCTTCTGAGTAAATTATGGCGTCGCCATTCTCGCCTCTCGCGTGGTTGATGATACTATTCATCAAAGTCTATCAGTGGGTCATCAGCCCTCTGATAGGCCCCCGTTGTCGCTTTCAACCTACCTGTTCACATTACGGAATTGAGGCATTGCGCCGGTTTGGAGCATTAAAAGGTAGTTGGTTGACAATCAAACGCATATTAAAATGCCACCCTTTGAACCCCGGTGGGTACGATCCCGTGCCAGCCAAATCTGACGATAACAGAGAACACTGAAGATGGATTCCCAACGTAACCTCCTTCTCATTGCTCTGCTTTTCGTGTCGTTCCTGGTGTATCAGCAGTGGAATACTGACTTCGGTCCTAAGCCTGCTACTGAAATCACACAACAGGCCAACGCGAAAACAGCAGCCGACGTCCCAGCCCAGGCTAACAGTGCGCAAGCGCTCGACAGCAGCACACAGGGTCGTCTCATTACTGTGCAAAGCAATGTCCTGCGTCTGACCATCGACACCTTAGGTGGTGACGTGGTGAAGGCCGAATTGCTGCAATACCCAGAATCTCTGGACTCCAAGCAGCCTCTGGTATTGCTCAATGACAACGCCAAGCATGTGTACGTGGCGCAAAGTGGCCTGATTGGCAGCAACGGAATTGACACCGTCGCCGGTCGTGCTCAATACCAGATTGAAGGCGATCACTTTACGTTGGGCGAAGGCCAGAAGGAACTGAAGATCCCGCTGACTCTGGTTAAAGACGGTGTGACTTACACCAAAACCTTCGTTATCAAGCCAGACAGCTACGCTATCGACGTGGATTACAGCATTGCTAACCAAACCGATAAGCCGGTTCAGGTGCAGCTGTACGGTCAAATCAAGCAGACCATCACCGAGAAAAGCAGCAGCCTGACCATGCCAACCTACCAAGGTGGCGCTTACTCTTCTGCCGATACCCGTTATAAGAAGTACAGCTTCAAGGATATGCAGGAGAAGAATCTGGCTATCAGCACCAACGGTGGCTGGGTTGCGATGATGCAACACTACTTCGTGAGTGCTTGGGTGCCGCCAAGTGCTGAAACTAACCAACTGTACAGCCGTGACAGCGATGGCGTTGCCTTTATCGGCTTCCGTGGTCCAGAAACCACCGTTGAAGCAGGCAAAACCGCCGAGCTGAACAGCATTTTGTGGGTGGGTCCAAAACTGCAAGACGCCATGGAAAAAGTGGCGCCGAACTTGGATCTGACCATCGACTACGGTTGGCTGTGGTTCATTGCTAAGCCAATGTTCCAGCTGCTGCAATTCCTGCACGGTATTGTCGGTAACTGGGGTGTAGCGATTATCCTGATCACCTTTATCGTGAAAGGTCTGCTGTATCCGCTGACCAAAGCACAGTACACCTCCATGGCCAAAATGCGCATGCTGCAGCCAAAACTGCAAGCGATGCGTGAGCGTCTGGGCGACGACCGCCAGCGCATGAGCCAAGAAATGATGGAGCTGTACAAGAAAGAGAAGGTTAACCCACTGGGTGGCTGTCTGCCGCTGCTGCTGCAGATGCCAATCTTCATCGCCCTGTACTGGACGCTGATGGAATCGGTAGAACTGCGTCATGCGCCGTTCATGCTGTGGATCCATGACTTGTCTGCACCGGACCCATTCTACATCCTGCCAATTCTGATGGGTGTATCGATGTTCTTCCTGCAGAAGCTGTCACCAAGTGCGGTCACCGATCCTATCCAGCAGAAAGTGATGAACTTTATGCCGGTGATGTTTACCGTCTTCTTCTTGTGGTTCCCATCGGGTCTGGTGCTGTACTGGCTGGTCTCCAACTGCGTAACCATTATTCAGCAGCAGGTGATCTACCGCAGTCTAGAGAAAAAAGGGCTGCATTCACGCGATAAGAAATAACCCGCGCTGATGACATTTTTTACCACAGGCGACCCGCGGGTCGCCTTTTTTTCAGGAGGAGTTCCCTCATGAATGACACTATCGTGGCTCAAGCCACTCCGCCCGGTCGTGGCGGGGTCGGTATTTTACGTATCTCAGGCCCGCAAGCGGTCAGCATTGCCGAAACGGTGCTCGGTCGCTGCCCCAAACCGCGTTACGCCGATTACCTGCCGTTTCGTGATAGTGATGGCAGCGTGCTGGACCAAGGTCTGGCGCTGTACTTTAAAGGCCCACACTCCTTCACCGGTGAAGACGTGCTGGAGCTGCAAGGCCACGGCGGACCGGTAATTTTGGATCTGCTGCTCAAGCGGATTTTGCAATTTCCAGGAGTGCGAGTCGCGCGTCCGGGTGAGTTTTCCGAGCGTGCGTTTCTCAATGACAAGCTGGATTTAGCCCAAGCCGAAGCGATTGCCGATCTGATTGATGCCAGCTCAGAACAAGCGGCGCGTTCGGCGGTAAACTCGCTGCAAGGCGCGTTCTCACGGCGTATCGAAGCGCTGGTGGAATCCTTGATCCATCTGCGTATGTACGTGGAAGCGGCGATCGATTTCCCGGATGAAGAGATCGATTTTCTCTCCGACGGCAAAGTCAGCCACGATCTGCGTGGGATCATGCAGCAACTGCAACAGGTCCGTAGCGAAGCGCGCCAAGGCTCGTTACTGCGCGAAGGGATGAAAGTGGTGATAGCCGGTCGTCCGAATGCCGGCAAATCTAGCCTGCTGAACGCCTTAGCCGGCCGTGAAGCGGCAATTGTTACCGACATCGCCGGTACCACTCGCGACGTGCTGCGCGAGCATATCCACATCGACGGTATGCCGCTGCACATCATCGATACCGCCGGTCTGCGCGAAGCCACCGACGAAGTGGAGCGGATCGGTATTGAACGCGCGTGGGACGAAATCGCCAAAGCCGATCGCGTACTGTTCATGGTCGATGGCACCACCACCACCGACAGCGATCCGCAAGCCATCTGGCCGGAGTTCATGCAGCGTCTGCCACACGGCATTCCGGTGACCGTGATCCGCAACAAAGCCGACTTAACCGGCGAAACGCTGGGCCTGAGCGACGAGCATGGCCATACCTTGCTGCGCCTGTCGGCGCGCAGTGGCGACGGTGTAGAGTTGCTGCGTCAGCACCTGAAAGAGAGTATGGGCTTTGAAAGCAGTCTGGAAGGGGGCTTTTTGGCGCGTCGTCGTCACCTGCAAGCGCTGGAGCAAGCCGATCAGCACCTGCAACAGGGCGAAGCACAGCTGCTCGGCTACAACGCCGGAGAGCTGCTGGCCGAAGAGCTGCGTTTAGCGCAACAAGCGTTAGGCGAGATCACCGGCGAATTTAGCTCCGATGATCTGCTCGGTCGCATCTTCACCAGCTTCTGCATCGGCAAGTAATGTGGTGAAAAATCAGCAATAAAAAGCAGCCAGTGAGAACATAAGATATTGTAAATATTGGACTTTGTTTTTTACTGGCTGTTCTTGCCTGATCTTGTTTCGTGAGAATTTACCCCGAGAGTACCCCGAAGTAACCTCTCGGGGTACTTTCGGGGGACAATTATGAAGATCAGCATCGAATTCCGCGAACCGGACGCCGAAGGCAAGCGCGCTCTGCGCTTAACCTATTACGCCGGCTCCTACCTTGACCCAACCACGGGCATCCGCAAGCACAAACGCAGCAGAGAGCCCCTGGATCTCTTCCTGTACGACAAGCCGCGAACCCCAGCACAGCGGCTCCACAACAAAGAAACCCAGCGAGCAGCCGAAGCCATCCGCGCCAAGCGACTCTTCGAGTACGAGACTGGTAAACACCATCTGGATTTCTCGAACGCCTACAAGGCCAGCTTCTTCGAGTACTTCCAAGAGGTTACAGACCAAAAAGCGGCAGGCAGCAAGAGCAACCATTCCATCTGGATATCAGCCCTCAAGCATTTACGCCAGTACCATAAGCTGCCGGAGCTGACTTTCGAGGAAGTAGATCAGCTGTTCCTGGAGGGTTTTCGGCATTACCTGATGCACAAAGCCCGCACCAAAAGCGGCACACCACTGAGCCGCAACACCCAGAGTGCCTATTTCAACAAGTTAAGGGCGGCCCTGAACCAGGCTGAGCAGGAACGGCTGCTACCGGATAATCCGGTACGACGTGTCAAAGCTATCCAGGGGGAGAAGAACAAACGGGTTTATCTGACCGAAGACGAGGTACGAGCCCTGGCCCAGGCCGAGTGCCGGTACGACGTTCTTAAGCGCGCCTTTCTGTTCTCTTGTTGCACTGGCTTGCGCTGGTCCGACATTCACAAGCTGACCTGGGCCGAGCTGGAGCCCTTCTATGGCCATTACCGTATCGTCTTCACCCAGAAAAAGACCAGCGGCCTGCAATACCTGGATTTGAATGATATGGCGATGCAGCTGATGGGGCGCCCAGGCAAGGCAACAGAGCGGATCTTCAAGGGCCTCAAGTACTCGGCTTGGCACAACATGGAGCTCACCCGGTGGGCGTTGCAGGCGGGTATAACCAAGAAGGTAACCTTCCACAGCGCGCGTCATACCTTCGCCGTCATCCAGCTTAACCGCGGCGTCGATATCTATGCCCTCTCCCGCTTGCTGGGGCACAGTGAGCTGAGAACCACCGAGATCTACGCCGACATTCTTGAATCGCGGCGCCGAGATGCCATGCTCGATTTCCCCAATGTCTTGGGGTGATAGAAGCACCCTCGACGAGATCATGGCCAGGAAGATCCAACAAATAGGCCAGCGCAACCATGCGCTGGCCTAGATTATCTTAGATAATATAGATCGGATTTCAGGATCGCCCTGCAGCCCAAGCGGTAACTGGGTTTCACTGAATTGGCTTGTGACCGTTATCGTGAACTTTGTGACCACTTTCGTGATAGTTTGTGACCGTTATCGTGATAGTGCAGGCCGGCCGATAGTAAACCGCCCCTTGGCATGTTCGCAGATAGACCAACCCAAAGCAGTCAGCTCATCCAATGCCTTGCGAACTCGTGATTGCCGCTTGCGATGGGTGGCCGTGCTGACCTCATCGGGAAAGGCATAAGCGACCAAGGTGTCTAACTGCACTGCTCTTTTCTGACCACAATCCACCCAGGCACATAGCCGCTGATGCAACAACCGAGCGATGCTGCCATTCAAGTGCCGAACTTCAGTCATGTCGATACGAACATGGCGACCATTACCCATAATGGCGTAGGTCAGCAAGGGATTAAGCGCCACAAAAAGTCCATCAGTCTGAGTGTCACTGACATAGTTCGCCAATAAGCGAAATCCGCTACGCTGGCCAGCCACCTTTGCGATCACCGACACCTTCCACAATCGCTCGATACAGCAACGTACAGTATTGGTATCCCGAGGATTGGCGTATCCAATCTCCTTGGCCAGTTTGCGCAGGCTGCTTCTGACCACCAATACCCTTTGCTGGTTGGCAGCCCAGCGAAGATCCAGAAGATCTCGCAATATCGTCCCAGTTTCGCTCACTGCAACTGGCTCAATCTCGTTACTTTGTGACTCAAGTCCAGCCATTGCAACCAACCCCTGAAGCACACGGAGGTCATCTGCACCTAACGGCTCAGGCCCGGAGAACTCGATCTGATTGCCACCACCGAAACGGTAAATCACCTCCAGCTTGTCACGGCGGCGTTGGCCATGCGAGATCGCCCTAAACAACCCGGGAGCAAGGCAGTGCATATGGTCGTGCCGGGCATGAGTCAATTCAAAGCAAGGCACGTTTGCCCCCAGCCCAGCGTATTTCGTCCAAACCAGCGGGGTACAGCACGCCACCTTCCTTCCGCTCCAGCCATCGCTCCGGTAGTGGCGGCCCATAATTGCTTTTGCTTACCCCAAACCGCACGTAAAGCTGGCTCTTCTCTACCGATACGCCCAGCTTCTGCGCCTCTTTCTTGGTCATAGTGGCGAGATAGGCCTGCCAGCGAACGTTGTCCACCAGAACCGACGAACCACGGCTTGCCTGCTGCAGATCGCCAGCTTCTTGGAATGCCGCAGATTTACTGGTGTGGTGTACAAACAACACAGCGCATCCCTTCAGCATGGCCAGCCGTTCCAGCTGACCCAACACCAGTGTCATAGCACAGGCTGCATTCTCATCAGCATCGTGAAAGCGTCTCAGTGTATCGATAACCACCAACCTGACCCCCTTAGCCCAAATGGCAATCGCTTCCCACCAATGGCTATCCAGCACATTCGGGCTGGCACCCTGAAGCGATATCAAACGAAGGTCTCGTTCAACGTTGGCACGAAGTTCAGCATCAAGACCTCTGCCCAAGGCAAACAAGCGCTGGTGCAGTACAGGCCAAGGGTCCTCGGCAGGCAGGTAGAGCACAGTCCCCCTGCCCAGATTGCCAAGCCCAATCCAATCCGGCCCACCGGATATCTGCATTGCCAGTTGTAATGCCAACATCGATTTGCCCACCCCTCCCGGTGACACCAAAGCACCAACGCAGCCAACAGGCAGCCCCGGGAGGACAAAATCGAGGGGTTTTGGAGGCTCAACAAAAGCCGACCGGAGATCCTGGGGGCAGAGAGATGTAATCAGATCCTGTGTCATACCCACCTCACAACCGCCCATGGCTAGCTTGCCGCACACGCTTGGTTACATGCTCAGTGAGTTCGGCGTCCGGAGAAATGCGGTGGGAGAGCAGCCAGTCCAGCAGCTCAACGCGCTTGAAGTAGATCTTTTTGCCTTGTGGCTTGTAATGCGGCAGACGCTTTTCACTGGTCAGCCGGTACACATAGCTGACAGAAACCCCCAGCAACTCAGCGCACTCCTCGGCAGAAAGCACCTCTTTTTGCGCCTGTCCTTGCTGGATTACCAGCAGCTTAAGCTCATAAAGCTCTTTCAGGATTGCCCCATTGTTGTCACCGTAAAGCGGCGGATTTTGTTCACGCATGCAGATGGTCTCCTCGTAGCAATCATCAGCATGCAAGAGCGTATCGGGGGGCTGGCGAAATCCTCGTCGCTGTAGTTGTCCAATTTGGGCACCAAGAGCGTTTTTTGCGGAGAAAGCTTTCAGATGATGGGGAAAGTTTGAAATAGAGGCATCATGGATACTATACCTCTATTCCATTTAACAATTGATAATTCACTCATTGATTTTCTGGATGGCGAACTTTTCCAACATTTTTGATGAAGGGTGATTTGCAAGCGAAACCAGCTGATTCACCAAAGCAATAGGAACAATAGCATTCTCATACATGTCACACCTTAAATGATCAATTACATTCAGAATTTCATCAATGTTTGAGAATGAGCTCTTATTCAACACTTTTATCTCATTGCTATCTTTTATTGGAAGAGTCAACACCCAGGTTCGATCCGTTTGACTACGATAAATCAATTTTCCACTGTAGTATGATGTGGAAGCATATGGAGAAAGATTATTTAGCTCCTCTTCTGTAGCTGGCCCAGGAAGTATGTGTTTATAAATATAATTATTAAATAATGGCAATACCTGCCCTTTCAGCAAACAAGCATCCTCTCCAGATGTGATATGTTCTGCATGCTCAACAAAAGAACCTGACTTTTCAATTCCTACCAACTTCAGAGAATACTCTTGGATATAAAGATTACACAATTCCCTCATATCTTTGTGTAATTTAGCTGTTTGCCCGAAAAAGCCGAGAGGTCCATCTTTAATGAAGAGGAAACGTTTCAAAAAAGAAGGCTTTCTCGTAACAATTTCTTTAATGCAATGAACTATGATTATATGTTCTATAACATTTGTTAGATAACCTAGTATGCCACTAGCACCAAGCTCCTCATCTATAACCTCATGAAATCTTAGTATGTCAATAAGATTGAATCTTTCACCACCGCAATCGAAATACCCACAAGAATCAATATCTGACTTTCTTATTTTTATATCTTTAAACTCTCTCCCCCCCCTTTTTGGCAAGCTTCCAAAACAAATCTCCTTCAAAGATGAGTCATTACCAACACCTTTGTTTTTAAAATCATGAAAGACAAGCCACTTTAAGGTATCTATATATTTTTTCCCATCTCGTCCCTCATTAAAGAATTCAATTAGTGGAATTCTTACTGAATCGATCATAGATAAAGAGTCTAGTGACGTCGCCTTTGTTGGTATCGCAAGCTTAAAACGCTCTAACTTTTTAAATTTTTCCATTTTTTCTGGGTGAATAAATGGTGATTCTCCCAATTGTTTCAAATCATCGAGACTAAACTCTAAACCACCAAACTGAAAAAATGCAACTTTAGAGCTAGGATAGTTTTTACGTACTGTTACCTCAGAATATCCACCATCTACAGCAATAATGGTTGTTACATTGCGATGAGGACCTGTTTCTATATCAAAAGCGAAGTCTCTAACATCACTCTCAGCCTCTTCATTAGTAGATGGAAACTTACATCTCTTCATCAAACTCTGAACATACGGATCGTTTATCACATGAGAATGTTGTGATTTACTGGCCCACTCAAATGGACGATTTCCTTTAGAACTGTAGCTCATCACATTCCCCTATTCGCCAAGAATCTATCAATCTGAACAGGAACAATAAATGGGTTTGTATATGTTTTCATTCTTACAAACCCCTTGTCATTTGTAGCAGAAAAGCGAACTAATGATTGTGTAAAGTCCTTGAAGTCATAATATTTTTCTAGCTCCCTAGTTTCATCAATATTATTGAGGTGAGCAATAAACCAATTTTGAGTGTTTTTCAAAATATTAGAGCTAATCGAACTAACTTCTTGTGTCGCGTATATCATTCCCAAGTGAAGTTTGGCCCCTTCTTTTGCGATCCTATTATATATTTGACTGAGATCTTTATCGTCCTTTTTGGGAAATAAATTATGAGCCTCTTCAAAATAGAACTGAATGAAATTGTTAGGGAGGTTTTTTATGAATCTATCCATGGAAATATTAAAAACAGAACGACATATTTTCTCTGAAAATAGTCGTTGAACAACAGGTTCACCTTGGGACAAATCAACAATGACAATCTTGCCTTCTTGTAGCAGTTTGGGTATTTCGACTTCAAACGATTCATCCATACTTATAGTATGTAAATTATGTAATTGCTTTACACGAATTTTTTTGTAACCACTAACTTGATTCTTTTTCCCTGGTGATTTATATGTAGACAAAAAGACCATCATAGACTTCAAGTCATCATTTGCCCATTCATATCCTTTTTTGCTGATATAATCTTTAAAAAAACTTAACTCTTCGTATTGTTCCCAAGTTTTTTCAAACCAGGTACAGGCTTCCTCTAAAGTTAAACCCTGTTTGGGGTCTAGTATTTTCCCATCAAGAATGGCACTATTTATTTCAGCCGCACCTGTAAATCTTACTTTTAATCCCTGAGGCACCTTGAAGCCTGCTCTATATAGGCAGCATTTATATGCAGCAATTAACCTATTATACCTAGTCCATTCGGAACCATTTATGTTGGAACTCTCTGGCACCTCAAAATTAACTGCAGTAAAATTATTTACATAGTCGCCACCAATTGATTGTTCTTGAAGATAACTAGATATAAGGCTAAAACCACTTTCAATATCTTTAAAGAAGTTGACCTTCATTACCTTGAAATCATTTCCTTTTTCTAAAACACTATATCTGACCACCTTGCTTTTATATAGGTCATAAATAGCAGTTCCTGAATCTTGCCTGTTGGCATTAGCATATTCACCATTAACATCGAATATAATTTGTCCAACAGGGAATGTTGGACTACCGGAATCAGAAAACTCCAAAGTTTCAGCAGGGGCAGAATGAAGTTCCGTTCTGGCTTTAGCCGATATTTCCTCGGTTGCTTCTATGATTTTCTTTACAGTATTAGACTTACCGGTACGAGTCATACCAAACATCGCAGATCTCTTACCTAAAAAGTCTTTAGGATTTACCCATACACCAACATCTTGCTCTTGAGTTTGATGCCTGCGACTGGAGGAATATCTGACACTACCAATTTTAAAATCAGAGTCTTGCCCAGCTAAACCACCATCATCTCTCTGATTTACAATGAATTCAAGAACGTCACCACTTGCTTTATAAACACTATAATTATTAGCCGAGTAGAAGTTTTCAAGATCAGCGCCGAACTCAGTTTTCCCATTTTGGTTTCGATAAAATACACCAAGAACACGACATTCGAGCCCTGAGAAACTAAACTCGTATCGTGTGAATTCGTCTAGCTTTCCCCCTTTCACACTGCCTGCCCGACCCGATATATCTAAATTATCTTTATAATACTCAATCATCGATGATATTACATCGTTATCTGTTGGTAACTTTGTTTGTGAAAGAGCTCTCAATAGCACAGCTTCTTCAACACCATCCTCACCGTCGTAGAATGCCAATAGGAAGCAACCAGCTGGAATACCTTTTACCTGAGCCTTCCATGCATCACAGACTAACAATCTCGCAATGTCATATGATAAATAGAACGGGCGACCCACAAACTGCTCTTTGTTTTTGCCTTCCTTTAATAAATCTGTCGATAAAGATTCGTTCAAATTCATATCATTTTCCTTTTAGTTCTGGGTCTTCAAATCTGATTATTGATTGCTCTGCGTACTTACAGTTAGCTTCGATAGACAACCACCTTCTATTTTTCAACTCAGCACAAAATCCTGACGTATTACTACCACCAAAAGGATCAAAAACTAAATCATTTTCATCAGTTAGAAACTCTATAAAGAAGTTCACAATACCTTTATTCATTCGTGCTGGATGAGGTGTAACACCTAACTCTTTGCACTTCCGTGTAAAGAAATCGTTTGATGATACATT
The DNA here is from genome assembly GCF_900087055.1 of Plesiomonas shigelloides. NCBI lineage: Bacteria > Pseudomonadati > Pseudomonadota > Gammaproteobacteria > Enterobacterales > Enterobacteriaceae > Plesiomonas > Plesiomonas shigelloides. Next base: position 3,394,030 of record NZ_LT575468.1, on the reverse strand, counting down.
TGAGAAAGACATTACATTATGTGGTAGACGCACCTCTCTAGATTCATCTAATGGCTCCATCTCAAAAAAGTTATGACAAATACTTCCACCATGATCTTTCAGAAATCCCGTTTCACTAATATTGTGCTCTGATGGGCGTGCTCCGGAATTATAACTTTGACGTTCTAGTAGCTTTCTCATGCTTTTACTATATGGACGTAATACTTTTCGATTATCTGCTTTCGGATAATCAGTTTTAGCGAGCCACCAAACATGTGTATAACTATCAACAGTTCTCCATCGGTTTACTGTCACCCATTGAGCAGGAGATGGAAGTTTAGCTGGGTTGTAGCAAATAAACTCTTGGATAAGTCGTAATTCAGAACCCTCCTGCCTCGTCATTTCAAAAAGACACTCTAAATGTAGAGTAGACTGAACTGGACGCTCAGGCTCCCAAGCATTACCTATTTCAATTACAAGAGAGCCATCATCAGCAAGAAGCTGATTGAATATAGGTGTTAGCTTTTTAAACCATTCCCTATAAGCATCACCTATCTCGTTTCCATACTTTTTTTTATTATTCAAAGGGAAGGGTGGGGAGGTGATTATTAGATTAACCTTACCTTTATATTGATTAACTTCTTCTACACTCAGTGCATCTAACGAATCACCAAGATAGAGCTTCCCAAGTTCAGTATTATAATAAAGCTTCATTTAATGCTGGTTACCTTTTTGATTTTTAATATGTTCATACTAGATCTGTTATTAAACCAGCAGCTTTCAACCTCGGAGTAATATTCCTCATTTTGGAAAATTCAGTCCCAAGACTTACTCTAATGCCAACCCCCTCGCAAAACTCTTTTGCAGTTATATGGTTAAGATCATCAGCGTATTTGATAATTTGAAGATGTAATTCAGCCATATATTGGTTACGAGGCGCCCCTTCCAAAGCCTTGCGTATTGCTAGATATATCTGATCTATCATATTTAATATTTAACCTTGATATAAGCTTTTAGCTAACTTAGCAAAATTAGCTAATTTTGCAAATAGTTTGGAAGGCCAATTGCAACTTTCACATGTGAACGTTGCAGAAACAGTGATAGGCACTTGGCCGGCGTTGTTTCCCAAATGCGTTGAACCATTCTGTCTTGCCGTGATCCGATCCCCCGACGTATCGGAGGAGAACCGCAGATGGGCAAGGCCAAGCACGACATAATTAATTGGGCAGTCTACAACCGGGCCGTGGTTTCGAGCACAGCGATACCACCATCGAAACGGCGCCAATGCTCAAGGGCCTGTTCGGCCTGCCTCTGTGGGCCTTGGAAGGTTTTATCAACTCCCTGTTCCAATTGATGGCACTGCCGCTGACCTCGCCCAGTTACAGCTGCATCAGAAAGCGCGCCAAGACGGTCAACATCCACTATCGCCTGCCCAGCAAGGGCCCCGTTGCCCACTTGGCACCGGGCTCAAGGTCTATGGCGAAGGCGAGTGTAAGCAACGTAAGTACGGCAAGGAAAAAGCGCCGTGTCTGACGCAAGCTGCACCTGGCCGTCGATGCGCAGACCCATGAGGCTATCGCCGCCGAAGTGAGCCTGGAAAACGGCGGTGATAGCGAGGTACTGCCCGGCCTGCTCAATCCACTGCGCCGACGGGGCTTATGACAAGCAAAGCCTACCACCGGCTACTGCAAAGAAAACGCGCCAAAGCCAGCATCCCGCCCCGCAAAACAGCGGGGTACTGGGAGCAAGGTCACCCAAGGAACGAGGCAGTGGCGGCGCTGAAAGCCGGGCAGCTGCCGAGTGGGAAAGGGAAAGCAGCTATCACCAACGCTCAAAAGCGGACACGGCCAAGTGGCATAGGCTTTGGCCGGGGTGAAGGTGATGAACAAAATGGTGAGCCTTGGCATGCCTGTTCGCCAGGTCAGCTAAGAGCAGCAAGCCCCTTAGGCGCGGGCTTTCCAGGCTCTGATTTGATCAACAACGCCCCACTTGGCCTATCAGCCATGAGAGCCCCCCCATAGCGAGTGCATTTACCGGCTCATGGGGCAAATCATGCCTAGGTGTGAGAAGACGAAAGCCAGATGGGATGGGATGACACATCAGCTGCTCACCGTGTGAAAGAACAAACCATTATTCCAGATAGATAGGAATCATCGCTCCTGCTTTCCATCCCGCAGCTTGGAGTGGCCAAAGTAGCGGATTTCCATAGAGAAGCCCGCCCCTAACATTCCAGATAGATGGGAAAGCCCCTATCAATATTCCATGTGCTCGTTCTGAAGCGACATTCCACTATCTGGAATATCCTCACCAAGATTCCAGATAGATAGTTATGTGGAAAGGAATTGGACAGAGATTGGCCGGGGATAAGGGCGCTGATTCCACTGGTCAATAAGCCACTGGATTCCAGTACTCCAACTTTGTCACGAACGAACAAAGTCAACATTTTCAATAAGTTGATTGAACACCAAGGCCTTCGGTGCCATGCTGAAATTATATTCAGTGGTGGAGTAACACGATGGATGCGTTCAGCTGGGGGATGTTAGGCTTGCTGGCCTTCTTCACGCTTGTCTTCGTGTGGAGTCTGTATAGCTACAAAATGCACAAAAAAGAGCGACACCATGAAACCGATCGCTGATATCGCCCTCATGGCGGTGGTTGCGCTGGGCTTGATGGCACTTGGCGACACGCTGTTTGCATGGCTGCTGATCTGCCTGCCACCGGTTTACTGGTGCTGGCCAATACTGGCCTGGGCCACCAGGCGCCCCATCACGGCCAGGTTGCAGTTAATGGCTCTTGCCGCACTCACCTGCTGGCACTGGCCCGCCGGGCTGTTCACTGCGCTGAGCATCGCTCTTATCTGGACAGCGAAAACCCTCAAGACAACCCCACGCCCAAAACGCAAGGGTGGGCCGGTCATCAAAAATTACTACTTCTGGAGCTAACTGCGCACCTCCTTGGCCACACTGGCGATAAGGTACCTTGAGCAACCAAGCATCTCCTGAATCGCGGAATAACTGTGGCCTGTCACCAACAGCCTGGCGATGTGCTGACGCTTCTTCTCATCCTTCTGCCTACCACGGTATTTCCCTTCATCCCTGGCCTTGGCAATACCCTGCTGCTGCCTGCGACGGCGATCTTCGTAGTCTTTGCGAGCGACGGCTGCCAGCATATCCAGCAGCATGCCATTTACAGCCTGCAAAATGGCGCTGGTGAACTCGGAACGACTGTCCCCCTGTAATGCCACCCAAGAAGTCGGAAGTTCAGGAGAAACGATGGAGAGCTGTTTCTGGGCCAACAACTGCTTCAGTGTTTGCCAATCTGTCTGATTGAGACGGGCCAGACGATCAATCTGCTCTACCAGCACAATGTCACGATCTGCTGCGTCGCGGATCAGCCTCATAAGCTCAGGCCTGTCCAGCGTCGCCCCCGACTCATTCTCTACATAGAAACTGGCAATCTGATGGCCATGCTCAGCAGCAAAACCAATCAGCAGCTCTCGTGCCCGCTCAGCATCCTGTTCCACAGTCGATGCACGTAAATACGCCCGTATGAACATTGAAACCCCCATTAGTCTGTTTAAAGTGGTTCCTAATTTTTGGTTCAATATAAGTGGTTTCAATATGATTTTCGAGAGGGTATTAAGTGGTTTTAATGGGGTATACCTTTTTAGAACCACCATATGACGATCGAAACACAACCTTTCGATAGCCTTTTGATCTGACAGCACAAACTTTAAGTGTGATCCGTCATCACAAAGTCGCTTTTGAGTTGTATTTGAGTATTTAAGCGACGTTGCTCACCATTCCTGATCTGCTGAATGGGATGCCAAAGGAGGAAATCTACAGAAGCTGGGCTTTGAGGTGAGTCATCTTTTCGACTCACCGAACAAGCCAGCAGCCAAGCGTAGCGCGGCAGTTCTTTACCCCATGGCTTGGTAATCTCCCCGTCTGCTGTTCTCTTACCCGCTATAGGGGATAAATGTTAGATACCGCCTACAGCGTGTAAGTTACATTTACCTCCTATAACAGGTAAACATTGATATACCTGCCATAGCGTGTAAATTGGAAGAAGGCACGCTACCAGGTTGTCGAATCATGAAAGTAACCAGCGCCAAGCAGCTGAGCGCCTGTATCAAGGATGCCAGGCTTTCTCAAAAGCTCTCTCAAGGCAAAGTGGCCGAGAAAGTGGGGATTAGGCAAGACACAGTCTCCAGCTTCGAGCTCAATCCTGAGTCCACCAAGCTGGAAACCCTGTTCAAGATCCTCGCAGCACTCGAATTGTCAGTGGATATCAAACCCCGCAATGAGTCATCCGAGAGTCCGGCATCGGGCTGGAAGGAGGAGTGGTAATGGCCAATCTGGCTGTCTACATGAACGGCTATCGGGTAGGCACATTCACCAAAACTACCAGCGGCGCCCATCAGTTTCAGTACCATGAGTCATGGCTAGCACAACCGGGCAGCCGTCCGATCTCACTCTCCATGCCATTGCGCCATCAGGCCTACCGGGGCGATGAAGCCTATAACTTCTTCGACAACCTGCTGCCAGATAATACGGAGGTGAGAAACAGGGTTGTAGCACGCTATCAAGCGGCATCAACCCAGCCCTTCGATCTGCTCAGTTGCATTGGCCAGGATAGCGTAGGGGCATTACAGCTGGTTACCGAAGGGCACGATGTTCCAGATGTCAGGCGAATCGACTACAAGGCACTTTCCGATGACGAGCTCGAGCAGATCCTGACCAGCTACAAATCAGGAATCCCTTTGGGGATGGTCAGGGAGCAAGAGGAGTTCCGGATCTCTATCGCCGGGGCGCAAGAAAAGACTGCGCTGCTCTATATCGATGGCCGTTGGTACTTGCCACTCAAAGCAACGCCGACAACCCACATTATCAAACTCCCTATCGGCAAGATTGAAAGCCACTCCTACTCGATAGACCTCTCCCAGAGCGTAGAAAACGAATATCTCTGCACTCTGATTGCCAAGGAGTTTGGTCTACCCGTACCTCACTGCTTCATGATGCAGGTTGGCCAGGTCAAAGCACTGGCTGTGGAACGCTTCGACAGACGTTACGCTGCCGATCGCAGTTGGATAATGCGCCTTCCCCAAGAAGATTTCTGTCAGGTATTGAATGTTCCGTCAGCACGGAAATACGAGAGCCATGGAGGACCAGGGATCACTGACATCATGAAAACCTTGCTGGGCTCTGCGACACCAGAACAGGATCGCTACCTGTTCATGAAATCTCAGGTCCTGTTCTGGCTGCTGGCAGCCACCGATGGCCATGCAAAGAACTTCTCGGTCTTTATTGAACCGGAAGGGCGTTTTCGCCTGACCCCTTTTTACGACATCCTATCTGTCTATCCAGTGTTTGGCGGCCGAGGCCTCAACCGAAGGGACGCCAAGCTCGCTATGGGCCTAGCATGCAGCAAGGGAAAGAAGTACTCCATTGAACAGATATTCCCGCGTCATTTCTTCCAAACGGCGAAAACTGTGGGATTTGAGCGTTCTGCTATGGAAGAGATCCTGACAGAACTGGCCAACTCCGTTGATAATGTTATTGAGCTCGTTACCCAGCAATTGCCAGCAGACTTCCCCGATACCATCAGCAGCACCATTCTAGAGGGCCTAAAAGCCCGCTCAGCCAGGCTGATAAAGGGCTGGGATTAAATTGGCGGTATGTGGGATGATTGCACGGTTAGCCAAACTACCTATGGGAAGCTTGCACGGTTCGAAGAGTAAAAGCGGCTTTCCAAGTACCAAGCGATGCTATAGTCGGTTCAAAATACGCTCAAAACTCACCTAGAAGGCGGCTTTGACTGCATGTGGGGGCCTCGCATTGATTCATATGGGGAGGCTGCACAATTGAGAATGGACTATGTGGGAACGCTGCACGATGGCAGAAACCCGTGAGCGGCCTCTCAATATGCTGTTTTAGTTACTTTTACTCCAAGTGGCCCCCGAAAAGTCACTAACATATTGAAGATAATAAATTATTTACATTCTGCATCGGCAAGTAAGCGCGTCGCGCTGCCCGAAACATAATCTCAGCAGCACCTCGTGTTGCCCCCAAAGCGGTCTGATTCAGGCCGCTTTGGCATTATCTAAGCGCGGCAAACACGCACGACTTCCACTACTTCGTCTTACGGCAAGTCACTCTCTGCAGCACGTAAAAACTCACTCACCGCCTCCAGCGGTTGCGGACGAGCAATCAAGAACCCTTGCACCCGATCCACGCCACATTCGCTGACAAACGCTAGCTCCTGCTCAGTTTCAACCCCTTCGGCAACCACCTGACAAGGCGCCAACTGACCGATTTGCACCAACAAGCGGTACAACTCACGCCCTTTCGGCGCCGTGCAGTCCAGCAGTAATGAGCGATCCAGTTTTACTTTATCGAATGGGTATTTCATCAGATGAGGGAAAGAGGCAAAACCGGCGCCAAAATCATCCATCGCCACCTGACAACCCATCGCCTGCAACGCTTGCATGGTGTCTAACAGCTGTGAACGGTTATCCAACGCCGCCTCTTCGGTGATCTCAATCTCCAGCCGCGTTGGCGCAATGCCAAAGTGCGCCAAGCGCCCCGCCAAATAAGGTACAAACTCCGCTTGGCTGATGGTACGCGCCGAAATATTCACACTCACGCGCACGTTGGGCGCCGCAGGCAGGCGTTGTAGGTCAGCCAACACCAGATCCACCACCCGTCGATCCAGCGCTGGCATCGCATCCAACAGCTGAAAATCGGCCACAAAGGCCGGCCCATGCAACAGCCCATTGGCATCACGGTAGCGCAGCAATGCCTCAAAACAGTGCCCTGCCTCACCTTGCACGGCGTGCTGACGCTGATAGTGCATCACCAGTGCGCCCGTGCGCAAAATTCGCGTCACCCGCCGCTGGGCATTGGCGCGCTGTAAACTGGCCTGCGCCGATGCGCGCATCTCTGCGAGCAATGCACTAAAGGTCACGCGCTCCACACCACTGGCGACCCCAGACCCCATCCGTTGCCCTTGGCCAGCAAAGGCCAGATAAAACGGCCGATACAGCGCCGTTCCCACCACAATCAGCAGTAGCTGCAACAGCGCCCCGCTCACCTGCTCGCCCATCGCCAGATAGCCACTTAACAGCGGCGGCGTCATCCAATCGACAATGGTCACCACAGGGCTGACCCATCCATAACTGATCGCCAAATAAGCCAGCACAAAACTGACCAACGGCACCCCAATAAAAGGAATGATCAGCAAGGGGTTAAAAATAATCGGTAAGCCAAACAACAACACTTCATTGATGTTAAATAGCACCATCGGCAAGGCAGCAAAAGCCAACATCAAGTGTTTACGATCGCGAGAAAACAGCAAAATACACAGCAATAAGGAAATGCTGTTACCCGAGCCGCCCATCGACAAAAATGCATCATAAAAACCTTGGCTAATGGTATGCAGCGGCGCTTGCCCGGCCTGCCACGCGGCTAAATTCTCTTGAGTCACCGCAAACAGCATCTGTTTCACGGACAATAAAAAGTTATGCCCGTTAATGCCCACCGAACCGAGGGCACCCAGAATAAATTGATACATCAAACCGCCGCTCAAGGTCAGCGGATCGGGGCGATAATGGCTAAGCAGCCCAGTAAACAGTGCAATCCCGGCTCTCGTCAGCGCCGCCACCCACAGCGCCAGCAAGCAAAATAGTAAAAATTGGCCGACTTGGCGTAGCAATAACAGGGCAAAATCCGCCGATTGTGGCTGCAACTCCCGAAACCGAAAGCAGCGACAAAACAGCAGCGTGATGACCGCACTGAGCATGGCCAACAACGGATTATTCGGCAGATGCAAGGTGCCAGCAAACAGACCGTTCACGCCCGACACCACATAGAGCAAGGTCAAGGCATACAAAATAAACGCGGCGCTGTTAAACGAGGTCTTATGCGATAGGTAATAGCTGATCACCACGCACAGGGCCAGCGGGTATAAGTTGATCAGAATATCGGACAGGTGAAATAACTGCGCGGCGGCAGCCGGCCAATGGGCATACGACAGGGCTTGCCCCGACAGCACCGTCAGCGCATTGGCGAGCGTTAACGGTAGCAACAATAAGGCAATAGCAGAGATATCATAAAGATAGGTGCTATACCCCGTACGCAGGGGGGAAAATGGCAACGAACGCCAACGCGATAGCAAAGACAGGAAACACCTCATGGCCAAGCTCGGTATCACTTCAGGTTACGCATGTGCTGTCGTCCCTGTCGGCCAACATGCTCTTTAAGGCCGCCTTCCGTTGCCATACCAGCAACGAACCATAAACGCTCTCGGGACTTGTCCTTAGGACACCGGAAAAGCAGGCGGCAAACGGATCTCCGTAGTCAACATGACGCACCGATCATACTCTGTGCCACGTCATAACCTGTTAGCGATAAATGCGTGCAACAAACGCGCTAAGCCATTAAAGGGCCGAAAACCGAGTGGATCCCCACTTTACGGATGATCCACACACCCACGACACCCACACCGTTCAGTGGATGCAAATCACCGGATCAGAAAAGTTATCCACACGATCTTCCCAACTCTAGGCAAGGGTGCGATCCCGGCATACAATGACCGCCATCACAACGCAAGATCGTGTTGATACCGCGTCCTGGGTAAATACGCGCTAGGCAAATACGAGTTAGTACAGGTAAGTATTGTTATGACATCCATCAGCTTGATCACCGGCAGCACCCTCGGCGGCGCCGAATATGTGGCGGAACATCTGGAAAGCCTGTTACAGCAGCAAGGCTATACCACTGAGGTTTTACACGGTCCACAGCTGAGCGACATCCCCTCCGATAGCCTGTGGCTGCTGATCAGCTCAACCCACGGTGCTGGTGAGGTTCCCGATAACCTGCAACCGCTGCTGCAGCAACTGCAACAAAGTACCGATCTGCACGGCCTGCGCTATGGCCTGATTGGTTTGGGTAGCCAAGCTTACGATACCTTTTGTCAGGCTGTGAAAACCTTGGATCAGGTTCTGCAAGCCAAAGGCGCGCAGCGGATCGGTGAACGCTTAGAAATTGATGTCAGCACCGGAGTTATCCCCGAAGATCCGGCCGAGGTCTGGCTTGAGCAGTGGATAACTTTACTGGATAAACAGTAAAAAATATTTTTCGGTTATCATTGTGGATCTCTGTGGATAAGCACTGATCATACACAGGGATAACCGGTATTTATTCAAAGAACAACTCACCATGCCTCAGGCCTCTGTGGATAAACCCCACTTTTGATCCCAGCTTGTCCGCCCTAGGATCACGGATCTTCCACAGTAAATGATCCTTGGTAACTGAATGATCTCGTTGATCAATTCATCCTTATCCACAAGATCTTGCGATCCTAATAGAAGATCCAACAAAAGATCTCTATATAAAAAGATCTTTATTTTCTTTTAAGCCAGATCAATTCCGGTTTCCCTTACGACCTAAACTTAAGTAGAATCCGTGATCCTTAGCGAATAATTCCCCCAAGAAGATCTTGTTAACGCACAAACCGAGGTGTGGTGATCATGTTTTACCCGGATCCCTTTGACATCATCGTGATCGGTGGCGGACACGCCGGTACCGAAGCCGCGATGGCATCTGCCCGCATGGGACTGCGGACACTCCTGTTGACCCATAATGTCGATACATTAGGGCACATGTCTTGCAACCCTGCGATCGGTGGGATCGGCAAGGGGCACTTGGTCAAAGAGCTCGATGCTTTGGGCGGTCTGATGGCCCGTGCCACCGATCGTGCCGGTATCCAATTCCGCATTCTCAATGCCAGCAAAGGCCCGGCCGTTCGAGCAACCCGCGCTCAAGCCGACCGTGTGCTGTACCGCCAAGCGGTGCGCACCGCGCTGGAAAATCAACCTAACCTGCAGATCTTCCAGCAAGCAGTCGACGATCTGATCGTAGAAAATGATCAGGTAGTAGGCGCCGTTACCCAGATGGGCTTGAAGTTCCGCGCCAAAGCGGTGGTGTTAACCGTGGGTACTTTCCTCGACGGCAAGATCCATATCGGGTTGGAAAACTACAGCGGCGGCCGTGCGGGCGATCCACCAGCAGTCGCGCTATCGCACCGTCTGCGCGAGCTTCCACTGCGTGTTAAGCGCCTCAAAACCGGTACGCCACCGCGTTTAGATGCTCGAACCATCGATTTTTCTGCCCTGCAGCAGCAATGGGGTGATAATCCTGCGCCGGTCTTCTCATTCTTGGGCGATGCCAGCGAGCATCCAGAGCAGATGCCGTGCTACATCACCCACACCAACGAGCGTACTCACGATGTGATCCGCGCTAACTTGGATCGCAGTCCAATGTATGCCGGGATCATCGAAGGGATCGGGCCGCGTTATTGCCCATCGATCGAAGACAAAGTGATGCGCTTTGGTGATCGTAACGGACACCAAGTCTTCTTAGAGCCAGAAGGGCTAACCAGCCACGAAGTTTACCCGAACGGGATCTCCACCAGCTTGCCTTTTGACGTGCAGATGGCGATCGTACGTTCGATCCGCGGCTTGGAAAACGTCAATATCGTCCGTCCAGGTTATGCGATCGAGTATGATTTCTTCGATCCACGCGATCTGAAACAGACGCTGGAAAGCAAAGTGATCCGTGGTCTGTTCTTTGCCGGTCAGATCAACGGCACCACCGGTTACGAAGAAGCGGCAGCGCAAGGTTTGCTGGCGGGTTTGAACGCCGGTTTGTTCGCCCAAGAAAAAGAGGGCTGGTTCCCGCGTCGCGACCAAGCGTATTTGGGCGTGCTGGTGGACGACTTGTGTACTTTAGGGACCCAAGAGCCATACCGCATGTTTACCTCTCGGGCGGAATATCGTCTGTTGCTGCGTGAAGACAACGCCGATCTGCGCTTAACCGAAACCGGTCGTCAGTTAGGTCTGGTGGATGACGAGCGTTGGGCGCGCTTTAGCGAGAAGTTGGAAAACATCGAGTTGGAGCGTCAGCGTCTGCGTTCAACCTGGGTCAATCCGACCAGCGTAGGTGTCGATGCGGTGAATGCCGTAATTTCCGCGCCACTGTCACGGGAAGCCAGCGGTGAAGATCTGCTGCGTCGCCCTGAGATGGACTACGCCACTTTGACCGCTCTGGAGGCTTTTGCGCCGGCGCTGGCCGATGCGCAAGCCGCCGAGCAAGTTGAAATTCAGGTGAAATACGCCGGTTACATCGCGCGCCAGCAAGATGAAATTGAAAAGCAATTGCGACACGAAAACACCCCGTTGCCAGCGGATCTGGATTATCGCCAAGTGAACGGGCTGTCTAACGAAGTGATTGCTAAACTCAACGATCACAAACCCACCAGTATTGGCCAAGCTTCGCGGATCTCGGGGATTACCCCGGCTGCAGTGTCTATCTTACTGGTGTGGTTGAAAAAACAAGGTCTGTTGCGTCGCACCGCATAACGGCAAGTAGCCTTCAAGGAAACTGTAACGCATGTTAGCGCAAACTTTAGACCGTCTGCTGGCGCAGACGGCACTTTCCGTGTCCGATCAGCAAAAACAGCAACTGCTGGCCTTTGTCGGTCTGCTGGATAAATGGAACAAAGCGTATAACCTGACCTCGGTGCGCGATCCGCAAGAAATGCTGATTAAGCATATTCTGGATAGCATCGTGGTAAGTCCTTACTTACAAGGCGAGCGCTTTATTGATGTCGGTACTGGTCCGGGTTTACCTGGGATCCCACTGGCTATCATGAATCCAGATAAATCCTTTACGCTGCTGGATAGCTTAGGCAAGCGCATTCGTTTTATCCGTCAGGTACAACACGAATTGGGCTTAACCAATATCATCCCTGTGCAAAGTCGGGTAGAAGAGTTCCAGCCGGAGCAGGGGTTTGATGGCGTACTGAGCCGTGCCTTTGCATCACTGCAGGATATGGTGGATTGGTGTCATCATTTGCCGGCTGCTGACCAAGGGCTGTTTTATGCTCTCAAAGGCGTCGCGCCTGATACGGCCAGTGACCCATTGCCGGCTTGGTGCCAAATCCAGCAAATTATTCCGCTGCAGGTGCCGGAGCTGGATGCCGAGCGACATCTGGTGCTGATCCGCAAAGTACAATAAGCGCGACTATCGATAACCGCCGCTGTGGGTAACCACCAGCGGCGGTGTTACATCTGTCGGTGCGAAATACCGCCTTATTTTGCTATGAATAAAGTAGCATAACTAAGGGCTGGTTTTGCATCTGGTTGCGTGCTATTTACAGGATGCTGGCGTGATCCGCGTTGAATGGCGCGACATGTATAGTTACCAAACGGACGTATTTTTTTGTGATGTTTTCCTCAAAACATAATGCAATTACCGGTTATGTTGAGGCTGAATCGATTTTCTTGGATGTGATAAGAATATCTTGTTGCAACAGAATGAAATCGTAGCATCATTATGTAATATTATTCTCCGGTCAAACGCCGGGAGAATAGACTGCGCGGCAGTTAGGGTGTTTATATTTAGCATCACTGCATCGTCGGCATAAGAAAGAACAGGCTGTTTATATTTATCTAGTTGATTAAGTTAGGTTAAATATTACTGACATCCTTTTTCTTTTGCATTACAAGCATTCTTATTTATTGTACAAAATAAGCGGTTTGTGTTTACCAAATGTAAACAATTTAGCGTGTTTTTGCTGCTAACAGATTGCATTGATATACCGACTCCGTATAATTTCGTTTTATTCGGCACCGCTTGGCTGAGTAATAAAAAAATACCGCCTGCAAGTGCAGGGAAGAATTAAAGACAGCCGCGGAGTACCTGTTGGCTGGCACTTATCAATCAGAAGGGCGAGATGTCTGTATTAACCCTTGCCGGACGCCGTTTTGCGCGCCGGATCTGGTGGATCCAAGCCAGTGTGGTGCTGTTGTGTAGTCTGTTGTTTAGTGTGTACCGCCTACAATGGGGTTGGTCCGCATTAGCGTGTGGCGTGGTGGTTCTGATCCCCAATGCTCTGTTTGCTTGGTTCGCGTTTCGCTACGGCGGCGCACTGCACTCTGAGCAAGTCATGCGTTCGTTTATGGTGGGAGAACTCACCAAAATTTTTGTAACAGTTGCGCTTTTTGCATTGGTTTACAGGTACATGGATGTGTTACTCCTTCCTTTGTGCTTGACCTATTTGGCTGTGTTGGCAGTGAACCTGTTGGCACCGGTAATTTTTAACAACAACGAGTAGGAAGCATCATGTCTGCATCGGGTGAAGCTCTCACGCCGTCCGGATATATCCAGCACCACCTGACAAACCTGTCGGTGGGGCAGGGGTTTTGGACATTCCATCTGGATACGCTCTTTTTTGGTGCCGTCATTGGCTGTCTGTTTTTGTGGTTATTTTATCGTGTTGCGGTGAAAGCCACCTCCGGGGTCCCGGGGAAACTGCAGTGTGCCGTCGAAATGCTGGTCGAATTCGTAGACCAAACGGTACGTGATACCTTCCAAAGTCGTAACAACACTATCGCGCCACTTGCGCTGACCATTTTTGTCTGGGTGTTCCTGATGAACGCCATGGACTTGATCCCGGTCGATTTCCTGCCGCAAGCGGCCAGCCTGATGGGCATTCCTTATCTGCGTGTGGTTCCTACCACGGACCTGAATACAACCTTTGCGTTGTCACTGGGTGTGTTCTGCTTAATCATCTTCTATAGCGTGAAAGTAAAAGGACCGAAGGGCTTTATCAAAGAGCTGACGCTGCATCCTTTTAACCACCCGCTCATGATCCCCTTTAACTTCGTTCTGGAACTCGTGACCTTACTGGCTAAGCCAATCTCATTGTCTTTACGTCTGTTCGGTAACATGTATGCCGGCGAGTTAATTTTTATCCTGATTGCTGTGATGTACACCGCCGGTTTGGGTTCGGGCTTTATCGCTACGTTCTTGCAACTCGGTTGGGCCATCTTCCACATTCTGGTTATCACCCTGCAGGCATTCATTTTCATGATGCTGACCGTGGTGTACCTGAGTATGGCGCATACGGATTCAGATCATTAATTGTGACCCCATAACCTTAATAACTGGCTGTTTATAAACATAAATTGGAGATAACCATGGAAACTGTAATTAGCATTACTATCATCGGTGTTGCTATCATGATCGGTCTGGCCGCACTGGGTACTGCTATCGGCTTTGCGATTTTGGGTGGCAAATTCCTGGAAGCTTCTGCTCGTCAACCTGAAATGGCCCCTGCTCTGCAAGTTAAAATGTTTATCGTCGCAGGTCTGCTGGATGCGATTTCCATGATCGCCGTAGGTATCGCGCTGTTCTTCGTATTCGCTAACCCGTTTGTGGGTCTGTTGCAGGGTTAATTTTCCGCGGCCACTTAACTGTTAGGGAGATGCCGTTGTGAATATCAACGCAACTCTGCTGGGTCAGGCAATTTCGTTCATGTTATTTGTCTGGTTCTGCATGAAACTCGTTTGGCCACCATTGATCGCTGCCATTGAAGAACGTCAGAAAAAGATTGCTGATGGTCTGGCTGCGTCAGATCGTGCAGCCAAAGATTTGGAGCTGGTTCAGGCCAAAATGGCGGAACAGCTGAAAGACGCCAAAGTTCAGGCTGCGGCCATTATTGAACAGGCGAACAAGCGTAAAGCGCTGATTCTGGATGAAGCGCGCACTGAAGCTGATGCTGAGCGTCAGAAGATCATTGCGCAAGGTCAGGCAGAAATTGATGCTGAGCGTAAGCGTGCTCGTGAGGAACTGCGTAAGCAGGTGGCTGCACTGGCCATTGCCGGTGCGGAGAAAATCCTGGAGCGTTCTGTGGATGAAGCTGCTAACAGCGACATCGTCGATAAATTGGTTGCTGAACTGTAAGGAGGGTAGGGCTTATGTCAACAATGACTACTGTTGCCCGTCCCTACGCTAAAGCAGCATTTGACTTTGCGGTTGAACACAATGCGATTGAGGCGTGGCAGTCTATGTTGGACTTTGCCGCGCAAGTTGCCCGCAATGAGCAGATTGCCGGATTGCTTGATGGTGCGTTAGCACCGGAAGCGTTGGCGGATTTGTTTATTGCCGTATGTGGCGAACAGCTCGATTCGCATGGCCAGAACCTGATCCGGGTGATGGCTGAAAACCACCGCCTGGCCGCGTTATCTGATGTTCTGATGCAATTTGTTGAGTTGCGCACGGCGTATGAAGCCACAGTGGAAGTGGATGTCACCTCCGCCACCCCACTGACGGAAGAACAACAGAATAAAATTATCGCAGCCATGGAAAAGCGTTTGGCGCGTAAAGTTAAGCTGAATTGCAACCTAGAGAATTCTGTGATGGGCGGCGTGATCATTCGCGCCGGTGACCTGGTGATCGATGGTTCGATCCGAGGCCGCTTAGCTCGTCTCACAGAATCGTTGCAGTCTTAAGGGGACTGGAGCATGCAACTGAATTCCACCGAAATCAGCGAACTGATCAAGCAGCGCATTGCTCAGTTCAATGTTGTGAGCGAGGCTCGCAACGAAGGTACTATTGTTTCGGTAAGTGACGGGATCATCCGCATTCACGGCCTGGCCGATGTAATGCAGGGTGAGATGATCGCACTGCCGGGTAACCGTTATGCCATCGCACTGAACCTGGAGCGCGACTCTGTAGGTGCGGTAGTGATGGGTCCGTATGCCGATCTGGCTGAGGGCATGAAAGTCACCTGTACCGGTCGTATTCTGGAAGTGCCGGTAGGTCGTGGTCTGCTGGGCCGTGTGGTTAACACCCTGGGTGAACCTATCGACGGTAAAGGCGCTATCGACAACGATGGCTTCTCACCGGTTGAAGTGATTGCACCGGGTGTTATCGATCGTCAATCGGTCGACCAGCCAGTACAGACCGGTTATAAGTCTGTCGATGCCATGATCCCAATCGGTCGTGGTCAGCGTGAGCTGATCATCGGTGACCGTCAGACCGGTAAAACCGCGCTGGCGATCGATGCCATCATCAACCAGCGCGACTCCGGGATTAAGTGTGTGTACGTGGCCATCGGCCAGAAAGCGTCCACCATTGCTAACGTAGTACGTAAGCTGGATGAGCACGGCGCACTGGCTAACACCATTGTTGTGGTGGCGTCAGCGTCTGAATCTGCGGCACTGCAATACCTGGCGCCATACTCCGGTTGTGCCATGGGTGAATACTTCCGTGACCGCGGTGAAGATGCGCTGATCGTATACGATGACCTGTCTAAGCAAGCTGTTGCTTATCGTCAGATTTCCCTGCTGCTGCGCCGTCCGCCTGGTCGTGAAGCGTACCCAGGTGACGTGTTCTATCTGCACTCCCGTCTGCTGGAGCGTGCGGCCCGTGTTAACGCGGACTACGTAGAGCGCTACACCAACGGTGCAGTAAAAGGTCAAACCGGTTCTCTGACTGCGCTGCCAATTATCGAAACTCAGGCGGGCGACGTTTCGGCGTTCGTGCCAACCAACGTGATTTCGATTACTGACGGTCAGATCTTCTTGGAATCTAACCTGTTCAACGCCGGTATCCGCCCTGCGGTTAACCCAGGGATCTCCGTATCCCGTGTGGGTGGCGCGGCGCAGACCAAGATCATCAAGAAACTGTCCGGTGGTATCCGTACCGCATTGGCGCAGTACCGTGAACTGGCGGCGTTCGCTCAGTTTGCTTCCGATCTGGATGATGCGACCCGTAAGCAGCTGGCGCACGGTCAGAAAGTGACTGAACTGCTGAAGCAGAAACAGTATGCTCCGATGTCCGTTGCGGCTCAGGCGCTGGTGCTGTTCGCGGCAGAGCGTGGCTATCTGGACGACATCACTCTGAACAAGATTGGCGACTTTGAAGCTGCTCTGCTTTCCTTCGCCCAGCGTGACCACGCTGAGCTGATGGCACAGATTAACCAAACGGGTGGTTACAACGAAGAGATCGAGAATGGCTTTAAGTCTATTCTGGATACCTTCAAGGCAACCCAGACCTGGTAACCTGTCGGGCAGCGGCGTAAGTCGCTGCCCCGTCATGACGGAGAGGCAGAGATGGCCAGCGCAAAAGAGATACGAACAAAGATCGCTAGTGTGCAAAGCACACAGAAGATCACCAAGGCTATGGAAATGGTGGCCGCCTCCAAGATGCGTAAAACGCAGGAGCGCATGGCTGCCAGTCGTCCGTATGCCGAAACTATGCGTAAGGTGATCGGTCATATCGCGCTTGGTAATCTGGAGTACAAGCATCCGTACCTGGAACAACGAGATATCAAGCGTGTCGGCTACTTGATTATCTCCACTGATCGTGGCCTGTGCGGGGGCTTGAACATTAACTTGTTCAAGAAAACCCTGAACGACATGAAAGGTTGGAGTGATAAAGGCGTCGCAGTTGAGGTCGCGCTGATTGGTTCAAAAGCCACGGGATTCTTCAGTTCCGCGGGAGCCAAAGTGGTAGCGCAGACCAATGGTCTGGGCGATACCCCGAGCCTGTCCGATTTGATCGGGCCGGTGAAGGTGATGCTGCAGGCTTATGACGAAGGTCGCTTGGATCAGTTGCACGTGGTGTACAACAAGTTTGTGAACACCATGTCTCAGGTACCGACGATCGATCAGCTTCTGCCCTTACCTAAACCAGATGAAAACGATATCCCAAGCCATAAGTGGGATTATCTGTATGAGCCTGATCCAAAACCGCTGTTAGATACCCTGCTGTCGCGTTTTATCGAATCGCAGGTTTATCAAGGTGTGGTTGAGAACCTCGCCTGTGAGCAAGCGGCCCGGATGGTGGCAATGAAGGCGGCGACCGATAACGCCGGCAACCTGATTAATGACCTGAAACTGGTGTACAACAAAGCCCGTCAGGCCAGCATTACTCAGGAGCTGAGCGAGATTGTATCTGGCGCAGCAGCGGTTTAAGGGCAAACGAATTACTTTAGAGGATTCAAGATGGCTACTGGAAACGTCGTCCAGATCATCGGCGCCGTGGTGGACGTAGAGTTCCCGCAGGACGCTGTACCTCAGGTGTACGATGCACTGACAGTTGAGGGTGCTGAGCTGGTACTGGAAGTGCAGCAGCAGCTGGGTGGTGGTGTTGTTCGCTGTATCGCGATGGGTGCCTCTGATGGCCTCAAGCGCGGTCTGAAAGCGCACAATACTGGTGCTCCTATCACTGTACCGGTGGGTGTGGAAACACTGGGCCGGATCATGGATGTGTTGGGTAACCCGATTGACCAGAAAGGTCCAATCGGTGAACAAGATCGCTGGGTGATCCACCGTGAAGCACCAAGCTACGAAGATCAGGCTAACAGCACTGAACTGCTGGAAACCGGTATCAAGGTTATCGACCTGGTATGCCCGTTTGCGAAAGGCGGTAAAGTCGGTCTGTTCGGTGGTGCCGGTGTAGGTAAAACCGTAAACATGATGGAGCTGATCCGTAACATCGCGATCGAGCACTCCGGTTATTCCGTGTTTGCGGGCGTGGGTGAGCGTACCCGTGAAGGTAACGACTTCTACCACGAAATGACAGACTCCAACGTACTGGACAAAGTATCCCTGGTGTACGGTCAGATGAACGAGCCGCCAGGTAACCGTCTGCGCGTAGCACTGACCGGCCTGACCATTGCGGAGAAATTCCGTGATGAAGGTCGTGACGTACTGCTGTTCATCGATAACATCTACCGTTATACCCTGGCGGGGACCGAAGTATCGGCACTGCTGGGCCGTATGCCTTCTGCGGTAGGTTATCAGCCAACGCTGGCGGAAGAGATGGGTGTACTGCAAGAGCGTATTACCTCTACCCGTACCGGTTCTATTACCTCGGTACAGGCGGTATACGTACCTGCGGATGACTTGACTGACCCGTCACCAGCGACCACCTTCGCCCACTTGGATGCGACCGTGGTACTGAGCCGTCAGATTGCGTCACTGGGTATCTATCCTGCGGTTGACCCGCTGGACTCGACCTCTCGTCAGCTGGATCCGCTGGTGGTAGGTCAAGAGCACTATGATGTGGCCCGTGAAGTGCAGTCTGTGCTGCAGCGTTATAAAGAGCTGAAAGACATCATCGCCATCCTGGGTATGGACGAACTGTCCGAGCAGGATAAGCTGATTGTAGCTCGTGCGCGTAAGATCGAGCGTTTCTTGTCCCAGCCATTCTTCGTGGCCGAAGTATTTACCGGTTCACCGGGCAAATACGTGCCGCTGAAGGAAACCATCCGTGGCTTTAAAGGCATTTTGGAAGGTGATTTCGACCACCTGCCAGAACAGGCCTTCTACATGGTCGGTGGCATCGACGAAGCGGTTGAGAAAGCCAAGAAGTACTAATGCTTCGTTGAGGAGGGCAATATGGCTGCAATAACTTTTCATCTGGATGTGGTCAGTGCGGAAAAACGTATTTTTTCCGGTCTGGTAGAAACCATTCAGGTGACCGGTAGTGAAGGTGAGCTGGGTATTTTATCCGGTCACACCCCACTGCTGACTGCCATTAAGCCGGGCATGGTGCGGATCGTCAAACAGCACGGTAAGGAAGAGGTGATTTACCTTTCCGGCGGCATCCTCGAGGTGCAGCCGACTTCCGTAACCGTACTGGCGGATACCGCTATCCGTGGGCAGGACTTGGATCTGGCGCGGGCACAGGAAGCAAAACGCCGTGCCGAAGAGCAGATCAAAAGTTCGCACGGGGATATCGATTATGCTCAGGCCTCAGCGGAACTGGCGAAAGCCCTGGCAAAACTTCGGGTTATCGAGCTGACCAGCAAGGCCGGCAGACGTTAAGTCTCATTTCTGCGTGAAAAAAGCGACCTACGGGTCGCTTTTTTTTGTCTGTCGTTTACCACCGTGAGGCGTTGTGCCGGGGATGACGATATCGAGATCTAGATTATGCCTCTCAACGCGCGTACACCTGCATTCTATGGTTTATGCACTGTTTGCATAATTATTCTTTTTTATGCGAATGATACGGGTAGAGTTCGGTGGCAAGGTTATGCACTGTTGTACGGTTATTGGGTTATTAGGGGATGGGTTATTCGTCGAGAGTGAGCACTCAATAACCGAGGCTGGCAGTGTGAGTCTCTGGCAGCATAGTTTAGGGGGCGGATTTATCGGCTGGCGAGGCTGACACGTGTGGTAGCAAGCGCGGGTGGTGTTGGCGAGAGGCGTGGGGGAAGGCTCCGCTGTCATTATCGCTAGCGCTTGGTTTGCTCGTGCTAAAACCTACACGGGAAACGGTGCGATGGGGACTGTCGAGATCGCGTGCGGTAGATAAGAGATTGCGGACATAAAAAAGCCACACCCTTGGGTGTGGCTTTTTCGTTGAATCGAGCAGCAAACTTATTTGCTGTTTTCCATCGCCAGTTTGGTATCACGACCGGCCAGGAAGCCGTAGAAGATGTAACCAATCAGCGTGATGATAGAGCCACCGAACACGGCATCAGCGCCACAGGCATACACACCGTAGATGCTGTAAGCCACGGCCAGAGTACCCACGATGGAGGCGGCTTTGTACTGGCTTTCGGTCACTTTGTTCTTACGCAGCATCACTTGCAGACCGGTCATAGACAGTACGTAAGGTACCATGTTGATGAATACGGCCAGGTTCAGCAGGGCGTTGAACTGCTTGAGCAGGTTTGGAGAGATGGTCATACAGGCCAGCAGCAGCTCCAGAACCAGCATGATCAGCATACCGGCGATTGGTGCGTCGTCACGAGTCACTTTACCGAAGATAGCTGGGAACAGACGGATGTCTGCAGCGGCTTTAGATACCTGCGCGTTGGTGAACTGCCAGCCCAGCAGGGAGCCGATACAGGCGATAACCGCCAGAGCAGTAACGATTTGACCAACCAGTGGGGTGAACATCATGGAGAACACCAGACCGAATGGCGCATCAGAGTTAGCCAGTTGCGCGTTAGGTACGATACCTTGGATTACAGAGGTAGACGCGATGTACACGATAGCCGCGAAGCCAGTACCGAACAGGCAAGCCAGTGGTACGTTACGCTCTGGGTTTTCTACCGCACCAGAGTTAGCACCAGCAGATTCAATACCCAGGAATGCCCACAGGGTCAGTGCGATACCAGAAGAGATAGCGCTACCGGTACCCATGTTGTGCGGGTTCCATGCTTCAGCAAAGATTTTTGGATCGAACCAGAACCAACCGATGATAGACAGACCGGCTACTGGCAGGATGATACCCCACACGGTGAAGCCAGAGATCTGACCGGTGATTTTAGGACCCTTGAAGTTCGCTACCATGGTCACAATCAGGATGGCAACAACGGTGATGAAGGTGTTGATTGGGGTCGCTTTAATCCACGGGAAGAACGGTGCCATGTAACCGGCAGCGGATACCGCGATAGCTACGCAGCTGATCACCAGACACACGTAGTAAGTATAAGAGGCGATGAAGAAAGAAGATTTGCCGTGTGCTTCTTCAGAGTAAGCAGACATACCGCCGTCACGCTTACAGAAGGCACCACATTTTGCGAAGGTGTAAGCAATACACATGGCACCGACAGCGGTAACCAGCCAAGAGAGCATGGAGATGGCGCCGGTCTGTGCCAGACTGGCCGGTAACATGATAATGCCGGAGCCCATCATATTAACGGCAACCAGTACGGTCAGGCCGACAACCCCCATTTTTTTCGATTCTGTAGCCATGAATTGTATCTCCGAAAGGGATTATTCTTTTAATATTAGAAATCGATAATGTTGATGCTTTTTGCTTAACCAGAAATAAAAATGTATTTATTCATGCATAAAATACACGGACAAATATTGTTTTATTTCCGGTGTGTTTCTGTATATCTATCGTCAGCCAATGACATAAAACACATATACCGAAGTATATGAGAAATAACTTACATAACTGGCGAAAAGAAAATGAAGAATGAAACTTATTGGAATTAAGCAGCACGCTGCTTTTTCGGCTTAAACAGTATTGTAGATAGCTATCTAGGTCAAATTCAGTTCCGACAAAAAACACCAGAATACGTAACGAATTATTTATGCTTAATAATAGGTGGTTTTGGCTATCTGCTTGTTTTTGCAATTATTAATGGCGGAAATAACGATTTCTATGTATGCACAATTATGATCAACTGTGTTTTATGTGTGTGGATGGGATTTTAAATGTGTTGAGCGGTAACGAGAGGTTGCTCTCCGTATCATTTTGTATGGTGCGGAAACGAGATGTTGTTAAGTGTTGCTAGTTATTTCCATGAGCGTTTTTCATGGTTTTTTGTGACTTGAATCACGGCATTATTTCGGTAATTTTCTTGCTTTGCAATCTATTCCTGAGTATTTAGCTCGACTATTTACCGCTATTTATAGCGTTAAATTAAAATTTATGCGTAATCATACAGCCAGACTAAAAATTAGTGAATAGTTATTTTGTATTTGTATGTTTATATTCACTCCCGGCTGTTTTGTAATGTTTTGACATATTAGTTAATAGCAAAAAATAAAAAATGGATTTACCATCACTGTGCTTGATGAGTTTGTGTTCCATCTTTTTAATTGACTGCGATATCTGTTAATTGGTTCCGACGTAACGGTAACGTAGAGCCATCTTTGGTCTTCTTATTTACCTGACAGATTATCTTTAATGTTCGCAGCCAATCTGACTATGTATTCAGATTGTTCTTTTATTCAATGAATCTATTCGAAGAATCTGAATACATTATCAAATCACCGTTTTATAACGTACAGACGATAAATGTCTGCGGATATTTATCCGAGCACACCTTGGTATGTGCGGCGTACACCTTGAATGATGGGTTTATCTATGTGTGATAAGAAATATCTGATCGTAGGAAACAGCACTGTTACTAACCTTCCGCTGGAAGAAGCAATCGAAAAGATTGTGACCTCTCTGACCAGCAAGGGTGAACAGGTTCAGTTTGCTCACTCTTACGAGAACGCGACCACCTATGTAACCTCTACTGCAGCGGTTGACTGCGTAATGGCTGAGTGGGTTCCGTCTGAGTCTGCAGAAATCATCGACTTCCTGAAGCAGCTGCGTCTGCGTCACGAGAAAGCCCCAGTATTCCTGCTGGTAAGCTCTCACGGTGACAACAAAGCCGTTACTGCTGAAGTGATGAAGCTGGTGACTGAAACCTTCATGATCCTGGATGACACCACTGATTTCATCGTTGGCCGTCTGCAAGCTGCCGTTGCGCGTTATGAAAAAGCAATCATGCCGCCACTGATGGCTGCCATGATGGAATACGCGAAAGAGAAAGAGTATTCCTGGTCTGCGCCAGGCCACCAAGGTGGTATCGGTTTCTGTAAGACTCCTATCGGTCGTAAGTTCTTCGACTTCTACGGTGAAAACATTTTCCGTACCGATATGGGTATCGAACGTGCTTCTTTAGGTTCAATGCTGGACCACACCGGTGCTTTCGGTGAGAGTGAGAAGTACATCGCTCGCGTATTCGGTGCTGACCGTTCTTACTCTCTGGTTGTTGGTACTTCCGGTGCAAACCGTACCATCTTCCAAGCGTGCTGCTCTGAAGACGATATCGCGATCTGTGACCGTAACAGCCACAAATCTATCGAACAAGGTCTGATGCTGACTGGTGTTGCACCGGTTTACATGACTCCAACTCGTAACGCTTACGGCATCATCGGCCCAATCCCTAAGAAGCAGATGCAGCCTGAAGCTATCAAAGCGAAAATTGCAGAAAGCAAATTCGCGAGCGCAGCGCCACATCAGCGTCCTTCTTACAGTGTGGTAACTAACTGTACTTATGACGGCCTGATCTACAACGGCGACACTATCCAAGAGCTGCTGGGTCAAAGCACCGATCGTATTCACTACGACGAAGCTTGGTTCGGTTACTCTCGCTTCAACCCTATTTACAAGGGCTTCCACGCAATGCGTGGTGATAAAGAAGCGCACGGTAAAGATCAACCAACTATCTTTGCTACCCACTCTACGCACAAACTGCTGAACGCGCTGTCTCAGGCTTCTTACATTCACATGCGTGAAGGCCGTAGCAACATCAAGCCAGAGCAATTCAGCCAAGCGTACATGATGCACGCGACCACTTCTCCGCTGTACTCTATCGCTGCGTCCAACGACGTTGCGGCAGCGATGATGGATGGTCAGCAAGGTATCAACCTGACCACTGAAGTGATCACTGAAGCGGTTGAATTCCGTCAAGCAGTAGCGCGCTCTTTCCACGATGCTGAGAAGAACAACGATTGGTTCTTCAAGCCTTGGAACCCAGAAACTGTTATCGACCCAGTAAGCGGTGAGTCTTATGACTTCGCTGAAGCGCCAGTTTCTCTGCTGAGCTCTGAACAGTCTTGCTGGAAACTGAACCCAGGTGACGAATGGCACGGCTTTGCCGATCTGGATGAAGATTGGGTAATGCTGGATCCAGTTAAAGTGAGCCTGCTGACTCCGGGTCTGAACAAAGACGGTTCTCTGCAAGAGAAAGGCGTTCCAGCTGCACTGGTAACTGCTTATCTGTCTAGCGTAGGTATCGTTCCTACCCGTACCACTGACTTCCAAGTTATGTTCCTGTTCTCCATGGGCGTAACCAAAGGTAAGTGGGTGACTCTGATGAACAGCCTGATGGCGTTCAAAAAGCACTACGATGCCAACACTCCACTGGAAGAAGTTCTGCCAGGTCTGGTAGCCACTGCACCAGAAGTGTACGCAGGTCTGGGTATGCACGATCTGGGCGACAAGATGATCGACTTCCTGAAGACTCACAACCCAAGCGTGAAACTGAACCTGGCTTACTCTACTCTGCCACAAATGGATATGCTGCCACGTAAAGCATATGGCCAATTGGTGGCTGACAATGTTGAGCTGGTATCTGTTAACGAGCTGGCTGGCCGTACTGCCGCGAACTCTGTGATTCCTTATCCACCTGGTATCCCAATGCTGATGTCCGGCGAAAACTTCGGCGATGACAACAGCCCACAAATTGGCTACCTGAAAGCGCTGCAAGCGTGGGATGACACCTTCCCAGGTTTCGAACACGAAACTGAAGGTGCTGAGAAAGAGCACGGCGTTTACCACGTAATGTGTGTAAAAAAATAAGCCGCGCTGACCTCTGATGTCAGGTGCTTGAAAACAAAAACCCCGGTTTAACCGGGGTTTTTTTATGTCTGCTGTATGTTTGTTTTATGTCTGTGTTAGTCGCTATATTTTTGCGCGCCGCTTTACTTGCTCAATGGCTGTGCCGCGTCCGCTTCCTGCCACGCCCGCTCAATTTCTTCGGCTAAGATTTTCACACCTTGCTCAATCAACTCTGGCTCAGGCACATAGTTCATGCGAATGCACTCATCGGCATGCCGCCACGGCTGCGCGAGCCCCGTGAAGAAATGACAGCCGGGAACCACCAGCACACCGCGCGCTTTGAGGCGCTCGTACAGGGTTTGGGTCGAGATAGGTAGCCCTGCAAACCACAACCATAAAAATAGCGCCCCTTCTGGCTGGTGGATTTTACAGCGGCTAGCGGGCAGATAACGGCGCAAAATGGCGAGAGTCTGGCTCAAGCGTTGCTGATAAAACGGACGAACCACCTGTTCACTTAAGCGCAGCAGATCGCCACGGCGCAGCATGTCGAGTGCCAGCGCAGGTCCGACACTGCCGGGAGCCAGCGAGATAATGCCATTGAGGTTGCCGATTGCGCGAATGATGCGTGGGTGGGCTATCACAATGCCGCAGCGCAGACCCGGGAGCCCCAGTTTAGACAGGCTCATGCACAAGATGGTGTTGTCATTCCAGTGTGGTTTAGCATCATTGAAGATGATGCCGGGAAACGGCAAACCGTAAGCGTTGTCGATGAGCAGCGGAATGCGATGGGCACGAGCGAGTTCATCGAGGCGGGTAATTTCCTGATCGGTCAGCACATTGCCGGTGGGGTTGGTGGGGCGCGACACGCAAATCAGGCCGATATCCTCATCGAGCGGCAAGGTATCAAAGTCGATATGGTATTTGAAAAAGCCGTCATCCAGCTCTTCAATCAGGGGGCGATGGGCCAGAAACTGCGCGTCTTGCAGGCCGCCGTCGGTGTAGCCCAAGTATTCGGGTGCCAGTGGAAATAAAATCCGCTTTTGCTGACCTTCAGCATTTGGGCCGGCTAGTAAGTTGAACAGATAGAAAAAGGCACTCTGGCTGCCGTTGGTCAGGGCGATGTGTTCGGCGGTCAGTGGCCAGCCAAACTGCTGTTGCAGCCAAGCGGCTAATGCGTGCAAGAAGCTGTCTTTGCCTTGCGGACCGTCGTAGTTACACAGCGCATCGGTGAGCTCACCGCTGTCGAGCAGGTGACGGCAGCGCTCGGTAAAGTAATCTTGCATCTGCGGGATGCGCGCCGGATTCCCGCCGCCGAGCATGATGGCACCCGGCGTGCGCAGTCCGTCATTCAAATCGTCCATCAGCTGGGTAATGCCAGCTTGCCGGGTAAATTTGTCACCAAACAAAGACCAGTTCATAAGGGAAAATCACTTCCTGTGCCGATATGGAGTGCCATTGCGTCATATTGAGCAATAACGCAGCGTTTTTTTCTTACCATAACGGCATAAGGGCGCAATCGGCAAGGGAAAGTGCGGCAAATTTAATCACGTTGACGCGTCGAGACGTGCCGGTTGGCAGAGCTAAAAAAGAGAGGTCGAGAAAAAAGCACCACGGCGCAGTGAGCTCCTTATCGGTGACTGCGCTGTGGTGTTGGGTGTGCGGTGTACGTGGCGGATCAGGCGCTGGCGCGGATCACTTCATCGGCGATGATCTTCAGGCCACGATCCAAGGTGGCGGCATCGGGGATCACGGTGATCCGGATGCATTGGCGCAAATGTGGCCACGGTGCATCCAGACCCAGCTCAAAGAAGCTGCCCGGCACCACAATCACTTTGCGCGCCTTGAGACGCTGGTACAGCTCATCGGTGCTGATGGTAAGTTTCGGGAACCACAGCCAGAGGAAAAATGCCCCTTCCGGACGATGCACCTGACAGAGCGAAGCCGACAGATGGCGCCGCAGCAGGTGTACCGCTTTATTGATTTTATTCTGGTAATACGGCCGGATGATGCTCTGGCACAGGTCGAGCAAATCGTTACGCTGGATCATCTCTTGCAGCAACAACGGGCCTAAGGCATTGACGGACAAACTGATGATGCTGTTGAGGTTACGAATAGCGCGGATAATCTCCGGCGCGGCGATCACCAGTCCGCAGCGGGTGCCCGGTAAACCGATTTTGGACAAGCTCATGCACAAGATAGTGTGGCTGTTCCACGGCAACGAGGCGCTGCTGTACAGCAAGTCGGGGAACGGTTGACCGTAGGCATTATCAATCAGCAGCGGAATATCATGTTGCTGCGCCAACTCGCTCAGGCGTTCGAGCTCACTATCGGTGATCACGTTGCCGGTGGGATTGGTTGGGCGTGAGACACAAATCAGGCCGGTATTGTCATCCAGCGGCAGGCGCTCGAAATCGATGTGGTATTTGAAAAAGCCATCATCCTGCATCTGAATATGCGGATGGGTCGAGATAAACTGACCGGCTTCTAAGCCAGCATCGGTATAGCCGATGTACTCTGGGTTAAGGGGAAATAACACTTTGCGTTGGCGACCGTGTGCATCATGGCCGGCAAACAGGTTAAACAGGTAGAAAAAGGCGCACTGGCTGCCGTTGGTCAGGGCAATGTTGTCGGGGGTGAGATCCCAGTCATACAGCTGATTAAATAGCCGACATAAGGTAGTGGCAAAATCCTCCCCACGTGGCGGAGGGCTGTAGTTACACACCAGCTCACGCAGCTCACCTTGCTGCTGCAGCGTGGCCAGTTGCTGTGCAATATACGCCTCTATTTCGGGGATGGAAGCGGGGTTGCCTCCGCCTAACATCACGGTATCGGCGCTGTAGATACCGTCTTCCAGATCGCTCATCATCTGGGTTACGCCGGCAGGACGCATGAATTTTTCGCCAAATTGCGAGAAGTGCATGAAGAGATCCTCAGCCTGAGACGGGCCGACTCATCAGGAGTCAGAGCCGGACAGGGATAACGTCAATCGAATAAAAAAGGTGCGATGCTGCTAACCATAGATCGTAGGGCGACGCTTGGCTATGGTTAGCGCGTTTTGCGTGGCCGTACTGTGTAACCAAGCATTACCGTGCGCTGTGCACCATGGCTGTGATTGCGGGTAGGCATGGGGATAAAAATGGATAGGTGGGCAGATAAGGACAGGGCATAAAAAAACCCCGCCGAAGCGGGGTTAGTCACGATGCTTACCGCTGATTATTGCAGTACGGAGATATCCGCCACTTGCAAGAACAGATCGCGCAGGGTGCTCAGCAGGGTCAGACGGTTGTTACGCAGGGCAACGTCATCTGCCATGACCATCACGCTGTCAAAGAAGGCATCGACCGGCTCGCGCAGAGCGGCCAGTTCAGTCAGCGCTTCTTGGTAGCGGCCTTCAGCAAACAGTGGCTGCAGCTTGGCAGACAGGCTCTGCACTTGCTCGGCCAGCGCTTTTTCAGCCGGCTCTTGCAGCAGGCTGCTGTCGATAGCACTTGGCAGCGCGCCTTCTACTTTCGCCAGAATGTTGGACACCCGCTTGTTGGCCGCCGCCAGTGCCGCCGCCGCATCCAGAGTACGGAAGTGCGATACCGCTTTCACTCGGGCATCAAAATCGGCTGGACGGGTAGGACGACGTGCCAGTACCGCTTGAATGACATCAACGCTGAAGCCTTCGTCTTGATACCAAGCGCGGAAACGGCCCAGCATGAAGTCGACCACGTCAGTGACCACGTTGGCATTGCTCAGCTTGTCACCGTACAGAGCTACCGCATGCTCGGTCAGTGCGGTCAGATCCAGTGGCAGGTCTTTTTCCACGATGATCCGCAGCACGCCCAATGTGGCGCGGCGCAGGGCGAACGGGTCTTTATCCCCTTTCGGGTGTTGACCGATACCGAAAATACCGGCCAGGGTATCCATCTTGTCGGCAATCGCGACGGCGCAGGCGACCGCTGAAGATGGCAGGGCATCGCCGGCAAAGCGCGGCATGTACTGCTCGTTCAGGGCTACCGCCACATCTTCGGCTTCGCCATCATGACGGGCATAGTGCATGCCCATGACGCCTTGGGTGTCGGTAAATTCGAACACCATGTTGGTCATCAGGTCACACTTAGACAGCAGACCGGCGCGGCGCGCGTGGTTTACATCGGCACCGATTTGGCTGGCGATGAAACCGGCCATCTGCTCGATACGATCAGTCTTGTCACGCAGGGTCCCCAGTTGCTGTTGGAACAGCACGGTTTCCAGACGTGGCAGGCGGTCGGCCAGCTTGTGCTTGAGGTCAGTCTTGAAGAAGAACTCCGCATCCGACAGACGTGGGCGCACCACTTTCTCGTTACCGCTGATGATTTGCTGCGGATCTTTGGACTCAATGTTGGTCACAAAGATGAAGTTTGGCAGCAGTTTGCCGTCGGCGGCGTAGACTGGGAAGTACTTCTGGTCACCTTTCATGGTGTATACCAGCGCTTCGGCTGGTACTGCCAAGAATTTCTCTTCGAACTTGGCAGTCAGCACCACTGGCCATTCCACCAGTGAGGTGACTTCTTCCAGCAGGCTTTCGCTGATGTCAGCTTTACCGCCCAGCTCTGCCGCCGCTTGCTCGGCATCACGCAGGATCAGCGCTTTACGCTCGGCATAGTCAGCAACCACTTTACCGCGCTGGCGCAGCAGCTCTGGGTATTGCTCGGCGTGTTCGATTTCAAACTCGGCTTCGCCCATGAAGCGGTGGCCGCGAATGACGCGATCGGAGTGGATCCCCAAAATGGTGCCTGGAACCAGCTCGTCATCCAGCAGCAGGGTGACGGTGTGCACTGGACGGATAAAGTAGGTGCTCTTGTCGCCCCAGCGCATTGGCTTTGGCATTGGCAGTTTGGCCAGCGCGCTGTCGACCATGTCGCACAGCAGCTCTTTGGCTGGACGACCGGCGACTACGGCGCGGTGCAGCAGCCATTCGCCTTTATCGGTCACCATACGCTCGGCTTGGTCGACGGTGATCCCGCAACCGCGCGCCCAGCCTTCAGCGGCTTTGGTCGGTTGACCATCCGCGCCAAATGCTTGGGCAACCGCAGGGCCGCGTTTTTCAATCTGCTGATCCGGCTGGGATTTTTGCAGGTCGATCACTTTCAGCGCCAGACGACGCGGCGCAGCAAACCACTGTACTGGGCCGTGCGCCAGATTGGCTTTATCCAGCTCGGCAGTGAAGTTAGCGGCAAAGGCTTCGGCCAGTGCGCGCAGGGATTTTGGTGGCAGCTCTTCGGTACCGATTTCTACCAGAAAGGTCGCTTGTTGCGTCATATCATTTCGCCTCTGCTGGGTGAGTTTCACGCTGACACATAGGGAAGCCCAGTGCCTCACGAGAGGCATAGTAAGCTTCGGCTACCGCTTTGGTCAGAGTACGGATGCGCAGGATGTAACGCTGACGCTCGGTCACCGAAATCGCTTTACGGGCATCCAGCAGGTTGAAGGAGTGCGCCGCCTTCAAAATGCGCTCATAGGCTGGCAATGGCAGTGGCTTTTCCAGATTCAGCAGGTGCAGGGCTTCTTTCTCGTACTGTTCAAAGCACTGGAACAGGAAATCCACATCGGCATGTTCGAAGTTATAGGTGGATTGCTCCACTTCGTTCTGGTGGAACACATCGCCGTAGGTGGTTTTACCCAGCGGACCGTCACTCCATACCAGATCGTAAACGCTGTCTACGCCCTGAATGTACATGGCCAGACGCTCAAGACCATAGGTGATCTCACCGGTGACCGGCTTACACTCCAGACCGCCGACTTGCTGGAAGTAGGTGAACTGGGTGACTTCCATACCGTTCAGCCACACTTCCCAGCCCAGACCCCAGGCACCCAGCGTTGGGTTTTCCCAGTTATCTTCCACGAAGCGGATGTCGTGGATGAGCGGATCGAGCCCCAGCTCTTTGAGCGAGCCTAAGTACAGCTCCTGAATGTTGTCAGGAGAAGGCTTGATGATCACCTGGAACTGATAGTAGTGCTGCAGGCGGTTTGGGTTTTCCCCGTAACGGCCGTCAGTTGGGCGGCGGGATGGCTGTACGTAAGCGGCTGCAATCGGCTCTGGGCCCAGTGCGCGCAGACAAGTCATCGGGTGGGAGGTACCGGCACCCACTTCCATATCGAGCGGCTGCACAATGGTGCAACCCTGACGGGCCCAGTAGTCCTGCAAAGTCAGGATCAGGCCTTGAAAGGTCTTAATATCGAACTTAGCCATAATTATGGATTGCCAATTCGCTGAGGTTGAGATAAAGGAAATTAGTATACCGTTTGCACAGCTTTAATAGAAACACTTAAAGGAGGCGGAATGCAGCGTTGCAACTGGGTGAGTGACGATCCTCTTTATCTGGCTTATCACGATCAGGAGTGGGGACGCCCTTTGTATGACGGCGACCGTCTGTTTGAACTGTTGTGTCTGGAAGGGCAGCAAGCGGGGCTATCTTGGATCACGGTACTGAAAAAGCGGGCGCACTACCGGCACTGCTTTTTCGGCTTTGCGGCCGGTCGCATGGCCGCGCTCAGTGAGGCGCAGTTGGCTGAATTCATGCAAGACAGCGGCCTGATTCGTAACCGGCGCAAGCTGGCCGCGCTGGTGCAAAATGCGCGTGCTTATTTGGCGCTTCAAGCGCAGGGAGAAGACTTCAGTACTCTGCTGTGGTCGTTTGTCGGTGGGCAGCCGCAGGTCAATCATTTTGCCAGCGCAGAGCAGGTGCCGGCCAGTACGCCGGCGTCAGTGGCGATGAGCAAGGCGTTGAAAAAGCGTGGCTTTACCTTTGTTGGCCCCACTATCTGTTACGCCTTTATGCAAGCGGCCGGTTTGGTGAACGATCATCTCACCTGCTGTGACTGGCATGCGCGCTGCAATGGTGCGCACTTTACTGACAAAGACGACAATCGGTAGTGAATCGCTGCTTGTTTCAGCGGTTTTTAGTCAGTAAAATGCCGGCGTTTCGTATCCTTTTCTCTGTTTCGGATACGTCTCTCTTCCGTCATGGGGGAGTAGTCTTTTGCAACATACGTTGCCGGTACGCCAGTACCTGTTCGGTGTAGCAAAGCTGTCGTCAACAAACTTGCCCGAAGGGCATGGCGGCAGCGGCCTCGCATCTTTGAGGTTGACGAGACCTATGGCTAACGACTGTAACCGCAGGGGCGGGGACAGCGTTACGCCATATGTTTACGTTGGCCCCCGCCCCTGATGAGTATGTCGTGTCGATAATTGCAACTTCCTTTGCTTCCGTGGCGTTGGCCGAAATGGGCGATAGAACCCAACTGCTGACTTTGCTGCTGGTGGCACGTTTTCGCAAACCTTGGTGGATTCTGGCTGCTATTGTTTGTGCCACTTTGTTTAATCACTTTCTGGCTGCCTGGATTGGGGTGGAGCTGAGCAACTATTTAACGCCGGAGATTATGCGTTGGGTAGTGGGCGTCGGCTTCCTGCTGATGGCCGGTTGGGTGCTGATCCCGGATAAAGATAACGGTGAAGTGAAGGGCGGGCATCCGTTCTGGACATCACTGGTGATCTTCTTTATTGCCGAGATTGGCGATAAAACCCAAATTGCGACCACGTTGCTTGGCGCGCGTTATGACAACGTGACGCTGGTGATGATCGGTTCGACCTTGGGCATGATTGCCGCTAATGCGCCGATGCTGTGGTTTGGTGAACGCTTAAGTCCGTACATGAAGTCGGATTGGGGCCACCGCGCGGCTGCGATGGTGTTTGCTGCACTCGGGATTATCACTTTGCTGTGGTAAACCGCCATTGAGCCTGCCGCTAGCGCGAAAGTGAGTATACAAAGTGTCAGGAATGCAGGCCTGCGCATGAAATGGGTTGCCAAACGCAGACCGAATTGATGCAATACGGCGCTTCAATGTCCCGTAGCGCTGGGCAAGGGGGGTCGGGTTACCGGCAACCCGTTTTTGTGCGCGTAGATGGAATAAGTTAGGTAAACAATAATGAGTAATAAAATCAAAGCGCTGGTTGGCGCTCTGTGTGTTTCCGTGGCTCTGTCCGGTTGTACCACGGTCAACCCGTACACCAATGAAGAGCAGACTGCGAAAGCAGCGAGTGGCTCTGCGATAGGTGCATTAGCGGGGGCATTGATTGGTGTGGCCTCTTCTTCCAAGAAAGATCGCGGTAAAGGTGCTTTGATTGGTGCCGCAGCCGGTGCAGCGCTGGGTGGTGGTATCGGTTATTACATGGATGTGCAAGAAGCGAAGTTGCGTCAGCAGCTGCGTGGCACCGGTGTGAGTGTGACCCGTGACGGTAACAACATCATCCTGAACATGCCAAACAACGTGACGTTTGATACCAACAGCACCAGCCTGAAGCCTGCCGGTATCAACACCTTAAGTGGTGTGGCCATGATCCTGAAAGAATACGAAAAGACCATGGTGAACATCATCGGTTATACCGACAGCACCGGTAAGCGCGCTTACAACATGCAGCTGTCTGAGCGTCGTGCGCAGTCTGTGGCATCAAACCTGATGATGCAGGGCGTGTCAGCTTCCCGTCTGCGTACCTACGGTGCCGGCCCGGATAATCCGATCGCCTCTAACAACACCGAAAGCGGCCGTGCGCAAAACCGCCGTGTTGAGATCACCTTAAGCCCAATCCAGTGATTTGGCTGCTACCGTAACTGGTAGAAAAAAACCGCTGTCACCGAAAGGGGCAGCGGTTTTTTTTATCTCTGCAGTTTCTTTACTTACCGACTGACAGAGAAGAAGGGAATGCCGGAGATGCGGACAATCGCGCTTAGCGCGCCGCCGTCAGCTGAATTTCGACGCGGTAACCCGGATCGGCCATCACTGCCTGCACACAGGCGCGCACCGGTGCACTGCCGCTCGGCAGCCAAGCATCCCACACCGCATTGAAGGCCGCGATCTCGCTGATATCTTTCAGATAAATGGTGGCCGACAGAATACGCGATTTGTCAGAGCCCGCTTGTTTTAGCAGCGCCTCTAGGCTGGCCAGTACCTCATGGGCTTGCCCGGTGATATCGGCATCCAGTTGGCTCGGCACTTCAACCAGATAAACGGTTTGATTGTGGATCACGATGTCTGACCAACGGGCCGTGGTGCCGATGCGTTCGATACTGCTCATGCACTCTCCTTGCTAAATATAAAACGGGATAGGGAAGGATGGCGGTGCTGGGCACTCGCCGATATCTGCCTGCTGCTTTGAGTCGGCAGCCTCTTGGCCGCTGATTATAGCTTGTCAGAAGGCGCTCGGCGTAAAGAGAAAATCACCGATTTGCGACCTGCGCGGCAGCCGACTGCGCGTAGGACTTCTACACTGAAGAGGGCTTCGGGAGTGAACGTGTCGAGAGTGCCAACACCCGATGCCGCTTTGGGTCAAGACCCATACCGATAAGGAGCAGCTTATGTGGCGACGTTTTCCACTGTTATCGGCGAAAAAGCAGTGTCTGTTTTTTCACTTTGCCTTTTTGCTCAACATGCTGGCGCTGATCTTAACCGATGCCGGCTTACCGCTGTTGATTGGCTGCCTGATCACCGGTTATTTAGCGTTGGAGTCGTGGATCCGCTGGCGTTACGTGCAGCCGCTGCGGGAAGAGAATCGCCGTCTGCGCCATCAGCTCAGTCAGCTGCAACAAAATCGTGCGGAATCGAGTGACAGCTGGCCGGAGGCATAGTCTGAATGCGCGAACGGTCTGTTAAGCGCTGTTTGCTTTACGCGCCTTTGCGGATCAGATAGCGATACGGCAGGCTCTCGGTTTGGGCCTCGAGCAACTGGTGATCCATAAAGCGGCAGAAGCTGGGAATATCGCGGGTGGTGGACGGATCGTCCGCCACAATCAGCAGTGTCTGCCCTGTGGTCAGATTGCGGATGGTTTTACGCACCATCATCACCGGCTCTGGGCAGCGTAGCCCTTGGGCATCCAGTGTGTGATCTGGGACAACGGAATTCATGCTACAGCAATCCTGCAAGTCAAAAGTCTGAGCGTTAATGCTGCCTGTGACTCTGCTCGCGCAGCGCCAGCGGTGGGCAGTGGATATGCGCAGTAGTTTAATGAGTAAACTCACACATCTCCAATCTTTAGCGTAAAAAAGGGGTAAATTGCCAACAGGCTAACAGCAAAAAATCTGCCATCGATTAGGGTAATCCTCAGGCTAGGCACTGCTGCGGGGATCCTCTCATGTTTACGTTGAATGACCGTCTCGCCATGTACGGCGCCCTGTGTTTCATCTCCACCAGCTTGCTGTTATTGCAATGGCTGGAAACATCCTGCTCACCACTTACGCTACTGGCACTGGTGGCTTCTGCGGTTGGGTTCGGTTTCGAGCGCGGTTTTTTATCAGCGGCGGACTGATCTCTTTCTTATTGATTAATAATATAAATATAAATTAATTGTCTGTTTTATCCGGCTGGGATTGGCTTTCATGGGTGTTCTTTATTTGAACTTGGTCACATAATTTGGCAACATTTTATGTAACTAAGCATGATTTGCACATCAATAGAGAACAGCATGAAGACTGATTTAGCAGTGGTCCTGCGCGCCTTAGTGGCGTTTGTGGCATTGGCGCTATGCGCTGCAGGCATGGTGGGATTACTCCGGCTGGATGTCTATTTCGATGCCCATAACCTGTCGGAGTTTTCTTGGGTGGAGCTGACCCAAGAGGTATTACTGTTTTTGCTGGTGTTGGGCTATTTTGCGCTGGCTCGGCATAGCCGCTTGTGGCGCCCAGCGGCGACCTTGGTGGGCGGATTTTTTGCCTGCTTGCTGATCCGCGAACTGGATGCTTTTTTGGATGTGGTGTTCCACGGCTTTTGGGTGGTACCGGCGCTGCTGGTGGCCGGTTTGGCGCTCAGCGTGGCGTGGAAAGAGCGAGCGGCTACTTTGCGCGGTTTGGCGATGATGGTACGCAGCCCGTTTTTTGGTGGCCTGCTGTGTGGTCTGGTGACCTTGCTGGTGTTCTCCCGTTTGATGGGGATGAGCAGTTTGTGGCAGATGCTGCTGCAAGACGGCTATGCGCGCATGATCAAAGAAACGGTGGAAGAGACGCTGGAGCTGTTTGGCTATATGCAGATTTTTGTCGCCAGTGCCGGCATTATCGGCCAAGCACTGCGGGTAGAACGCCATCACAACAGCCTGTGTGCGGCGGATGAAAGGCTCACCCGATTTTAATGGGGGGTGAACTCTTGCCGCGCATAGATTCGGGGAAGCGTGCTGCGTAAACGAACAACGGCAGGATCTGGGTCCTGCCGTTTTGTTTTACTGCGCGCGAGATTTACACGCGCTCAAAGACGGTGGCAATCCCCTGACCTAACCCGATACACATGGTCGCCAGACCAAACTGAGCATCGCGCGCTTCCATCAGATTAATCAAGGTGGTGGAGATCCGCGCGCCAGAGCAACCAAGTGGGTGACCCAAGGCAATCGCGCCGCCGTTGAGGTTGACCTTGTCGTCCATCACCTCCAGCAAGCCTAAGTCTTTCACGCACGGCAAGCTTTGGGCGGCGAAGGCTTCGTTTAACTCGACCACATCGATATCGGCGATCGTTAAACCGGCGCGCTGCAGCGCTTTGCGGCTGGCCGGTACTGGGCCATAACCCATGATGGACGGGTCACACCCGGCAATCGCCATCGCTTTGATGCGCGCACGGATCGGGAGGCCTAATTCACGGGCTTTATCCTCGCTCATCAGCAGCATCGCGGCAGCGCCATCAGACAGCGCCGACGACGAGCCCGCGGTGACAGTGCCGTTGACCGGATCAAAGGCCGGACGCAAGGTGCTGAGTGACGCCACGGTGGTTTCCGGTCGGATCACTTCATCAACATCGAACAACGTCAACGTGCCGTCGGCATCATGGCCCGTCAGCGGGGCAATTTCAGCCTTGAAGCGGCCTTCGACGGTGGCTTGATGGGCGCGCTGGTGCGAACGCGCAGCAAACTCGTCTTGCATCTGGCGGCTAATGCCGTGCAGGCGACCGAGCATCTCGGCGGTTAAGCCCATCATCCCCGCGGCTTTGGCCACGGAGCGTGACAACCCAGGATGGAAGTCGACGCCGTGCGACATCGGCACATGCCCCATGTGCTCGACCCCACCAATCATGAAGATCTCACCATCGCCGGTCATGATGGCGCGGGTGGCATCGTGCAGCGCTTGCATCGAAGAGCCGCACAAGCGGTTCACCGTGACCGCGCCCACGGAGTGCGGGATCCCCGCCAGCAGTGAGGCGTTACGGGCAATGTTAAAGCCCTGCTCCAGAGTTTGCTGCACGCAACCCCAATAAATATCTTCCAGTGCCGTAGGGGCCACTTGCGGATTACGGCGCAGCAGTTCGCGCATCAGATGTGCCGATAAATCTTCGGCTCTCACATGACGAAATGCCCCACCCTTAGAGCGGCCCATCGGGGTGCGTAGGCAGTCAACAATGACAACGTTTTTCATGTTCAATTTCTCCCTCAGGCCGGCAGGCGATGGCGCGGATAATAAGTGTCGTTACGGCTGGCTTTATCACGCAGTCCATCCGGAACCTGATACAAGGCGCCCAGCGCACTTAAGGCATCGGCCTGTGCCACATAGTGAGCGCTACCGAGGCTATCCAGATAACGGCAGGCACCGCCACGGAACGGTGGGAAGCCCAAGCCATAAATCAGTGCCATGTCCGCTTCGGCGGCGCTACCGATAATGCCTTCTTCCAAGCAGCGCACCACTTCGTTGACCATCGGGATCATCAAACGGGCGATAATCTCTTCGCTGCTAAACTCGCGCCGTGGCGCGCATACCTCGCTCAGCAAGGTGTAGGTGGCGGGATCGGCCTCTTTCTTCGGCTTGCCCTTGGCATCTTGGGTATAGCGATAGAAGCCTTGTCCGTTTTTCTGGCCAAAACGCTGCAACTCGAACATCACGTCGACCGCATCGCGGTAATCTTTTTGCATCCGCTGCGGGAAACCGGCTGCCATCACCGCTTGGGCGTGATGCGCGGTATCCATCCCCACCACATCCAACAAATAGGCCGGGCCCATAGGCCAACCAAATTGTTTTTCCATCACTTTGTCGATTTGCTGGAAGTCAGCGCCATCGCGCAGCAGCAGGCTAAAGCCAGCAAAATACGGGAACAGGACGCGGTTGACGAAAAAGCCCGGGCAGTCATTCACTACAATCGGTGATTTGCCCATTTTGGCGGCATACGCCACTACGCGGGCGATGGTCTCTTCAGAGGTGCGCTCGCCACGGATGATCTCAACCAATGGCATCCGGTGTACCGGATTGAAAAAGTGCATGCCGCAGAAGTTTTCTGGCCGCTGCAGGGCACTGGCCAGCACGTTAATCGGGATGGTGGAGGTGTTAGACGTCAGCACGGCGTCGGTTGGCAGCAATTGCTCAACTTCGGCCAGTACGCTTTGTTTGATTTTCGGGTTTTCCACCACCGCTTCGACCACGATATCGCTACGTTCGATACCGGCGTAGTTGAGGCTTGGCGTGATGGCGGTCAGGGTTTGCGCCATCTGCAGGCCGCTGATTTTGCCTTGCTCGCGCTGTTTATCCAGCAATTTGGCTGCTTCGGTCATCCCTAACGTGAGGGATTTTTCGCTGATGTCTTTCATCAGAACCGGTACGCCTTTGAGAGCGGACTGGTAGGCAATGCCGCCGCCCATAATGCCTGCGCCCAGTACTGCGGTATGCGCAGTGGGTTTGCCAGCTTTGGCCGCTTGCTTGGCTTTGCTTTTCAGCAACTGATCGCCCAAGAAGATCCCCACCAACGCGGTGGCAACATCGGATTTGGCCAGTGGAATAAAATGGCGGGTTTCAATTTCTAGCGCCGCATCGCGCGTACAGCGCGCCGCTGCTTCCACACTACTGACGGCGGCCAGTGGTGCCGGATAGTGTTTGCCGGCAATTTGCAGCACCATCGCTTTAGCGGTGCTAAAACTCATGGCCGCTTCGGTGGCATTGAGGGCCAGTGGTTGCAGTTTGACCTGTCGGCGTGCTTGCCAGTTTAACCGACCGGCTATCGCTTCGTTGAGCATTTGCAGCGCCGCAGCATGCAGTTTATCGCTGGCGACCACCGCATCCAGAATACCCAGCTTTAAGGCCGCATCAGCGCCGATTTCTTTACCGGCGGTGATCAGCTCCAGTGCGCTATCGGCGCCAATCAGGCGAGGCAAACGCACGGTGCCGCCAAAGCCCGGCATGATGCCGAGTTTGGTTTCTGGCAGACCGACTCGCGCTTGGCTATCACCGATGCGCAAATCGGTGGCCAGCACGCACTCTAATCCCCCGCCGAGGGCAATCCCATTGACGGCGCAAACGGTGGGAACCGGTAGATCTTCCAGCTGATTGAAAATGGCATTGGCTCGTGCCAGCCAGCGTTGCAGCTCCTCTTCTGGCAATGCAAACAGACCGAGGAATTCGGTGATGTCAGCGCCGACAATAAAAGAGTCTTTGGCTGAGCTGACCAACAGACCTTGCAGGGCGGTTTGCCCTTGCAACAGCTCCAGCGCTTCACCGAGGCTGGTTAAGGTCTGCAGATCGAATTTGTTGACGGCGGCGGACTGGGCGGAAAATTGCAGTTCGGCAATCCCGTCAGTCAGCCAGCGCAGGGTCAGGGTTGGGCTTTGATAAAGCATCTTCTATCTCCAGAGCCGGATCTCTCCGGGGGCAACACTGGCCGCAGCCAGCAGAGGGTACGCACCGGATAACGAGCCAGTGTCATATTTTTAACCAGTGTGCTTTCAAATTAACAATATTTCAACACTCATTTAAAACATTTGTTTAATTTTTTGTTAACCATGAGGAGGCTCGTTTCAGCGGCGAAAAACCGCAATATCCGCAGAGGGCGATGTGGGGATTTTGTTCTGATTGACGGGCAAGGTTACGCGATGGCCGAAGCGCCACAGGGCACATTGGCTGTGCTACTATGGGAATTCAGTGATGAATAGAAGAAAGGGTATTTTCATGGAACACGCTTACCGCGCGCATATTGCCGAGCTACAGAGTCGCACCCGGGCCGTATTGGAACGTGACCAGCTGCAAGGGCTGCTGATCCACTCCGGAGAGCCGATTTACGCATTTCTGGATGACAATACTTATCCGTTTAAGGTTAATCCACATTTCAATGCGTGGTTACCGCTGACGAATGTGCCGCATTGCTGGCTGCAAGTCGATGGCGTGAATCGCCCGCGCCTGTTCTTCTATTCTCCGGTGGATTATTGGCATGCGGTCGAGCCAGTACCGCAAGAGTACTGGGCAGAAGAGTTTGAGATAGTCGTGCTGCGCCAACCGCGTGACATAGAGCAGTATCTGCCGGCGGCGCGCGCCGAGTGGGGCTACATCGGCTCGAGCGAGCAGTTGGCTCGTGACGCCGGGATTGGTCAGATTAACCCGCCAGCGTTACTTAATACGCTGCATTATCAACGCGCTTACAAAACTGATTACGAGTTGCAGTGTATGCGCAGCGCCCAGAAGATTGCCGTCGATGGCCACCGTGCAGCGCACGATGCCTTTATGGCCGGCATGAGCGAGTTTGATATCAACTTGGCGTATCTGGCGGCTACCGGTCAAAGTGATACTGAGGTGCCGTACACCAATATCGTGGCTTTGAATCAGCATGGCGCGATTTTGCACTACACCACCTTGCAGCGTAAAACCCCCGCCAGCAGCGACAGCTTCTTGCTGGATGCGGGCGCGACCTTTAACGGTTATGTCGCCGATATCACCCGTACCTACGCCCGCGAAGAGAATGATTTTGCTGCGCTGATCCGCGATATGCATCGTCATCAGCAAGAGCTGATTGCCACGATTGAACCGGGCCAGCGCTACCCTGATCTGAATCTGCAGATGCACCAGCGCATTGCGCGCATGCTGCGTGAGCACGATATTGTGCGTCTCAATGAAGAAGATATGGTTAACGAAGGGCTGACTGGCAGCTTCATGCCACATGGTTTGGGTCACTTACTGGGCCTGCAAGTGCACGATGTGGCAGGTTTCATGCAAGATGAACAAGGCACCCATCTGGCTGCGCCAGCGGCCTATCCGGCCCTGCGTTGTACGCGGGAACTGGCGCCGCGCATGGTGCTGACTATCGAGCCGGGTTTGTACTTCATTGATTCTTTGCTGGAGCCTTGGAAAAACCACGCGCTGAACAGCCACATTAACTGGGCACGCATCGATGCGCTGCGTCCATTTGGTGGGATCCGTATTGAAGACAATATCGTGATCACCGAAGGCGGCATTGAAAACCTGACGCGGGATCTGGCACTGAACTGATGGCGCACTACCCCATTCCGGCCGCTGCGGTCGAGTTTGCTGAAGAAATAAAGAAAAGTCGCTTTATCACCTTACTGGCACATACCCCGGGCAGCGAGCAGGCCCGGGCCTTTGTTCAGGCGGCGAAAGCGGCTCACCCTCAGGCTCGGCATCACTGCTGGGCATTTGTGGCCGGTGCGCCGACTGACTCGCAGCAGCTGGGCTTTTCCGATGATGGTGAGCCTGCGGGCACCGCCGGTAAACCGATCCTTAACTGTCTACTGGGGAGTGGGGTCGGTGAGCTGACGGCGGTGGTAGTCCGCTATTACGGTGGGATCCGTCTCGGTACCGGTGGTTTAGTGCGGGCCTACGGCAA
The DNA here is from genome assembly GCF_900087055.1 of Plesiomonas shigelloides. NCBI lineage: Bacteria > Pseudomonadati > Pseudomonadota > Gammaproteobacteria > Enterobacterales > Enterobacteriaceae > Plesiomonas > Plesiomonas shigelloides. The sequence continues at coordinate 3,352,525 of NZ_LT575468.1, read as the reverse complement.
TGGGGTACAACAGGCATTAAAGCTGCTGACCACGGTAGAGAAAGTTGAGCGGCAAGCCTTTTACTTAACCTGTGACTATGCTCAGTTAAGTTTGGTGGAAACCTTATTGGCGGCGTATGACGGTGAGAAGCAGGAGGTGGAATTTGGCGGCAATATTCGTTTGCGTATCGGTTTGCCTGCGGAGCAGGTCACCCTTTTTGCTCAAGCGCTCAAAGATCGCACCCGCGGTGGCTTGATCTTGCAGACATTGTCTGAATAATTCCCCCTCCGTTTTCGTCCAAGGATAGCTTTTGCATGCAGTTGCGCTCTATTACCCGAATCGTTGGCATGCTGATCATGCTGTTTTCCGTCACCATGTGCGTTCCGGCGCTGGTGGCGCTGCTGTACCGCGACGGTTCGGGCACCGCGTTTATGACCACCTTTGTCACCGCTGTGGTGATCGGTGCGCTGCTGTGGTTTCCTAATCGCCGGCATAAGCATGAGCTCAAATCCCGCGATGGCTTTGTGATTGTGGTGCTGTTCTGGACGGTGCTCGGCAGTGTGGGGGCGTTGCCCTTCATCTATTCCGCGGAGCTGCCGCTGAGTTTTACCGATGCATTCTTTGAATCTTTCTCAGGCCTAACGACCACCGGTGCGACGGTGATTGTCGGGCTGGATAACCTGCCCAAAGCCTTACTGTTTTATCGTCAAATGCTGCAGTGGTTAGGCGGCATGGGGATCATTGTGTTGGCGGTGGCGATTTTGCCGCTATTAGGCGTCGGGGGGATGCAGCTGTACCGGGCCGAAATGCCGGGGCCGCTGAAAGACAACAAGATGCGTCCGCGTATTGCTGAAACGGCCAAAACCTTATGGCTGATTTACGTATTACTGACCATCGCCTGCGCCTTGGCTTTTTGGTTGGCGGGGATGTCCGGCTTTGATGCCATCAGTCACAGTTTTGCCACTATCGCGATCGGCGGCTTTTCCACCCACGATGCCAGTATCGGCTACTTTAATAGTCCGGCGATCAACATTATTACTGGGGTCTTTTTAATCATCGCTGGGTGTAACTTCTCGCTGCACTTTTCGGCGCTCACCAGCCGTACCCCGTGGCGTTTGTATTGGCGCGATCCAGAATGCCGCTTTTTCCTGCTGGTTCAGCTGAGCCTGACGCTGATTTGCTTTGCCGTGTTGATGAATAAGCAGGTGTATGACACTTGGCAGCTGGCGCTGGATAACGCGTTTTTCCAATCGGTTTCTATCAGTACCACCGCCGGCTTTTCTACCGCCAGCTTTGCAGACTGGCCACTGTTCTTGCCGCTGCTGTTATTATTCTCTTCCTTTATTGGTGGCTGCGCCGGCTCGACCGGCGGCGGCTTGAAAGTGATCCGCATTCTTTTACTGTGCTTGCAGGGCAACCGCGAATTAAAGCGTCTGGTGCACCCCAGCGCGGTCTACTCGATAAAACTGGGCCGCCGCGCCCTACCGGAGCGCATCATTGAAGGGGTGTGGGGATTTTTCTCCGCCTATGCCTTGGTGTTTATGCTTTGCTTGCTGGCCGTGATTGCCACAGGGGTGGATGAGTTGACCGCCTTTTCGGCCGTGGCCGCCAGTTTGAACAACTTAGGTCCGGGCCTAGGCTCGGTCGCCCCGCACTTTGCTGACCTGAATAACAGCGCGAAATGGATTTTGGTGGTCGCGATGCTGTTTGGCCGCTTGGAAGTGTTTACCCTGTTGGTCTTGTTTACCCCAACATTCTGGAAAAACTGATCATGGCTCAGACTTATTTATTGCTCTATTCCAGCACGGACGGACAAACCTTAAAAATCATGCAGCATATTGCTGCGCAGCTGCAACAGCAGGTGCCTGATTGTCAGGTATGTCTGCATGATGTGCAGCAGCCGTTACAACCACAGTGGGCAGAGTACCGTGCCGTGGTGATTGGTGCCTCGATTCGTTATGGGCACTTTAGCCGTCAGGTGCAGCGCTGGATAGCGCAATACCAGCGCGAATTGCAGCAATTACCAACCGCCTTTTTCGGGGTGAACTTAACGGCGCGTAAACCGGAGAAGAGCACGCCGGAGACCAACGCCTATGTGCGTAAGTTCTTGCAGCGTTCTGTGTGGCAGCCTACCGTGGCCGCGGTCTTTGCTGGCGCGCTTTATTATCCGCGTTATCGCTGGTTTGACCGTGTGATGATCCAATTCATTATGCGCATGACCGGTGGTGAAACCGATCCAAGTAAAGAAGTGGAATATACCGACTGGAATAAAGTCAGCGAATTTGCGCAAAAAATCGCTGTTTTAGCCCCTTCGGCGCAGGCCTAAGACCTGAAAAGTGTGTTTTTTTGCCGTTTTGGATGAAAATGCAGCGGGCGAATTGTTTTTCTCACTTTTCCCTTGCGCCCGCCGCAAAACGCCCTATAATGCGACCCCACTGACACGGCAGTTGTGATGCAAATCACTGATTGGCCTGCAGTAATGAATATCGGCTCTTGAGAAAATTCAAAACATTTTCTTGACAGCGAAACAGGATTGCGGAATAAT
>NZ_LT575468.1:3290000-3347500 GCF_900087055.1 Plesiomonas shigelloides | reverse complement strand
AATAGGGGAGCCGTAGGGAAACCGAGTCTTAACTGGGCGAATTAGTTGCAAGGTGTAGACCCGAAACCCGGTGATCTAGCCATGGGCAGGTTGAAGGTTGGGTAACACTAACTGGAGGACCGAACCGACTAATGTTGAAAAATTAGCGGATGACTTGTGGCTGGGGGTGAAAGGCCAATCAAACCGGGAGATAGCTGGTTCTCCCCGAAAGCTATTTAGGTAGCGCCTCGGACGAACACCTACGGGGGTAGAGCACTGTTAAGGCTAGGGGGTCATCCCGACTTACCAACCCTTTGCAAACTCCGAATACCGTAGAGTGCTATCCGGGAGACACACGGCGGGTGCTAACGTCCGTCGTGAAGAGGGAAACAACCCAGACCGCCAGCTAAGGTCCCAAAGTCATGGTTAAGTGGGAAACGATGTGGGAAGGCTTAGACAGCTAGGATGTTGGCTTAGAAGCAGCCATCATTTAAAGAAAGCGTAATAGCTCACTAGTCGAGTCGGCCTGCGCGGAAGATGTAACGGGGCTAAACCATGCACCGAAGCTGCGGCAATGACATTTAGGTGTTATTGGGTAGGGGAGCGTTCTGTAAGCGGTTGAAGGTGTACTGTGAGGTATGCTGGACGTATCAGAAGTGCGAATGCTGACATAAGTAACGATAAAGCGGGTGAAAAGCCCGCTCGCCGGAAGACCAAGGGTTCCTGTTCAACGTTAATCGGAGCAGGGTGAGTCGACCCCTAAGGCGAGGCTGAAAAGCGTAGTCGATGGGAAACGGGTTAATATTCCCGTACTTGTGGTAACTGCGAAGGGGGGACGGAGAAAGTTAGGCTATCCGGGCGACGGTTGTCCCGGTTTAAGCGTGAAGGTGGAGAGACTAGGCAAATCCGGTCTTTCATTAACACTGAGGCGTGATGACGAAGCACTACGGTGCTGAAGTAGCTGATACTACGCTTCCAGGAAAAGCCTCTAAGCATCAGGTTACCAGAAATCGTACCCCAAACCGACACAGGTGGTCAGGTAGAGAATACTCAGGCGCTTGAGAGAACTCGGGTGAAGGAACTAGGCAAAATGGTGCCGTAACTTCGGGAGAAGGCACGCTGACGGTAGGTGAAGTCCCTTGCGGATGGAGCTGAAGTCAGTCGAAGATACCAGCTGGCTGCAACTGTTTATTAAAAACACAGCACTGTGCAAACACGAAAGTGGACGTATACGGTGTGACGCCTGCCCGGTGCCGGAAGGTTAATTGATGGGGTTAGCGAAAGCGAAGCTCTTGATCGAAGCCCCGGTAAACGGCGGCCGTAACTATAACGGTCCTAAGGTAGCGAAATTCCTTGTCGGGTAAGTTCCGACCTGCACGAATGGCGTAATGATGGCCAGGCTGTCTCCACCCGAGACTCAGTGAAATTGAAATCGCTGTGAAGATGCAGTGTACCCGCGGCAAGACGGAAAGACCCCGTGAACCTTTACTATAGCTTGACACTGAACATTGAGCCTTGATGTGTAGGATAGGTGGGAGGCATTGAAACGTGAACGCCAGTTTGCGTGGAGCCGACCTTGAAATACCACCCTTTAATGTTTGATGTTCTAACGTTGTCCCGTAATCCGGGATACGGACAGTGTCTGGTGGGTAGTTTGACTGGGGCGGTCTCCTCCTAAAGAGTAACGGAGGAGCACGAAGGTTAGCTAAGCATGGTCGGACATCATGCGGTTAGTGCAAAGGCAGAAGCTAGCTTAACTGCGAGACGGACAGGTCGAGCAGATACGAAAGTAGGTCTTAGTGATCCGGTGGTTCTGAATGGAAGGGCCATCGCTCAACGGATAAAAGGTACTCCGGGGATAACAGGCTGATACCGCCCAAGAGTTCATATCGACGGCGGTGTTTGGCACCTCGATGTCGGCTCATCACATCCTGGGGCTGAAGTTGGTCCCAAGGGTATGGCTGTTCGCCATTTAAAGTGGTACGCGAGCTGGGTTTAGAACGTCGTGAGACAGTTCGGTCCCTATCTGTCGTGGGCGTTGGATGATTGAGGGGGGCTGCTCCTAGTACGAGAGGACCGGAGTGGACGCATCTCTGGTGTTCCGGTTGTCACGCCAGTGGCATTGCCGGGTAGCTAAATGCGGAAGAGATAAGCGCTGAAAGCATCTAAGCGCGAAACTTGCCCCGAGATGAGTCATCCCTGAGGCTTAAAGCCTCCTAAAGGGTTGTTGGAGACTACGACGTAGATAGGCAGGGTGTGTAAGCGTAGCGATACGTTGAGCTAACCTGTACTAATTGCCCGTGAGGCTTAACCATACAACGCCAAAGTGATGTTGGATGAATGAAGTCACGAGTTACTTGTTCAAAGAACAATACATCAGTTATTTAGCTTGTTTTTAGATTTTAACTCTGGCGCGAGACACAAGTAGTGTACGCGATAGAGAAACAGAATTTGCCTGGCGGCGATAGCGCGGTGGTCCCACCTGACCCCATGCCGAACTCAGAAGTGAAACGCCGTAGCGCCGATGGTAGTGTGGGGTCTCCCCATGCGAGAGTAGGGAACTGCCAGGCATCAAATTTAGCAACCTATACTGATTGGGTTGGAAAAAGAATCGGTGGTGCGGTAGTTCAGTTGGTTAGAATTCCGGCCTGTCACGCCGGGGGTCGCGGGTTCGAGTCCCGTCCGCACCGCCACTGATTCAAAAAGCCCAGCTGATGCTGGGCTTTTTACTATCACTAGCTCGCTAGTCGTAGTAATAAAGCTTTAGGGGCGTAGTTCAATTGGTAGAGCGTCGGTCTCCAAAACCGAATGTTGGGGGTTCGAGTCCCTCCGCCCCTGCCAGATAAAAAAGCCAGCAGCGATGCTGGCTTTTTTATTGTCTGTATTCCTGCTTCACTATCATTTACCCCTCTTATTTTGGCCTTTTGAGGCTTTATCTACGCGATTCCTAGTCGCTCTCCTTACATTCTCCCATCGCAATTCATTCTCCTTTTCTTCCCATGCAATGACGTTATTACGGTTAAGCATTTGTTTCTGGGCGGCACTGCTTTATACTCGAGGCTCTTGTCGGAGTGCCGTTTGGCTGAGACCGCAGTTGTAATGCGGGATCCGTGGAACCTGATCAGGTTAATACCTGCGAAGGGAACAAGAGTGGGTTTTCCCCGCGCGGTAAGTGTTATGTGGTATCGCATGAAGCTGTGATTAGCGTTTCATGGGCAACGTGAACATTTCCTTATCCGCGATGGACAGTACCGGCCGCATCAGCGCGCTTGGTACGGTGGTTAAATCGCGTTGAGTGATGATGCGGCACGGTTATTGGGTGATTAGATGATGAACCCGATGATGATAACGCCGTATTAAGCGAAAACGCCAAGCGACCTCGTCCCCCTCCTCTTTTCTTTCTACGTTCGACAAGCATCTCTTATTAACCCGTTATAAGGAATGCTATGTCATCTCATCTTGTTGAAAAATCAGCAGTTAACTCTAGATCGCAGCAGCGCGCCGCCGCGCGTGAATTTCTGGCTACCTTGCAGGGTGCTGCACATCCCAATTCGGAAAAAGTATTTTTGCCGGGCAGTCGCCCTGACTTGCAGGTGGGCATGCGCGCAATCAGCGTGTCGCCGACGTTAGTGGGCGGCGATCCGGCTGCGCCACGCTATGAGCCCAATGCGCCGGTGATGGTGTATGACACTTCAGGCCCTTATACCGATCCGGCAGCTACCTTGGATGTTAGCCGCGGCTTGCCGCGCCTGCGTGAAGAATGGATCAGTGAACGGGCAGATACCCAGTGGCTGGCTGAACCGAGCTCAGGCTATACCCGCCAGCAACAGGCGGAGGCGCAGCCATTAGATCAACCTTTTCCGCAGCGTGCACCGATTCGACGTGCGCAGCTGGGTAAAGCGGTGACTCAGCTGCATTACGCACGGCAAGGCATTATTACGCCGGAGATGGAGTACATTGCGCTGCGTGAAAACATGACGGCATGGTCCGAGGCGCAAGGGGTATTGGCGCAGCAGCATGCCGGTGAAGCGTTCGGCGCGCAGATCCCATCTCAAATTACGCCGGAGTTTGTACGCCAAGAAGTGGCGGCCGGCCGCGCGATTATTCCTTTAAATATCAACCATCCAGAAGCTGAGCCGATGATTATTGGCCGCCACTTTATGGTGAAGGTGAATGCCAATATCGGTAACTCTTCGGTCACCTCTTCAGTGGAAGAGGAAGTTGAGAAACTGGTGTGGGCCACCCGTTGGGGCGCCGATACGGTGATGGATCTTTCCACTGGTCGGCGGATCCACGAGACGCGCGAGTGGATCTTACGCAATAGCCCAGTGCCGATCGGTACCGTGCCGATGTATCAGGCGTTGGAAAAAGTGAATGGGGTGGCGGAAGACCTGAGCTGGGCGGTGATGCGCGATACCCTGTTAGAGCAGGCCGAGCAAGGGGTGGATTACTTTACCCTGCATGCCGGTTTGCTGCTGCGTCATATTCCGCTGACCGCTGAGCGTCTGACCGGCATTGTCTCGCGCGGTGGCTCGATTATGGCCAAGTGGTGTCTGGCACATCATCAAGAAAACTTCCTGTATACCCATTTTCGTGAGATTTGCGAAATCTGTCAGGCGTACGATGTGTCCCTCTCGTTGGGTGATGGCTTGCGCCCGGGCTCAATTCACGATGCCAATGATGCCGCGCAGTTTGCCGAACTGCATACCTTAGGCGAACTGACCAAAATTGCCTGGGAATATGATGTACAGGTGATGATTGAAGGGCCGGGGCATGTGCCGATGCAGCTGATTAAAGCCAATATGGATGAGCAGCTCAAGCACTGCGGCGGTGCGCCTTTCTATACCTTGGGGCCACTGACTACCGATATTGCACCGGGCTATGATCACATCACTTCCGGCATTGGTGCGGCGATGATTGGTTGGTATGGCTGCGCGATGCTGTGCTATGTCACGCCGAAAGAGCATCTGGGGTTGCCGGATAAGAACGATGTGAAAACCGGCCTCATCACCTACAAGCTAGCGGCACATGCTGCTGATTTGGCGAAAGGCCATCCGGGGGCGCAGCGCCGCGATAATGCCTTGTCCAAGGCGCGTTTTGAGTTTCGCTGGGAAGATCAGTTTAACTTATCCCTCGACCCCGATACTGCGCGGGCCTATCACGATGCCACCTTGCCGCAGGCATCGGGCAAAGTCGCGCATTTTTGCTCGATGTGTGGCCCGAAATTTTGTTCGATGAAGATCTCGCAAGATATCCGCAGCTATGCGCAAGCACAGGCGGCTGACGTGTCAGTGGCTACCGACTCGACCGCGCTTGGCTCTACGGCCAGCGATGCTGGGATGCGCCAGATGGCGCAAGAGTTTCGTGCGCGCGGTGCTGAGCTGTATCACCCGGCTGACTCGGCGGAGGTGCCAAATGCCTGATCTCCTGACGTATTCGACGCAGATCCGCCAAGCGGCCGAGATGGCTGGTGTGATAACCCGTGCCTTGCCATCAACGCCATTAGCGCCGATCTCCACCACGCCAGCTGTTGACGGCGGTTGGATTGATGAAGTGCACTGGCAAGGTGTGAGCCTGCGCCAATGGCGTGCGGTTCCTAGCGATCCGGATTGTTTACAGGCGGCGTGGGCGCTGATGCCACAACTGGGATTTGATGGCGCGGATGCACTGTTGCTGGCTGGCGCGCTGGCCACTCAAGCCGCCAGAGTTTTCCCCCAACCACTGCAGTGGCCGACACAGGTCGCCGACTTTCCACTGCCACTGGCGACGTGGATGCCGGCATCGATGATCTCGGCAACGCATTCATTTCCCGCTCACCGTTTTGCGCCATGCCAATCGGCGCCGCTGGGTTTTTATCCGGTGGTGGATTCGTTGGCGCTATTAGAGCGTTTGCTGGCGCTGGGCGTACGGACTTTGCAGTTACGCATCAAAGCGCCGTTTAGTGCAGACGTTGATGCGCAAATTGCGGCGGCGGTGGCGTTAGGTCGTCGTTATCGGGCGCAGCTGTTTATCAACGATCACTGGCAAGCGGCGTTACAGCATGGCGCCTATGGCGTGCATCTGGGGCAAGAGGATCTGGCGTTGGCGGACTTATCTGCGCTAGCGGTGGCCGGTCTGCGCCTTGGCGTATCGACCCACGGTTATGCCGAAGTGCTGCAAGCGCTGGCGTTGCAGCCAAGCTATATCGCACTGGGCCATATTTTCCCAACCCCAACGAAGCAGATGCCGTCCCGTCCGCAGGGGTTGGGGCGTTTACGCCAATTGCAGGCATTAGTCGGCAGTATCCCCACGGTGGCGATTGGTGGCATTGATTTGCCGTGTGCGCCGCAGGTGTTGGCGTGTGGCGTCGGTAGCATTGCGGTCGTGCGGGCGGTTACGCAAGCCGAGGATTTGGCGGCCACCGTGCAGTGTTGGCAGTCACTCTGGCAGGGTAATACGCCGCTCTCGGCCACAGTCGAGGAGGCGGTCAAATGTTAGACGATCACGCATTTATCCGTTTTAGCCGTCAGATCATGCTTGATGAGGTCGGCGAAGCCGGTCAGGCCACCTTAGCCAAACTGCGCGTGCTGCAAATTGGATTAGGCGGATTAGGATGCGCAGCTGCGCAGGCTTTACTGGCTGCGGGAGTCGGTGTGGTGGTCGCCGCTGATGACGATGAGGTGGAGCTATCCAATTTACCGCGACAAGGGCTGTATCGGCTACAGGATGTCGGTCGCAGTAAAAGCGAGGCTGCACACGCGGCGTTGTCAGAGGGGCGTGCTGCTGGCCGTTTACGGACTCACCGCGTGCGGGTGGACGCTCTCTGGCTGGCGCGTGAAGTGCCGCTGGTCGATGTGGTGCTCGATTGTAGTGACAACATGCCGACCCGTCAGGCGGTTAATGCTGCCTGCGTGGCTGCGGGTAAACCGTTGGTCAGCGCCGCGGTGGCTGGCTGGCGCGGTCAGTTGATGAGTTTTGTCCCCGGCGGTGGCTGTTATCACTGTCAGTTTCCCGCCTCGTCACATGATGAAGCGGGCAGTTGCCGCACATTAGGGATCATCAGTCCACTTCCCGCGCTAGCTGGCCACTGGCAGGCGACACAAGCGCTGCGGATTGGCTTACAAAGGCCGGCGGACCGCGCTGGGTTAGCAGCGTGCGCCACTATGGTGCGCTGTGATTTATGGCAAGGACAGTGGCAGGTGTTGCAACCGGCTAGCGATCCGGGCTGTCCGGTGTGTGGCGGAGGTCAGCAATGGGGACGTTAACCATGGGCGAATTAACCATAGTGCTAAATGGCCAACCGGTCACGCTAGCAGCGCCGGTTACGGTGGCTGAGTTATTACAGCAACGCGCTTTGCCGCAGCAGGGCTGCGCCGTGGCGCTCAATCAACAAATCTTGGCGCGCAGCGTGTGGGCGCAAACACAGCTTCAAGCAGGCGATCAATTAGCCGTATTTCAGGCGATTGCTGGCGGTTGAGAAGAGGGACGACTTTATGCAAAACCAAACTGACAACATTTTAGCATCCAAGACTTTGTCCACGGATGACGCCAGCCAATCCGCCCGTGTGTTGATAACCCCGACCACTGGGCACGATGAGTTGCACTTGGGGGGCGTGACCTTTGGCTCACGGCTGCTGACCGGCAGCGGTAAATTTGCGTCAGCTACGCAAATGGCGGCGGCGTTGCAGGCCAGCGGTAGTGAGTTGGTGACCATGGCATTGAAGCGGGTCGATTGTGGTGGTGGGCAAGACGATATCCTCACCCCTCTGCGCGCAATGCCACATCTGCGTTGGTTGCCGAACACTTCTGGTGCGCGCGATGCCAAAGAAGCGATCCTAGCAGCGCACCTCGCACGTGAGGCGCTCGGCACTACCTGGTTGAAATTGGAAATCCACCCAGATCCAAAATACCTGCTGCCGGATCCGTGGGAAACCCTGCAGGCGGCCGAGCAGTTGGTACGTGATGGCTTTACGGTGCTGCCGTATTGCCATGCCGATCCAGTGCTGTGTAAGCGGTTGGAAGAGGTGGGCTGCGCGGCGGTGATGCCGCTCGGCGCGCCGATAGGCTCCAATCAAGGGCTACAAACGCAAGCCTTTTTGCGCATCATCATTGAGCAAGCCTGCGTGCCGGTGATTGTCGATGCGGGGATTGGCGCGCCGTCGCAGGCCGCGCAGGCGATGGAGTTGGGTGCAGATGCGGTGCTGGTCAATACCGCAATTGCGGCGGCTGCCGATCCGGTTGCGATGGCCAGTGCGTTTCGTTTGGCGGTGCAGGCTGGACGACAAGCCTATCTGGCGGGCTTGGCCGGCAGCTCGACGCAGGCACAGGCCAGCAGTCCACTGACGGGGTTTTGGCTATGAGCAGCGCAGCATCGTCAAATGCGCCGGTGGCTGACCGGCTGCGGCAATGGGATTGGGAAGCGATCCGCTTATCGCTACACAGCAAAACGGCGGTGGATGTTGAGCGGGCGTTGGCTAAACCGCAGCTGGATCAGGGCGATATTCAGGCATTGTTGTCCCCGGCGGCAGCTGATTATCTGGAGCCGATGGCCCAACGCGCGTATGCGTTGACTCGTCAGCGTTTTGGCCAAGCAATTCAGATGTACATTCCGTTGTATCTGTCCAACCTGTGCAGCAATGAGTGCTCGTACTGCGGCTTTTCGGTCAATCAGCCGATCCGCCGTCTGGCACTGTCAGCCGAGCAGATTGTGCGTGAGGGCGCGGCGATCCGCTCTCGGGGTTATCAGCATTTACTGCTGGTTTCGGGGGAGGCGGAAACCAAAGTCGGTGCGGCCTATTTTCGTCAGGCGCTGCAGTTACTGCGTCCGCAATTTGCCCAGTTGTCGTTGGAGGTACAGCCGCTGACCACGGCAGAATACCAGATGCTGGTCGACGAGGGGTTGCATGCGGTGTTGGTGTACCAAGAGACCTATCAGCGCGCGGTGTACGCTCGCCATCATTTGCGCGGTAAAAAGCAGGACTTTGACTGGCGGCTGGAAACGCCGGATCGCTTAGGTCAGGCGGGGGTTAGCAAAATCGGCGTAGGGGCGCTGCTCGGGTTAGCTGATTGGCGCACGGATTCGTGGTTTACGCTACAACATGTGCGCTTGCTGGAGCAAACCTACTGGCGCAGTCGTTACTCCATCTCTTTCCCACGCCTGCGACCATGTAGCAGTAATCGCGAGCAGTTTTCAGGGATGAGCGAGCGTGAGTTGGTGCAGCTGATTTGTGCCTGCCGTATTGCCAGCCCACAGGCGGAGCTCAGTTTGTCGACCCGCGAATCGGCGGCGTTTCGCGATCAGGTGCTGCCGTTGGGCATTACCAGCATGAGCGCGGAGTCCTCCACCCAACCGGGCGGCTACGCTGAGCAAGATGCGCGTTTGGAGCAGTTTCGTATCGATGATGCGCGCTCGACGGCTCAAGTCGCCGCGGCGATCCGAGCGCGCGGTTTTCAACCGGTGTGGAAAGATTGGGAGCCGGCATTTCGCTAAGGGCCGTTTCAGTTACGATAGCTACATTCGCTTGCGGTGATGGCACTCGCCATCGCCGCTTTTTCACGTCCTATTTTTGACATTCTTTGCAGCGCCCATTCTCCGCGCAGCTATGACTGTGCTGGTATTTACAGTGCGAGTTCAGGCGGTCGGGTTAGGTGGCGCGAGAGAAAATCACGCAGCCAGCGATGGCCCGCATCCTGTTCGTGCCGCTCATGCCACAGCATCTGGTAGGCCACCGGCGACGGGTTGAGCGGCAGTGGCCGCTGCATTAACGGGTAGTGGCGACAGACATGATCGGCAAAGCAGCGCGGCGCGGTGAACACCAGATCGGTGTGACAGCAGATGGCGATCGCGCCGAAAAAATCCGGCATGCTGACCGGTGTGCTGCGCCGCCGTCCGGCTTGCGCCAGCAAATAATCCAGCGACCACCACTCGCGACCTTCACAGCGCGCCTGCACATGGCGCAGCGCCAAGTACTGCTCCAGATCCCACGGTTTGCGCAGCGCCGGATGCCCAGCGCGCAGCAGGCACACATGCTCATCGGTAAATAGCGTTTGAAAGGCAATCCCGGGCGGCAGCTGGGTGAGCTGCTGATCGGTGCTCGGGTACAGCTCGCGAATGGTAAGGGCTAAATCAAACTGACCATCGGCCAAGCCTTGCAGCGATTGGGCATCCCACAAGTGGGCATGCAGTTGTAAGTGCGGCGCCGTTTGTAGCAGCGCATTGATAAAGCTCGGTAGCAGCGTTTGGTAGGCGCTTTCCAGCATCACCAGATTAAAGTGACGATCGCTGCACTGCGGGTCAAAGTGCGGTGGGCGAGTCAGTAAATGCAACTCATGCAGTAAGGTGCGCAGCGGCGCCGCCAACTGTTCGGCATGGGCGCTGGGGGTTAGACCGTGCGCGGTACGAAAAAACAGAGGGTCATCCAGTAATTGACGCAGTCGCGCCAGCGATTTGCTGACTGCTGATTGTGACAGATGCAGACGTTGGGCGGCGCGCGATACGCTGCACTCTTCCAGCAGCACATGCAGGCAGACCAACAAATTCAAATCCATGCGGGCGAGACGATCCAGATTCACAGATATTCCTCAGAGGAAAAATGGTCGGGAAAATAAGCCATTTCACATCATATCCGCTTTCCGGTAGGGTACGGCAAAAATAATAGGATAACTGAATGAAAACGCGTCAACTGATTGGTTTGCTGGTGGCTTTGGTGATGTTCAGCCCACTGGCGATCGATATTTATCTGCCGGCGTTACCGCTGATGCAGCAAGACTTTGCCGTTAACCAAGAGCAAATCCAAGCCACCTTAGGCTTATTCTTGTTTAGCTTAGGGGTCGGGCAAATCATTATTGGGCCGTTGACCGATCACTTTGGTCGTCGTCCGGTGGCGTTGGCGGGGATCAGCTTATATGCCGTCAGTGCGTTGGCGGGCATGCTGACCCACGACTTTACGGGCTTACTGTTATCGCGTATTGGACAAGGTATCGGCGCCTGTTCGACCTCCATTGTGGCTTTCGCCGCCGTGCGTGACAGCTTTGCGGCGCGCGAATGTGCGCGCATGTACTCGTACCTCAATGGCGCGCTGTGCATCATTCCGGCGCTGGCCCCGACGTTGGGCGGCTTGCTGACGGTGCAGTTCGGTTGGCGTGCCTGTTTTGCCTTTATGTTGCTGTTTGCTCTGTTGGTGCTGGTGGCGGTATGGGGCTTGTTTGCTGAAACCCGTCCGGCTAGCGCGGTATCTACCGGGGCGCTGTATCGTTGGTCACGCTATCAGCCTATTTTGCGCTCCCCTACGTTTATCCGCTATGCCTTGGTCTGCATGGCGGGGATGACCGGTATTTTATGCTACGTCACTTATGCGCCGATGGTGCTGGTGGGGCAACTGGGTGTGTCGGAGCTGGAGTTTAGTGCTTGGTTTGGCGCCAATGCGCTGATCAATATCGTGGCCTTCTTTGCCGCGCCACGCATCGTGCGCCGCTTAGGCGAAGTGCGTACTGTGATTACGGGTTTGAGCGTGTTTGCACTGAGCGGGTTATTCTTGATTGGCTCGTGGCTGTGGTGGCCACTGTCGGCTGCCGCCTATATGTTACCGATGACTGTCTTGTGCAGCGGCTTTGCCGTGATGTTGGGGTCGGCGTCGGCGTTGGCGCTGATGCCATTTGCCGGCTGTGCCGGTACCGCATCGGCATTATTGGGCTGTTTGCAAATGAGTGGCGCGGCTTTATTGGCAGCATTAATCCAGCAATGGGCGCTAGAGCCACGCTTAGCGGTAGCGGTCAGTGTGTTGTTACCGGCGGTGCCATTGTGGCTGTGGTGTGTGCAAAAAGGCGCAAAACAACAATATGAAATGATTACTGAATAAAATAAATAAAAAAACTGACGACAACGAGGCTTTGCCTGCTATTCAAGCAGGCTTTTTTTCGTCAAAATGCGTATGCTTAAATATCAGTTGGCCTTATTCAGTGTCCCTGTCCTGCGGGATACACAGAGCCTATCCCATTAGGGCTATTTCGCTGTTCGGTGAGCCTTGGGCACTTGTTCGAAATCTTCACGTACGTTACGTACGCACTGTACGCTACGCACGAGTTTTTGCACCTTGCCTATACTAAAAATGGGTCACGAAATGGGCCATGCCATTATGCCTACTGGGATACGCTCTTAGCCATTTATGATGGTAATAAATTCTCCGGCGTAATTTGTCCTGCCGGTGTATATCTAATTTTATTATTTATAGAAGAAGAACTATGTCGTCGTTCACTACATTTGAAATGGCCAAAATTATGAATCAACTGGAGGACTCTCCAGAGAAAGTCATGTTTGGTCGTGTGTTAAAAGAACTGTGTCATCAAAGCCCTGAGCGGATCCGCTCGGCTGCGCGTCACGTGGATATTAAAGAGCTGCGCGATCTGGTGCATCAGGTCAGTGCGGTGATTGAAGAAAAGCGTGAAGAGCGTAAGCAGCAGATCCTACGCGCGATGGCCGCCGAAGGTATTAATCCACAGGATTTGTTGGAGTCCTGATCCCCTTCGCGTTCGGCGCGAATAGCGCGGCAGCTGACCTCGGCGCTGCCGCCTCAGGCCAGTAACGCTTGGCGTGATAGCCAATCATCAATCGACCTCCCTGTTGGGCGGTTGCCGCAGTTATTTTGCTTAATGCGCGAGCTCGCCGTGAGCATCAACAACCGTGATCGCCATAATTAGCACAGGCTGTTGGCATTTATTGTCGGCCGATGTGTATTGCCCCTTTTCTTTTCGCGCGTTCTTTTCGTGCGACCTGTCTTTGGCTTTAATCGTGCGTGGCCGTTCTCTGTAATGCCGTGTTTATTGTTCCCTCATATTGTTTCTTCGTATTGTTCTCTCGTATCGCTCCCTCGTATTGTGTCTGGGCGATGGGTTTCTTATTGATTATCAACCCTGTTGCGCAGGTTATGGCTCGGCGCAATCGCCATCGTGCATTATTTTTCCGTTATGGGATATGACGGAGATTTTTACACCTTTCGGGCTATTTAATTCAGCGTTACGCTGTGGCATTTAATTAATGCGCTGACAAGGCGTCTGGTTAAATCGCCGTGGGCTAGTGCAATCCACTGGCGGGATAAATTGCCGGATTAATCGGACGTTTGTTTCTCTTTCCTTGTTGGTGACGGCCAACGCCTTGCGGTACACTGGCATGCACATATTTCATTCAGGCAAAGGCAGCAGTAGACATGGTTGATCAGTTGCAGGAAACCACTCACTTTGGTTTTCGCACCGTAGCCAAGGACGAGAAAGCCGGGATGGTGGCTGAGGTTTTTCATTCCGTCGCCGGCAAATACGATTTGATGAATGACTTGATGTCATTCGGTATTCACCGTTTGTGGAAGCGCTTTACCATCGATTGCAGTGGGGTGCGCCGTGGACAGCGGGTACTGGATCTGGCCGGAGGCACCGGCGATTTGACCGCTAAATTCTCTCGTTTAGTGGGCGATAGCGGTGAAGTGGTGCTGGCCGATATTAATGATTCCATGCTTAAGGTGGGTCGTGCCAAATTGCGCGATCTGGGCGTGGTTGGCAATGTCAGTTACGTACAAGCGAACGCGGAAGCTTTGCCGTTCCCCGACAATTATTTTGATTGTATTACCATCGGGTTTGGCCTGCGTAACGTCACCGAGAAAGAAAAAGCCTTAAAATCGATGTTCCGGGTATTAAAACCGGGTGGTCGTCTGTTGGTGCTGGAGTTTTCCAAGCCGACGATCGAGCTGCTGGGTAAGGTGTACGATACCTATTCCTTCCGCATTTTGCCGAGAATCGGCGAAGTGGTGGCTAACGACAGCGAAAGTTACCGCTATCTGGCTGAGTCCATTCGCATGCATCCGGCACAGGACGTGCTTAAAGGCATGATGGAAGAGGTTGGCTTTGAACAGGTGAGTTACTACAACCTGACTGGCGGCATCGTGGCTTTGCACCGCGGGTATAAGTTTTAACGGCTTGCTCAACACTAAGGATGATGATGCCTCTGCTCCCTTTGGTTACCGGTGTTCTGGAAACCGCACTGAATGCCCTGCTGGCAAAAAATGCCGAAGCGAAAAACAAACTGCCCCGACTGCGCGGCAAAGTCTTGGCGTTGCAGTTACGGGAATTACCGGCACCGCTGGTGTTTGTGTTTTCGAATCGGATTGATGTGCTGGCGGCTTGGGAAGATGAGGCGGATTGCCGTGTCCGCACCGGCGTACTGGTGTTACCTGAGCTGCGTGACCGCTCACAGGTCACCCGTTTGATCCGCGAACAAGCGCTGGATGTGCAGGGCGATATTCAGGTGCTGCAGCATTTTGTGGCACTGATGGAAGCGCTCGGCTGGGATCCGGCCGAGTTGCTGGCGCCTTATACCGGCGATCTGGTGGCGCACGGTGTCAGCCGTTTGGTGCAAGGCACCGTGGCAGGCGTGCAGCGTCAGCATGCTCGAAATCTGGCTTATCTCGGTGAGGTGGTAACCGAGGAGTGGCGCTTGGCACCGGAAGCCTTGGAAGTGGCCTACTTTGCCGATCAGGTGGAAGAGTTGGCGACGCAGCTGACGCGTTTAGAGCGCCGCTTGCAGCGTCTGGAGACCTCGGCATGACGCCTGCTGAATTGCGCCGCCTGTACCGCATCACTCAAGTTTTTCTCAGCTATGGATTGGATGAGCTGTTGCCGCCAATCCGGCTGACCTTGCCGCTGCGCGTTGCTCGTCGCGCGATTTTCTGGATCCGTCCGCAGCACGCGGAAAAGCCACTCGGCATGCGTCTACGTTTGGCGCTGCAAGAGTTAGGGCCGGTGTGGATCAAATTCGGTCAGATGTTATCAACCCGGCGCGATCTGTTTCCGCCACACATCGCCGATCAGCTGGCCTTATTGCAAGATCAAGTCGCCCCGTTTGACGGTGAGTTGGCGCGCAGCCAAATTGAAGCAGCGCTAGGCGTACCGCTGGAAACCCTGTTTGATGATTTTAACCCGCAAGCTCTCGCCTCGGCCTCGATTGCGCAGGTGCATACCGCGCGGTTGAAAGAAAACGGGCAGGAAGTGGTACTCAAAGTGATCCGGCCGGATATTCTGCCGGTGATCCGCGCCGATGTGCGCTTAATGTACCGTTTAGCACGTACCTTGCCACGCTTGCTGCCCGATGGTCGCCGATTGCGTCCGGTGGAAGTGGTGCGCGAGTATGAAAAGACCCTGCTCGATGAGCTGAATCTGATGCGCGAGGCGGCGAACGCCATCCAACTGCGGCGCAATTTTACCGGCAGTCCGATGCTGTATGTCCCTGAGATGTACACCGATTATTGCCGTGAAAATCTGCTGGTGATGGAGCGCATCTACGGCATACCGGTGTCCGATGTGGCGGCGCTCAAAGCCAACGGCACCGACATGAAACTGTTGGCTGAGCGGGGCGTGCAGGTCTTTTTCACCCAAGTGTTTCGTGACAGCTTTTTCCATGCTGACATGCACCCCGGCAACATTTTTGTCAGCCGTGAGCATCCGGAAAACCCGCAATATATCGGCATTGATTGCGGCATTGTCGGGTCATTGAATCGCGAAGATAAACGCTATTTGGCCGGTAACTTTATCGCCTTTTTTAATCGCGATTATCGCAAAGTGGCCGAGCTGCATGTGGATTCCGGCTGGGTGCCGCCGGATACCAATGTCGAAGAGTTCGAGTTTGCGATCCGCACGGTGTGTGAGCCGATTTTTGAAAAACCGTTGGATCAAATCTCCTTCGGTCATGTTCTGCTCAATCTGTTTAACACCGCGCGCCGTTTTAATATGGAAGTACAACCGCAGCTGGTCTTGTTACAAAAAACCCTGTTATATGTGGAAGGCCTTGGGCGACAATTGTACCCGCAGCTGGATTTGTGGAGCACCGCGAAGCCGTTTTTGGAAAGCTGGATGCGTGAGCAGGTCGGGCTACAGGCGTTAGTGAAAGCCTGTAAGGAAAAGGCACCGTTCTGGGCAGAAAAACTGCCGGAATTGCCAGAGTTAGTTTACGATTCGCTGCGTCAGCAGCGGCAACTGAGCCAGCAAATCATGCTACTCAGTCAGCAACTGGATAAGCGCAATCAGCGCGGATCGCAGTCGCGCTATTTGCTGACCGTCGGTGCGACCTTGGTGTTATCTGCGGTGATCGTTGAGGTCAATCAGATAGCTTGGTGGCCGGCCGGTTTGTTACTGGGCGGCGTGGTGTGCTGGGTTGCCGGCTGGCTGCGTCAGTCCTGATTTTCGGATGACATGACGTCATATTGAATTGTGTGAACATACCGTAACTGCGGTATACCGTTAACGACGAGGTATAGAGAAATGGGTGGGATCAGTATTTGGCAATTACTCATTATTGCGGTGATCGTAGTGCTGTTGTTCGGCACCAAGAAACTGCGCAATATCGGTGGTGATCTGGGCGGTGCGGTGCGCGATTTCAAAAAAGCCCTCAATCCTGATGAGCAACCGACTAAACCACAACAGCCAGCACAGTCTGATAACGCGGCCGATGCTGACTTTAACCCGAAAATCGCCGATCAGAGCCAGAGCGCTGAGCCAGCCGACAAGAGCCAGAGCAACCAGAATAACAAAGAGCAGGTGTAAGCTGTGTTTGATATCGGTTTCTGGGAGCTGGTACTGATTGCGGTGATCGGTCTGGTGGTGCTCGGCCCTGAGCGCTTGCCGGTCGCGGTTCGCACCGTGGCGCGCTGGGTACGTACCTTCCGTGCTATGGCGGCATCAGTACAGAACGAACTGAATCAGGAGCTCAAACTGCAAGAGATGCAGGAGAACCTGAAAAAAGCCGAGCAGATGAACCTCAAGGATCTGGCTCCCGAGGTCGATGCGTCACTGCGCGAGCTCAAAGAAGCGGCGGCCTCAGTGCAGCGTCCGTATGCCAACAGCCCAACCGCGGCTTCGCCAGAGCCAGCTACGGCCAGTGACGCCACGGCGTCGGCGGCTGCCGACGTGACTACGGCCACTTCGGATAGCCTTGCGTCAACGGCGAGCGCCGCGTTGCAACCGAATGCCGCGGAATTGGCCGAGCAGGAAGAAGATGAGGGCGATCATCCGCTGCTGGTGGCCGGTTTGCATGAACCGTTGACCTCCGCTGAGCCGGTAGCGGTACCGGTTGAGCCTGCGGTAGCGAAGTCTACGTCCGCTCAGCCTGCATTGCAGAGTGATAACAAGAGGGATCCGGCATGACGGTGGAAGATACCCAGCCTTTAATCTCACACCTGATTGAGTTGCGAACCCGTTTGCTGCGCGCCATCATCAGTATTCTGGTGATTTTCCTCTGTCTGGTGTGGTTCTCTAACGATATCTACGCGTGGGTGTCCGCCCCCTTGGTGGAGCGGATGCCGCATGGCGCCAGCATGATTGCCACCGAAGTGGCTTCACCGTTTATCGCCCCGATCAAACTGACCTTATTGGTATCGGTCTTTCTGGCCGCTCCTTTGGTGCTGTATCAGGTATGGGGCTTTATTGCGCCGGCCTTGTATCGCCATGAGCGGCGTTTGATCCTGCCGTTGCTGGTTTCCAGCTCAGCGCTGTTTTATCTGGGCATGGTGTTTGCCTATTATGTGGTGTTCCCGCTGATTTTTGGTTTCTTTACCAAAACGGCGCCGGAAGGGGTGACCATCGCCACCGACATCAACAGCTATCTCGATTTTGTGATGGGGCTATTTTTAGCCTTTGGCTTGGCGTTTGAAATTCCGGTCGCCATTGTCCTGTTGTGTTGGAGTGGCGTGACCACCGCCGATGAGCTGCGCAAGAAGCGGCCATACATCATCGTGGGCGTGTTTGTGGTCGCGATGCTACTGACGCCGCCGGATGTGTTTTCCCAGACCTTGCTGGCGATCCCGATGTGCTTGCTGTTTGAACTCGGGGTGTTCTGCTCACGTTTTTACGTGCGCCGTGACGCCGAAGGCGAGGCGGATGATGAAGAGGCTAATGCCTCCCATTGAGGCGAGTCGCGTGTTGAAATCATCCGCGCTGCCAGCGCAACCCTATGAGGCCGTCATCACGACGGCCTTTTTACAACCGGGCATTTTTACCGCATTGATTGTTATCGTATTGACCGTTATCGCTTTCAATGGGGCGAACACGACATCAGCATCAATGGCTGGGGCAGGATAAGCAATGTTTGATATCGGCGTTAATTTAACCAGCAGTCAGTTTGCTAGCGATCGTGAAGCAGTGCTGACGCGTAGCTGGCAAGCGGGGTTACAGGGGCTGTTAGTGACCGGTACCTCACTGGCCGAGAGCGAGCAAGCACTAGCGATGACAGCGCTGGCGCCCGAACGCGTGTGGTGTACCGCAGGCGTGCATCCGCATGATGCTAAAACCTGGGATGCCCAGAGCGCGCAGCGCTTACGCGCCTTATATCAGCACGAAGAAGTGGTTGCGGTCGGGGAGTGTGGGTTGGACTTTAATCGCGACTTCTCCCCACGGCCGCAGCAACTGGCTGCCTTTGCGGCGCAATTGGCCTTGGCTGCCGAGGTGCAACTGCCCCTATTTTTGCACTGCCGCGATGCGTTTGAGCCGTTTTTTGCCTTGCTGCGTGAGCATCGTGCTCAGCTGTGTGGTGGAGTCTTGCACTGTTTTACCGGCAGTGACCAAGACTTAGATAGCGCACTGGAATTGGGTTTATCCATCGGTGTGACCGGTTGGCTGTGCGATGAGCGCCGTGGCGAGCTGTTACGCCAACAGGTACAACGCATTCCTGCCGAGCGTCTGCTGCTGGAAACCGATGCCCCTTATTTACTGCCGCGGGATCTGCAACCTAAGCCGAAATCCCGCCGCAACGAACCTGGCATACTGCCACATATTGTATCCACCGTGGCAGCGTTACGCGGCGAATGTCCGCACGCATTAGCCCGGCAAACCACCCGCAATGCAGCCACCTTGTTCCGGCTGCCGCTAACGGCGTGAGTGTACAGGAAAGGAGAAAGAGCATGAGTATCAATATTCCCGGTTCATTCCCGGGTCGTCGTCTGCGCCGGGTGCGCTATCAAGATTTTAGCCGTCGTCTGGTGGCCGAACATCGTTTGAGCGTCGATGATCTGATTTATCCGGTGTTTGTTCTGGAAGGGGAAAACCGCCGTGAAGCGGTATCGTCCATGCCGGGGATTGAGCGTTTATCGCTGGATTTATTGCTGGAAGAGGCCGCGGAGCTGGTGGCGTTGGGGATCCCGGCGATTGCCCTGTTTCCGGTGATCGGGCAGGAGAAAAAATCCCTGCTGGCGGAAGAAGCCTATAACCCACAAGGGCTGGTACAAGAAACAGTACGGGCGCTGAAAGCGCGTCACCCCGAGCTTGGCATCATCACCGATGTGGCATTAGACCCATATACCGTACATGGTCAGGATGGCATCATCGATGAGCAAGGTTACGTGCTCAATGACATCACCACCGAAGTGCTGGTGAAACAAGCTCTGGCGCAAGCGGAGGCCGGAGTTGATGTGATTGCGCCAAGTGACATGATGGACGGCCGCATCGGCGCGATTCGTGAGGCGCTGGAAGCCAATGGATTTGTGAACACCCAAATCATGGCTTATTCCGCCAAATATGCTTCTTGCTATTACGGCCCGTTCCGCGATGCGGTTGGCTCATCCAGTAACCTCAAAGGCGGTAACAAGAAGACTTACCAGATGGATCCGGCCAACAGCAATGAAGCGTTGCAGGAAGTGGCGCAAGATCTGCAAGAAGGCGCGGATATGGTGATGGTGAAACCGGGCATGCCGTATCTGGATGTGGTGCGGCGGGTCAAAGATCAGTTCGGAGTGCCAACCTTTGCCTATCAGGTTTCTGGCGAGTACGCGATGCACATGGCGGCAATCCAAAACGGCTGGCTGAAAGAGCGCGATTCCATTATGGAATCCTTGCTGTGTTTCAAGCGGGCCGGTGCCGATGGCATTTTGACCTACTTTGCTAAGCAAGCCGCCCAGTGGCTGCGTGACGAGCAGCGCTAAGCGTAGCGGTGTGCGTGTTCGCGAAGAGGCGAATTGCGCGTGCTATCGCAGCGGACAAAAAAAGCGGCCACCGGCCGCTTTTTTATCGTCTGTTGTGCTGTTCAGTGAAGGCTAAGCACTCATAACCGTGATGCTTAATGCGAGCAAGCGCCACTGCTAAAATGCGTATCTTCCGGCAGCAACAGAGGCAGATGCAGATTGTTCATCCAGCGACTTTCCTGACGCAAATCTTCGGCGCGCAGTGGATGCTGATGCAACCAACCGGCCGGTAAATACAGGCACAATTGCTCACCACTTACCTGTAACCGCACTTGCGGCAGGGTGTCGTCACGGCGACGCGAGGCCAGAATAATCGCCAAGCGCAGTAAACGGCACAGCTTCAGCGCATCACTGACTGACAAGGCGTTTTGCCCAGCTAGACGGGTTAAGTCCGGCTGCTCACGTTGGTTAAACAGCAGCGCGGCCAGCAGCTTACGTTGCGCTGGGGTGAACCCTGGCACATCGGAGTTTGCCAGCAGATAGGCGGCGTGTTCATGGGCGCGTTTGTAGTCGATACCCAGCCCAATTTCGTGTACCAAGGCCACATAGCCGAGTAACTCACGGCTCAGCAGGCTCAAATGCCAGTCATCGGCTACCTGATCAAACAATTGCCAGGCGGTATTGCGCACCCGCAAGGCTTGTTCGGTATCTATTTGGTAACGCTGCTGCAAGGCGCGCATGGTGCGCGCTCGCACATCGCCTTCGCCGACGCAGCCGAGCATACCGTAGATCAACCCTTCACGTAGGGCGCCGCCCGACAAGGTCATCTCACGGATAGAAAGAGTTTCAAAGATGGCAATCAGGATCGACAAACCGCTTGGGAAGACCAGTGCGCGGTCGAGGGTCAGGCCATCAATTTCCAGCTCTTCCAGCTTATAGCACTGGATCGCCTGTTCGCGCAGTTGATACAGCTTGGACAAGGTAATGTGTTCATCCATCCCTTGTGCTTGCATAATCTCTTGCAAGGCTTGCACGGTACCGGAGGCGCCGACACAAATCTGCCAGCGCGCAGCGCGGTATTGTTCGGCAATTGGCGCTAGCACGTCACGCGCGGCCGCTTCGGCGGAGGCAAAATTGCGCGCGCACAGACGGCGATCGGCAAAAAAGCGCTCCAGCCAGGTGACGCAGCCCATGTGCAGGCTGACCAGCTGCTGCGGTTGTACCCCAGCACCGACAATCAGCTCAGTGCTGGCGCCGCCAATATCGACCACCAGACGCTGCTCTGGGCCGCCGGTGGTGTGCGCCACGCCTTGATAAATCAGGCGCGCCTCTTCTTCACCGGCAATGATCTCGATCGGGTGACCTAAAATGCGCTCCGCCGGGGCGAGAAACTCCGCCGCGTTACAGGCACTGCGCAGCGCCGCGGTCGCGACCACCCGCACGTGTTGCAGCGGAATATCTTGTAGCCGCTCAGCAAACAGCGCCAGACACTGGCAGCCGCGCTCAATGGCTTCGGCTGACAGGCGGTTATCCTGATCTAAACCGGCCGCCAGACGCACCTTACGCTTGATGCGCGCGATGGTCTGGATAGTCCCCGCCACCTCGCGCACCACCAGCATATGGAAGCTGTTGGAGCCCAAATCGATGGCGGCATAACAAGGCGAGACAGCACTCATCATACAGAGTCAAACTCAGGCCGGATGACGTTTACGTGGGCCACGGTTGCCCGGGCGACGCTGGGTATTACCGCCACGACCGTTGTTAGGACGGTGTTGACGGTGCAGGCGAAACGGTGCCGGCAGCTCTTGCAACAGGGCATCTGGGTCATATTTGCTGACCGGAATGCTGTGCTCGATATAGGTTTCGATCGCCGGTAGATTCAGCGCGTACTCTTCACAGGCGAAGCTGATAGAGTTACCGCTGGCACCGGCGCGGCCGGTACGGCCAATACGGTGCACGTAATCTTCGCAGTCGTCCGGCAGGTCATAGTTGAACACATGGGTCACGGCTGGAATGTGCAGGCCACGGGCCGCCACATCGGTTGCCACCAGAATGTCCAGATTGCCTTGGGTGAAGTCATCCAGAATGCGCATGCGCTTTTTCTGTGCCACATCACCGGTCAGCAGACCGACGCGGTGACCATCGGCAGCCAGATGGCCCCAGATATCTTCACAGCGATGCTTGGTGTTGGCGAAAATAATGCACCGATCCGGCCACTCTTCTTCCAGTAGAGTCTGCAGCAGGCGCATTTTGTCTTCGTTCGACGGATAGAACAGCTCTTCTTTGATCCGATGGCCGGTTTTTTGCTCCGGCTCCACTTCCACATACTCGGCATTGTGCATGTGCTCGAAAGCCAGCTCACGTACGCGGTATGACAAGGTGGCGGAGAACAGCATATTGAGACGCTGATCCGGTTTTGGCATGCGGCGCAGCAGATAACGGATATCCTTAATAAAACCGAGATCGAACATCCGATCGGCTTCATCCAGAACCATCACCTGAATGGCACCCATGTTGATAATATTCTGTTTCTGGTAATCGATAATCCGGCCGGTGGTACCGATCAGGATATCAACCCCAGCTTCCAGCGTTTTGAGCTGCTTGTCGTAGCCGTCGCCGCCATACGCCAAACCAAGGCGTAAACCGGTGGACTGCGCCAAGGTCTCAGCATCGGCGTGGATCTGGATCGCCAGCTCACGGGTTGGTGCCATGATCAGCGCCCGTGGTTGGTTAATCTGACGATCAGCGGCAGCTGGGTGGGTCAGTAAGTGGTGGAAGGTCGATGCCAGAAAAGCCAGGGTTTTTCCTGTACCCGTCTGAGCTTGACCGGCGATGTCACGCCCTGCCAAAGAATAAGGCAGTGCGAGCGCCTGGATTGGTGTGCAGTATTGGAACCCTTGCTGAGCCAAGGCACGCAGGACATCCGGATGCAACCCGAAATCGGCGAATTTCTGTTCAGTTAAGTGTGTTTTGCTCATAGGTGATAGAATATCAGCTAACTCTTGCTTTACGAAAGCGTATCCATTGAAATAAAGTCAATAACAACTGTTGGTCAATGTTACACCAACAATGCGATATAACACTTGGGAGTGGAAGATGAGCGATAAAATTGTTCAGCTGACCGACAGCAGCTTTGAAAACGATGTAATCAAAGCAACCGGTCCGGTACTGGTGGATTTCTGGGCAGAGTGGTGTGGTCCTTGCAAAATGATCGCCCCGATTCTGGACGAGATCGCCACTGAGTACCAAGGTAAGGTAACGGTAGCGAAACTGAACATCGATCAGAATACCGACACGGCGCCAAAATACGGTATCCGTGGTATCCCGACTCTGCTGCTGTTTAAAAACGGTGCGGTTGCCGCCACCAAAGTCGGCGCACTGTCTAAGACTCAACTGAAAGAGTTCCTGGACACCCACCTGTAATACGCCTCACGTTTAGCGGTTGGCAGCGCATTTTATTTGACCAACCGCTAGACGCATTTCTGATTTGATGCTAGTTTATCCCTACTGCTGAAACGCAACTTTTCTTCTTATTGCTGATAGCTGGTGCGTGCTCACCGCATGCTTTGTATCGCCAGTATCATCGTAATTGACTTACCCCGAGTTCACTATCAAGAACCCATCGTTATGAATCTTACCGAACTGAAAAATACACCTGTCTCCGAGCTTGTGGCGCTTGGGGAGTCAATGGGCCTCGAAAATATGGCCCGGATGCGCAAACAAGACATTATCTTTGCCATCCTGAAACAACATGCCAAGAGCGGTGAAGATATTTTTGGTGATGGCGTGTTAGAGATTTTGCAGGATGGTTTCGGTTTCCTGCGATCCGCAGACAGCTCCTACCTTGCCGGTCCTGATGATATCTACGTTTCCCCGAGTCAAATCCGCCGTTTCAATCTTCGTACAGGTGACACCATTGCTGGTAAAATCCGCCCGCCAAAAGAAGGCGAACGCTATTTTGCCCTGCTGAAAGTCAACGAAGTTAACTACGACAAGCCGGAAAACTCCCGCAACAAGATCCTGTTCGAAAACTTAACCCCACTGCATGCTAATCGCCGTTTGCGCATGGAGCGTGGTAATGGCTCTACCGAAGACTTAACTGCCCGCGTTCTGGATTTGGCGTCGCCAATCGGTTGTGGTCAGCGAGCCCTGATTGTGGCACCACCGAAAGCCGGTAAGACCATGCTGCTGCAAAACATTGCCCAGAGCATTTCCGCTAACCATCCAGACTGCGTACTGATGGTGCTGCTGATTGACGAGCGTCCAGAAGAAGTAACTGAAATGCAACGTCTGGTGAACGGTGAAGTGGTAGCGTCCACCTTTGATGAGCCTGCCTCCCGTCACGTGCAAGTGGCGGAGATGGTGATTGAAAAGGCTAAGCGTCTGGTTGAGCACAAAAAAGATGTGGTGATCCTGCTCGATTCCATCACCCGTCTGGCCCGTGCCTATAACACCGTAGTACCGGCGTCCGGTAAAGTCCTGACCGGTGGTGTGGATGCGAATGCCCTGCATCGTCCGAAGCGTTTCTTCGGTGCGGCACGTAACGTGGAAGAGGGCGGTAGCCTGACCATTATTGCCACCGCGCTGGTTGATACCGGCTCGAAGATGGACGAAGTGATCTACGAAGAGTTCAAAGGCACCGGTAACATGGAACTGCACTTGGCGCGTAAGATTGCCGAGAAGCGTGTGTTCCCAGCCATTGATTACAACCGCTCCGGTACCCGCCGTGAAGAGCTGCTGACCTCGTCAGAAGAGCTGCAAAAGATGTGGATCCTGCGCAAAATCTTACACCCAATGGGTGAGATTGATGCGATGGAGTTCCTGATCAACAAGCTGGCGATGACCAAGACCAACGATGAATTCTTCGACATGATGAAGCGTTCATAATTCGGTCGGATAAAGATCACTCCACATGAAAAAAGCGTCGCCTTCGGGCGACGCTTTTTTGCTTTCTGGTCGCCAAATTTTGCTTTTAGCACACGGGGTTGTCGCTGATCGGCGACGCGTTTCGCACGGCTCAAATTCACGGTAATATGAATGGACTGACCTGTGACAAAGGGCGGTAAAAGCTCTCAGGCTGGCGGAGTGACTGATGTAATTCCGGCCGAATGATTGCGGCATAACGTCATTTTTGTCTATATGGCAGTAATAGTTTATCGGGTGCAGGTGCGCACCTCACTCAAGGGCTATGGATGGTGGACTTTATTCGCAGTGACGTGCTCATGATGAGTAGTGATCTTTTCTTTGTATTTCTGTTTTCACTGGCTTCACTGTTTGTCGCGCGCAAAGTGGCACGCAAAGTTGGCCTGGTGGACAAACCTAATTACCGTAAATTGCACCATGGGTTGATCCCGCTGGTGGGCGGTATTTCGGTGTTCGCTGGGATGGCCTTCTTTTTCATCCAGCACTGGAATAATTTGCGTCAGCCGGGTTTATATCTGTTGTGTGCTGGCGTATTACTGGTGGTCGGTATTTTAGATGACCGGTTTGATATCAGCGTAAAAATTCGCGCCTGTGTGCAGGCGACTATCGCCATCATTATGATGACCGCAGGTGGCTTGTATCTGAACAGTCTCGGCCAAATTTTTGGTCCGTGGGAGCTGGTGCTAGGGCCATTCGGCTATGTTCTGACGCTCTTGGCGGTGTTGGCGGCGATCAATGCATTCAATATGGTCGACGGCATCGATGGCTTGCTGGGCGGCTTATCTTGCGTGACGTTTGGCTCGCTTGGGGTTTTGTTTGTCCTCGATAAGCAGCCCGATTTGGCGCTGTGGTGCTTTGCCATCATTGCCGCCACGCTGCCCTATATTTTGCTTAACCTCGGGATCCCGTGGGGGCGCAAATTCAAAGTCTTTATGGGTGATGCCGGCAGTACCGTGATTGGTTTTACCGTGGTGTGGTTGTTGCTGCAAAGTACCCAAGGGCAAGGCCATCCGCTCAATCCGGTCACTGCGTTGTGGGTGATCGCTATTCCCTTGATGGACATGATCACCATCACCTATCGCCGCATTAAAAAGGGTCAAAGCCCGTTTTCCCCTGATCGTCAGCATATTCACCATATGGTGATGCGCGCCGGTTTTACCTCCGGCCAAGCGTTCTTGCTGATCACGGGTTTAGCTGCTGCACTGGCAGCATTCGGCATCATGGGGGAGTGGCTAGGTTGGCCGGAGTGGGTGATGTTGGCCGCGTTTTTAGTGACCTTTATCGTTTATGGATACTGTATCAGCCGTGCGTGGGTTGCCACCCGGTTTGTTCGTCGTATGCGTCGCCGGTTGAAAGTCTGGGTAGGTCGGCATTTCTAAGGTGTACGGGTTTTTGCGCCATTCGAGGATTATAGCGCCGTGATAAAGCAAGTATCAGAACAGACACATAGCACTGTGGATAACGAACTGGATATCCGTGGCTTGTTTCGTATTTTGTGGTCAGGTAAAGCGTGGATCATCGGTACCGGTGTTCTGTTTGCTGCGCTGGCGTTGGTTTACTCCTATGTGGTGAAAGAGGAGTGGAGCGCTAACGCGATGACCGACCGTCCATTGACCACGCAGCTGGGCAGCTATTTTGCGCAGCAGCAGTTCCTGCGCGGACTGGATGTGCAGGATACCGCCAACGTCACCTTGCCACCGGTGCAAGACGAAGCGTATGACGAGCTGCGCATGCAGCTGGGCTCCTACGATACCCGTCGTGATTTTTGGTTGCAGACCGATTACTACCGCAGCCGCACTGAAGGCAACGCACGTGCCGATGGTCAACTGCTCGATGATCTGATCAACGACATCACCTTCACGGCCAAAGATGACAAGAAAACCCCGTTCGACAGCATTCGTTTGAGCGCGGAAACTGCAGCTGATGCCAGCAACTTACTCAAGCAATACATCGCGTTTGCCAATGCGCGCGCGGTGGCGGCGCTGGATGCTAACTTGGCGGGCCGTTGGGCTTCGCGGCTGCAATCCGTGAAAGCACTGGTTTCGCGTCAAGAGTCAGTGAATAAAGCGCTGTTGCAACGTGAGCAAGATGGCAAAACCACCGCCGATGAAGCTATGCAAGCGGCTAACTTCGATGTGGACTATGCCCAGAATAAAGCGGTACTGGCTGCGTTAGCCATTGCACCGAAACTGGATCAGAATATTCAGACCTTCCGTTATCTGCGCACTCCGGTCGAGCCGGTGAATCGTGATAAGCCGCGTCGTCTGTTCTTGTTGATCCTGTGGGGTGTGATTGGTGGCATGACCGGTGCTGGGATTGCGATTGGTCGGCGGATTGCTGCCCGTTAATTTGTTGCGTAAGAAGGCAGGGGCGCCGGTTGTCCGGTACTCCTGATGTCGGATTTGACTACGTGTGTGGTGAGATCCTCTGACAACCAAAAGAGTATTGCTGTGAAAGTGTTGACCGTTTTCGGTACCCGTCCAGAAGCCATTAAAATGGCGCCGCTGGTCCACGCGCTGGCTCAACATCCTGAGTTTGAGTCTAAAGTTTGTGTCACCGCGCAGCATCGCGAGATGCTGGATCAGGTATTGCACTTGTTCGAGATCGTACCGGATTATGATCTCAACATCATGCGTCCCGGTCAGGGCCTGACCGAGATCACCTGTCGTATTCTGGAAGGCCTGAAGCCGGTACTGAACGAATTCAATCCAGATGTGGTGTTGGTGCATGGTGATACCACCACCACGATGGCGGCCAGCTTGGCAGCGTTTTATCAGCAAATTCCGGTTGGGCACGTGGAAGCCGGTCTGCGTACCGGTAACCTGTACTCACCGTGGCCGGAAGAGGGCAACCGTAAACTGACCGGCCATCTGGCCCGTTTCCATTTTGCACCGACCGAAACCTCGCGTCACAACCTGCTGCAAGAGCATATTCCCGATGCGCATATTTTCGTCACCGGCAATACGGTGATTGATGCCCTGTTTTGGGTACGCAATAAGCTGCAGCAAGATACCGCGCTGCTGGCCAGCATCGAAGCGCGTTATCCGTTCTTGCAAGACGATAAGAAACTGATTCTGGTCACCGGTCATCGCCGTGAAAGTTTTGGCGGTGGATTTGAGCGGATCTGTAATGCGCTGGCCGAGATTGCGCGTCAGCATCCAGAGGCGCAAATTCTCTATCCGATGCACCTAAACCCGAATGTCCGTGAGCCGGTGAACCGCATTTTGCGTGGCATCGACAACGTGATCCTGATTGACCCGCAAGATTACTTGCCGTTTGTCTACCTGATGAACCGTGCTTATCTGATCCTGACCGACTCCGGTGGGATTCAAGAAGAAGCGCCGTCACTGGGCAAGCCGGTATTGGTGCTGCGGGATACGACCGAACGCCCGGAAGCGGTAGATGCCGGCACGGTGCGTTTGGTGGGGACAAAAGTTGAAACGATCGTCAGCGAAGTATCACGTCTGCTGACCGACCATGATGAATACCACCGCATGAGCCGTGCTCATAACCCGTACGGTAACGGGCAGGCTTGCGCGCAAATTCTTGAAGCATTGAAGATTAATTCAGGTGACCAGTCATGAGCTTTGACACCATTTCAGTTATCGGTTTGGGATATATCGGTCTGCCAACGGCGGCAGCATTCGCGTCTGCCCAGAAAAAGGTGATCGGTATTGATATCAATCAGCACGCCGTTGATACCATCAATCAGGGCAAAATTCACATTGTGGAGCCGGATTTGGATCTGGCAGTGAAAGCCGCCGTGGAGGGTGGTTTCCTGCGCGCTAGCACCCAGCCACAACCAGCGGATGCGTTTTTAATTGCGGTGCCTACGCCGTTCAAAGGTGATTACGAGCCGGATCTGGCCTATGTCGAAGCGGCAGCCAAGTCGATTGCGCCGGTGCTGAAAAAAGGCGATTTGGTGATCTTGGAATCCACCTCTCCAGTGACTGCGACTGAGCAAATGGCGCAGTGGCTGATGGATGCGCGCAGCGATTTAAGCTTCCCGCCACAAGCCGGTGAAGCGGCCGATGTGAATATCGCCTACTGCCCTGAGCGCGTACTGCCAGGCAAAGTGATGGTGGAGCTTATTCAAAACGACCGCGTGATTGGCGGGATGACTCCGCGCTGCTCTGAGCGTGCCGCGAGTCTGTACAAGACCTTTGTAAAAGGGGAGTGCGTGATCACCAACTCCCGTACCGCCGAGATGTGTAAGCTGACTGAAAACAGCTTCCGTGATGTCAACATCGCGTTTGCCAATGAGCTGTCGCTGATCTGTGATAAGCAAGGCATCAACGTATGGGAGCTGATCCGTCTGGCTAACCGCCATCCGCGCGTGAATATCCTGCTGCCAGGACCGGGTGTTGGCGGCCACTGCATCGCGGTTGACCCATGGTTTATCGTGGCGCAAAACCCAGAAGAGGCGCGCCTCATTCGTGTGGCGCGTGAAGTGAATGACGGCAAGCCGCATTGGGTGGTGGAAAAAACCAAACTGGCGGTAGCCGAGTGCCTGACCGCGACCGGTAAGCGTGCGCAAGATGTGAAGGTTGCGTGTCTGGGACTGGCATTTAAGCCGGATATCGATGACCTGCGTGAAAGCCCTGCGATGGAAATTACCCAGCTGATCGCCGATTGGCATGCCGGTCAGGTATTGGCGGTGGAGCCAAACGTGCATGAGCTGCCGAAAAAGCTGCACGGCAAAGTTGAGTTGGTGTCGACCGAGCAGGCGCTGGCGCAGGCCGATGTATTGGTGCTGTTGGTCGACCATCAGCAGTTCAAGGCCATTTCTCCTGCTCAAGTGACGCAGAGCTGGGTAGTGGATACCAAGGGGGTATGGCGGTGAAAACGATTCTGGTAACCGGTGGTGCAGGTTTTATCGGTTCGGCGGTAGTACGCCACATTATCCAAGATACTCCGTATCACGTGGTCAATCTGGATAAGCTGACCTATGCCGGCAATCTGGAGTCACTGAACAGTGTCAGCGATAGCCCGCGCTATCAGTTCGAGCAGGCAGACATCTGCGATCGCAGCGCGATGGAGCGTATTTTTGCTCAATATCGCCCAGATGTGGTGATGCATCTGGCGGCGGAAAGCCATGTCGATCGCTCGATTGATGGTCCGGCAGCGTTTATCGAAACCAACATTATCGGTACCTATACCCTGCTGGAAGCGGCGCGTAACTATTGGAATGCGCTGGAGCCACAGGCGAAAGCGGCGTTTCGTTTCCACCATATCTCCACCGATGAGGTGTATGGCGATCTGGAAGGTCCTGATTCGCTGTTTACTGAAACCACGCCGTACGCCCCAAGCAGCCCGTATTCGGCCTCTAAAGCGTCCAGTGATCATCTGGTCCGCGCGTGGCGTCGAACCTACGGTTTGCCAACGCTGATCACCAACTGCTCGAATAACTACGGTCCTTTCCATTTCCCAGAAAAGTTGATCCCGCTGATGATTTTAAATGCATTAGCCGGTAAGCCATTGCCAGTGTATGGCAAGGGGGAGCAGATCCGTGATTGGCTGTACGTGGAAGATCATGCTCGTGCGCTGGTGAAAGTGGCAACGGAAGGCGCGGTCGGTGAGACCTATAACATTGGTGGTCACAACGAGCGCAAGAATATCGACGTGGTACACACCCTGTGTGACCTGTTGGAAGAGCTGGTGCCAAACAAGCCGGCCGGTGTGGCGCACTATCGCGATCTGATCACTTATGTGGCGGATCGTCCAGGCCATGATCTGCGCTATGCGATCGATGCCTCGAAGATCGCCCATGATCTGGGTTGGGTACCGCAAGAGACGTTCGAAAGCGGGATCCGCAAAACTGTGATCTGGTATCTGGAAAATGAAACTTGGTGGCGCCGAGTGCAAGACGGCTCGTATGCCGGTGAGCGCCTTGGCTTAGGAGCCTGAGCATGAAAGGTATTATTCTGGCGGGTGGCTCCGGTACTCGCCTGTATCCGCTCACCCGCGGCGTCTCTAAGCAGATGCTGCCGGTGTATGATAAACCCATGATTTACTACCCGCTGTCAGTACTGATGCTCAGCGGGATCCGTGACATCCTGATTATCACTACACCCGATGATCAGCCCGCGTTTCAGCGTTTGCTGGGTGACGGTAGCGACTTTGGCATTAACCTGCAGTATGCCATCCAGCCTAGTCCGGATGGTCTGGCGCAGGCGTTTATTATCGGTGAAGAGTTCATCGGTGATGACAGTGTGTGCTTAGTGCTGGGGGATAACATCTTCTTTGGCCAATATTTCAGTGACAAGCTGAAAGTGGTGGCGTCGCGTACCAGTGGCGCAACAGTGTTTGGCTATCAGGTGATGGATCCGGAGCGCTTCGGAGTAGTGGAGTTTGATGACGACTTCAATGCACTGTCGATCGAAGAAAAACCGGCTCAACCCAAATCTAATTGGGCGGTAACCGGCCTGTATTTCTACGACAACCAAGTGGTTGAGTTGGCCAAGCAGGTCAAACCATCGCACCGCGGCGAGCTGGAAATCACTACCTTAAACGAGATGTACCTGCAAAAAGGACAGCTCAAGGTGGAATTGCTGGGCCGTGGTTTTGCGTGGTTAGATACCGGCACTCATGACAGCCTGATTGAAGCCAGCACCTTTGTGCAGACAGTGGAAAAACGTCAGGGCTTCAAAGTAGCGTGCTTGGAAGAAATCGCTTGGCGCAATGGTTGGCTGAGTGACGAACAAGTGGCTGCTGCCGCACAGGCACAAGCTAAGACCGGTTACGGTCAATATCTGAAGACCTTGCTGCATGTCCGTCCACGCCAATATTGAGCCATTAGGCTGGGAAAGCGCCTTTTTCGCACTCTCCAGTGCCAAATTGGTGTGGGATGAGCTGGCCGCGCCGGTGCAAGCGGCAGATTTACAGCCGTATGCACTGGTACAAGCCAAAGTACCGGCGGCGCGTCTGGATCTGGCCGATGGATTGGCTCGCTTGGGCTTTCAGTTGGCGGAAGGCGAAGTGGATCTGGCGCTGAGCTTGCCTGCTTCCTTACCGGTGCAAGCGCTGCCGAGTGGTTGGCGCTGCCGCGTCGCCACTGAGACTGACATTGCGCTGCTGCGCAGTGCGGCGGCGCAGACCTTTGCTCATAGCCGTTTTCGCGCGCCTTGGTATCAGCCTAGCGACAGTGGCCGTTTTTATGCTGAATGGATCGAAAAAGCGATCCGTGGCACGTTCGATCATCAATGCCTGCTGATTGAGCAGGATGAACAGATTCTGGGGTTTGTAACCCTGCGCGATCTGGGCCAGCAACAGGCTCGGATCGGCCTTTTAGCCGCGATACCTACTTGTGCTGGGCGTGGTGTGGGCCAACAGTTGATGTGGGCAGCGCAAAACTGGTGCCAGACGCAAGGGATTTCTACTCTGCGAGTGGCAACACAAACCGGTAATGTGGCGGCCTTACGTCTTTATATTCGCAGCGGTGCCGTTATAACCGACACTGCGTATTGGTTTTACAGGTGATAAGCATGATCCCATTTAATGCCCCGCCGGTTGTCGGCACGGAGTTGGAGTATATGCAGGCTGCCATGGGCAGCGGTAAGCTGTGTGGTGACGGCGCCTTTACTCGCCGCTGTCAGCAGTGGATGGAGCAGCATTTTGGCAGCGCCAAAGTGTTGCTGACCCCGTCCTGTACAGCCTCACTGGAGATGGCCGCCATCCTGCTGGATATCCAGCCGGGGGATGAGGTGATCATGCCAAGTTTCACCTTTGTGTCGACTGCCAATGCTTTCGTGCTGCGTGGTGCCAAGGTAGTGTTTGTCGATCTGCGTCCCGATACCATGAATATCGATGAGCGCAAGATTGAAGCGGCCATCACCGAGCGTACTAAGGCGATTGTGCCGGTGCACTATGCCGGTGTGGCGTGCGAGATGGATACCATCATGGCGCTGGCTGAAAAATATGACCTGTGGGTTGTCGAAGATGCGGCGCAAGGCGTGATGTCGACCTACAAAGGGCGTGCGCTGGGCACCATCGGTCACATTGGTTGCTACAGCTTCCATGAAACCAAAAACTACACCGCAGGCGGTGAAGGTGGCGCGACTCTCATCAATGATCCGGCGCTGATTGAGCGGGCTGAAATTATTCGTGAGAAAGGTACCAACCGCAGTCAATTCTTCCGTGGTCAGGTAGACAAATACACGTGGCGCGACATCGGTTCGAGCTATTTGATGTCCGATCTGCAGGCGGCTTATCTGTGGTCGCAGTTGGAAGCCGCTGAGCGTATCAATCAGCGTCGCTTGAAGCTGTGGCAGACCTATTTTGATGCCTTAACGCCGCTGGCAGAGGCTGGACGTATCGAGTTGCCAAGCCATCCTGCTGACTGCGCCCACAACGCACACATGTTCTATATCAAACTGCGTGATATCGATGATCGCAGCGCCTTTATCAGCTTTATGAAAGAAGCTGAAATCATGACCGTGTTCCACTATATCCCACTGCATGCTTGCCCGGCGGGCGAGAAATTCGGTGTGATGCATGGCGCGGATCAGTTCACAACGGCGGAAAGCGAGCGTTTGGTGCGTTTGCCGCTGTTCTACAACATGGATGAGTTGACGCAGCGTACCGTGATCCAGACGATGCTGAACTTTTTCGCCTGATTATGTCGTTAGCTAAAGCTTCGGTATGGACCGCAGCCTCGACCCTGGTCAAGATTGGGGTCGGGCTGTTAGTGGTCAAGTTACTGGCCGTATCGTTCGGCCCGCAAGGGGTTGGCCAGGCCGGTAACTTCATGACCATGGTGACGGTGCTGGGCGTATTGTCCGGCGCCGGTATTTTTAATGGCGTGACCAAGTACGTGGCCGAGTTTCACCAAGAGCCCGCGCGACTGCGCAGCTTATTGGGCACGGCCTCGGCGATCACCTTACTCTCCTCATCGCTGTTGGCACTGGTGTTTGTACTCGGTGCCGGCCCGATTAGCCGCGCTTTATTCGATCACCCCGATTTTGTGCCGGTGATCCGCGCGGTGGGCTTGATTCAAATGGGGATTGCCTACGCCAACTTGCTGCTGGCGATCCTCAAAGGCCAGCGCGACGCGATGGGCAATGCGTTGGCGCTGATTGCCGGTAGCGTAATTGGTGTGGTGGCGTACTGTCTGTGTTTCTGGTTAGGCGGCTATGCCGGCGCTTTAGCCGGGATGGCGTTAGTGCCTGCCATCACGGTGCTGCCTGCCGCAGTGGTGATTAAAAAGCGCAACAACATTCGTTTTGCCGACTTGCGTCCGCTGTGGGATAAGCCGCTGGCTCGTCAGCTGCTGAAGTTTACCCTGATGGTGGTGATCACCTCGGTCACCTTGCCCGCCGCTTACGTGATGCTGCGAAATAGTCTGGCCACCGATTATGGCTGGGATTCGGTCGGGATGTGGCAAGGGGTGAGTAAAATCTCGGATGCCTATCTGCAGTTTATTACCGCCTCGTTCTCGGTATACCTGCTGCCGACTCTGTCGCGCTTACAGCAGCGCGATGAGATTGTGCGCGAGATTGGCCGCACCCTGCGCTTTGTGTTGCCTGCGGTTGCCACGGTCAGTTTTGCCGTTTATCTACTGCGTGATGTGGCAATCTGGCTGTTGTTCTCGCCCGAGTTTCGGCCGATGCGCGATCTGTTTGCCTGGCAGCTGACCGGCGATGTGTTCAAAGTCGGCGCGTATGTCTTTGGTTATCTGGTCGTAGCCAAAGCGGCATTACGCTATTACTTGTTAGCTGAAGTGAGCCAGTTTGCCCTGTTAACGGGGCTGGCGCACTGGTTGATCCCGCGCGAGGGTGCGCTGGGTGCGGCGCAGGCCTATATGCTGACTTACATTGTGTATTTTTGCCTCTGTGTTGGGGCGTTCCTCATTTATCGAAAGCGTGCATGACAGCCTTAATCCATGTTCTGGGATCTGAGATCCCGCATCATAACCATACGGTGCTCACCTTTTTTGCCGAGGTGCTGACGCCGGCATTACAGCAACCGGCGCTGACCCGTGAGTTTTACGTGGTCAGTAACGAGCCGGAGCTGGCCGCACGTTATCCGGCGCTCCGGCTGCACTGCTTTGCCGACAAAAAGAGTCTAGCACGTGCGGTGACGCTGGCGGCTCGTGACCCGGCGCAGCGCTTTTTCCTGCATGGCCAATTTAACCCGTGGTTATGGCTGGCGTTGCTGACGGGAAAAATCCGAAAGCAACAAGTCAGCTGGCATATCTGGGGCGCGGATCTGTATGAGGATGCGCAGAGCTGGAAATTCAAGCTGTTCTATCATCTGCGCCGTCCGGCGCAGGGGCGTATTGGCCGCGTGTTTGCCACGCAAGGCGATTTGCAGTACTTCGCTCAGCGTCATCCGCATTGTGCTACGCAGCGTCTTTATTTTCCGACCAAAATGGATCCGGCGCTGACCGGTGGGGTCCGTCAACATGACCCTGCGCAGCCGCTCACCATTTTGCTCGGTAACTCGGGCGATCGCTCTAACCGCCACATTGAAGCACTGCGTGAAATTCACGCCACCTTTGGTGACAAGGTGAAAGTGCAAATTCCTCTAGGCTATCCGGCGCATAATGAAGCCTATATCGCGCAGATTGCCGAGGTCGCGCAGCAACTGTATCCGCATGGACAGGTGGAGCTGCTTACTGAGCAAATTCCGTTTGACCGCTATCTGACACTGCTGGCGCAGTGCGATCTGGGCTATTTCCTGTTTGCCCGCCAGCAGGGGATTGGCACCTTGTGTTTACTGATCCAGTTTGGCGTGCCGTTTGTGCTCAGTGAGCAAAACCCATTCTGCGTGGATTTGCGTGAGCAAGGGGTGCCGGTGCTGCTCAGCGGTGAGCCGCTGGATGTGGCACGTGTGTGCCAGGCGCAGGCCCAACTGGGCGCGCTCGATCGTAGCCAGATTGCCTTTTTTAAACCGAATTACCTTGCGGGCTGGCAGCAAGCGCTGCAGCAGGCCGGCGGTGACGCTATTGCATCTGCAGACCGAGGAGCCGGCGCATGACCCTGACTGATTTTTCTGGCCTGCTGGTCGTTTACCTGCTGTCATTGGCGCTGATCCTGACATTGGGCTATCACGAATTTCGTCGTGAGCGCTTTAACTTCAATATCTTTTTCACCTTGATCTACCTGCTGACGTTTTACTTTGGCTTTCCGTTTACCTGCATTCTGAGCTTTCGCTTTGATGTGCAGACCGAGCCGCCGGAGTACCTGATGTACGCCATGCTGGCCTCGACCGCTTTCTATGCCTTGTATTACGTGGTGTACAAGACGCGGATTGTTCGCCGTCAGCGTCAGCGTCCGGTGTTAAGCATGAATCGGGTGGAAACCAACCTGACTTGGATTTTGCTGATGCTGGTGGCCGTGGTCACGGTGGGGATCTTCTTCCTGCAAAACGGCTTTTTGCTGTTCAAGTTGCAAAGCTACAGCCAGATTTTCTCCAAGGATGTGTCGGCGGTGGCGCTTAAGCGCTTCTTCTACTTCTTTATCCCGGCAATGTTGGTGGTCTATTTCCTGCGTCAGGACACCAAAGGGTGGCTGATGTTTTTAGTCACTACTGTGGCATTCGGGATTTTGACTTATGTGATTGTTGGCGGTACGCGAGCCAACATCATCATCGCTTTTGCGCTGTTTTTGTTCATCGGCATTATCCGCGGTTATATCACCTTACCGATGCTGATTGCTGCGGGCGCGGCCAGTGTGGTCGGCATGTTCTGGCTGGCGTTAAAGCGTTACAGCTTGGATGTGAGCGGCTCGGAGGCGTTTTACACCTTCTTGTACCTCACGCGCGATACCTTTTCGCCGTGGGAGAACTTGGCGCTGCTGCTGGAAAACTATCACAAGATTGATTTTCAGGGGCTGGCCCCGATTATCCGCGACTTCTATGTCTTTATTCCGTCCTCGCTGTGGCCGGATCGCCCAAGCTTGGTGGTGAATACCGCTAACTACTTTACTTGGGATGTGCTCGAGTACTTTGCCGGCTTAGCCATTTCGCCAACCCTGATTGGCTCGTTGGTGATCATGGGCGGCGTGCTGTTTATCCCGATTGGCGCGGTGATTGTCGGTTTGCTGATCAAATGGCTGGACTGGCTGTATCACAGCGGCATGCAAGAAACCAATCGCTATAAAGCGGCGATTTTGTTGGCGTACAGCTTTGGCAACGTGTTTACCCTGATCGTGCTGGTGCGCGAAGGGCTTGATTCTTTTGTGTCACGGATGGCGTTTTTCTCGATTATTTTCGGGCTGTGTCTGTTACTGGCCAAGTTACTGTATTGGCTGTTTGAAGCCTGCGGCTTGATCCGCCGGCGGTTGAAGGTGCAAGAACATGAGTGATATTCCTAAGTACACCCTGCGCGGTTTGCAGATCTGGGGTTTTGCCGACATGGCGCAGTTTGTCGCACACCTGCTGACGCCGCACGACACCAAAACCGGTACTCTGGTGGCGATCAATGCGGAAAAAGTGATGACCGCTGAAGAGTCACCGGCACTGAAAGCTCTGTTGGATGCGGCTGAATACAAGTACGCCGATGGCGTCAGTATCGTTAACTCTATCCGCCGTAAATACCCAGACAGCCCGAAACTGCAACGCATCCCAGGTTGTGAGCTGTGGGAAGCCTTGATGGAAGAGGCTGGTCGCCAAGGGTTACCGGTGTTTTTGGTTGGTGGCCGCCAAGATGTCTTAAGTGAAGTGGAAGATAAACTGCGTCAGCAATGGCAGGTTAATATTGTCGGCAGCCAGAACGGATACTTCACCGCCGAGCAGACTCCCGATTTGTTCGAGCAAATTCGTGCCAGTGGAGCCAAGTTGGTCACGGTAGCGATGGGCTCGCCGAAACAAGAGCTGTTTATGCGCGATTGTCGTCAGGTTTATCCGGATGCCTTGTATATGGGCGTCGGTGGCACTTATGACGTGTTTACTGGTCATGTGCTGCGCGCACCGGCAGTATGGCGTAAGTTTGGTCTGGAATGGCTGTATCGCTTGCTATCACAACCGACCCGTTGGCGGCGCCAGCTCAAACTTTTGAAGTATGTCGCGTATCATTACAGCGGAAAGCTGTAGTTTTAAGCAAGTTTCGGGTAAAGTATCAGCAGTCGGTTCTTTTTGCATAAAAAAATACGAAAAGGGCTAGACAGCCGGATATGAAATCCGTAATATGCGACCCCGCAACGGCGCGCAGGGCGCCCGTAGCTCAGCTGGATAGAGCGCTGCCCTCCGGAGGCAGAGGTCTCAGGTTCGAATCCTGTCGGGCGCGCCATATAAGCATGTGGTAGTGATTTAGCCCAACGTTGTGGATATAAGCTGAAAGAAAAAACTCTATGGTGGCTGTAGCTCAGTTGGTAGAGTCCTGGATTGTGATTCCAGTTGTCGTGGGTTCGAGCCCCATCAGCCACCCCAGATTAAACAGTATGGCGTAAGCGGTACTGAGCAAGAAGATAAGTGATACGCGAAGGTGGCGGAATTGGTAGACGCGCTAGCTTCAGGTGTTAGTGTCTTAACGGACGTGAGGGTTCAAGTCCCTCTCTTCGCACCACACTTCTTGTAAACATGAATATTCGGTGAGTAGCGCAGTCCGGTAGCGCAACTGGTTTGGGACCAGTGGGTCGGAGGTTCGAATCCTCTCTCACCGACCATCATAGTGAAAAGCCCGCTCTTTGAGCGGGCTTTTTGTTTTTCTGCATTTACTCATCCCTTCACACTCTTCTTCTTTATCACGCTGTCGTATATGGCTGCCCGCGTTGAGTGTAATCTCTCTTGCTTCACGACTTGGCTTTCTCGCTCAGCGGCACAGCAAGCGAGTGATATATCTTCTATATAGCTATATAGAAGATATATAGAAGATATAGAGATAGCCTGTTGCGATATCCGTCAGTGGTGCAGGGCGATCAGCGGATCAGTTGCTGCAATGTGTGCTGCAGCGTCTCTTGGTTGTCACACAGGTAAACTCCCGCCGCGGCCATTTCCTGACAGGCCAGAGCGGTAGTTTCCGGCGCAATCCCGCGACAGGCCGCCAGATTCAGTAACACGGTAAAGTGGCCACTGCGCTGTAACTGCAATGCTGTGGTTTTCACACAGTAATCGGTCGCCAGCCCACCCAGCACAATATGGGTCACCCCCTGACAGCGCAGCCACTCGATAAGGCCGGTGCTGAGTTTCTCCTGTAAATCATGATAGCAAGCACCGTATGGATGCAGATCGGGCTCGATACCTTTCCACACCACAAAGTCATACTCGGTGACAGCCGGCAGACCCGGAATGGTTTCAAAGCCTCGGGTACCGGGAACCGCATGCGCGACCCAGGTCAGATCGGCATTGGGATGTGGCAGTGGTTGCAGCATGTGCTGAGGATCATCAACCACCCATAGCGCATTGGCGGGATGGGCATCTTTGGTCAGCACCCGCAGATCGGCCAGTTGTGCTTGCGCATTGAGTGCGTCAGCTATCTGATCGCCTTCTTGTACTGGCAACTCCTGTGGGCACAGCGGAGAGAACGTGCACTGCGGATCGACATCGAGCGCTGCAATCTTCATCACTTATCCTTTTTAATCGACCATAACCGTGCTGTTTTTGGCTAAATAACTAGCAAAAATCAGCCTTCTGACCGGATTTTCACCAAACAGCGGCAAATATGCAAATTATCTTGAATAATCCCTTGCGCCCGCCGCAAAACGCCCTATAATGCGACCCCACTGACACGGCAGCTGTGATGCAAATCACTGATTGGCCTGCAGTAATGAATATCGGCTCTTGAGAAAATGCAAAAACATTTTCTTGACAGCAAAGCAGGATTGCGGAATAATCCACTTCCTGTCGCTACTTCGGTAGCCAAACGCTCTTTAAAAAGTTAATCAGACAATCTGTGTGGGCACTCGTTTGAGAATGCTGATATCCAAAAGATATTAAGTTAAACGAGTGACTGAACAATTTATTTGCCAGTTTATTCGAGCGACAAACTTTAAATTGAAGAGTTTGATCATGGCTCAGATTGAACGCTGGCGGCAGGCCTAACACATGCAAGTCGAGCGGTAACACAGAGGAGCTTGCTCCTTGGGTGACGAGCGGCGGACGGGTGAGTAATGCCTGGGGATCTGCCCGATAGAGGGGGATAACTACGGGAAACTGTAGCTAATACCGCATAATGTCTACGGACCAAAGTGGGGGCTCTTCGGACCTCATGCTATCGGATGAACCCAGGTGGGATTAGCTAGTTGGTGAGGTAATGGCTCACCAAGGCGACGATCTCTAACTGGTTTGAGAGAATGACCAGTCACACTGGAACTGAGACACGGTCCAGACTCCTACGGGAGGCAGCAGTGGGGAATATTGCACAATGGGCGCAAGCCTGATGCAGCCATGCCGCGTGTGTGAAGAAGGCCTTCGGGTTGTAAAGCACTTTCAGCGGGGAGGAAGGGCTACTAGTTAATACCTAGTGGCATTGACGTTACTCGCAGAAGAAGCACCGGCTAACTCCGTGCCAGCAGCCGCGGTAATACGGAGGGTGCAAGCGTTAATCGGAATTACTGGGCGTAAAGCGCACGCAGGCGGTTTGTTAAGTCAGATGTGAAATCCCCGAGCTCAACTTGGGAACTGCATTTGAAACTGGCAAGCTAGAGTCTTGTAGAGGGGGGTAGAATTCCAGGTGTAGCGGTGAAATGCGTAGAGATCTGGAGGAATACCGGTGGCGAAGGCGGCCCCCTGGACAAAGACTGACGCTCAGGTGCGAAAGCGTGGGGAGCAAACAGGATTAGATACCCTGGTAGTCCACGCTGTAAACGATGTCGATTTGGAGGTTGTGCCCTTGAGGCGTGGCTTCCGGAGCTAACGCGTTAAATCGACCGCCTGGGGAGTACGGCCGCAAGGTTAAAACTCAAATGAATTGACGGGGGCCCGCACAAGCGGTGGAGCATGTGGTTTAATTCGATGCAACGCGAAGAACCTTACCTACTCTTGACATCCAGAGAACTTTCCAGAGATGGATTGGTGCCTTCGGGAACTCTGAGACAGGTGCTGCATGGCTGTCGTCAGCTCGTGTTGTGAAATGTTGGGTTAAGTCCCGCAACGAGCGCAACCCTTATCCTTTGTTGCCAGCGATTCGGTCGGGAACTCAAAGGAGACTGCCGGTGATAAACCGGAGGAAGGTGGGGATGACGTCAAGTCATCATGGCCCTTACGAGTAGGGCTACACACGTGCTACAATGGCATATACAAAGGGCGGCAAGCTAGCGATAGTGAGCGAATCCCATAAAGTATGTCGTAGTCCGGATTGGAGTCTGCAACTCGACTCCATGAAGTCGGAATCGCTAGTAATCGCGGATCAGAATGCCGCGGTGAATACGTTCCCGGGCCTTGTACACACCGCCCGTCACACCATGGGAGTGGGTTGCAAAAGAAGTAGGTAGCTTAACCTTCGGGAGGGCGCTTACCACTTTGTGATTCATGACTGGGGTGAAGTCGTAACAAGGTAACCGTAGGGGAACCTGCGGTTGGATCACCTCCTTACCTGAGATATTTGGCGCTTAAGCTGAGTGTTCACACAGATTGTTTGATGTATCTTCGGATGCACAACTGCTCTTTAAAAATTTGAAAACAAGCTGAAAAATAACTGAAGTTCTTGAGAACAAGCGACTTGAGAAACTGGCAACGACCAGTTTAGTGACTGACATTCAGCCCGACATTATTTTGGGTTGTATGGTTAAGTGACTAAGCGTACACGGTGGATGCCTTGGCAGTCAGAGGCGATGAAGGACGTGCTACCCTGCGAAAAGGGTTGGTGAGCTGGGATGGAGCGCTATAGCCAACCATGTCCGAATGGGGAAACCCACCTAAGATAACTTAGGTATCGTTAAGTGAATACATAGCTTAATGAGGCGAACCGGGAGAACTGAAACATCTAAGTACCCCGAGGAAAAGAAATCAACCGAGATTCCGTTAGTAGCGGCGAGCGAACGCGGAGCAGCCCAGAGTCTGAATC
The DNA here is from genome assembly GCF_900087055.1 of Plesiomonas shigelloides. NCBI lineage: Bacteria > Pseudomonadati > Pseudomonadota > Gammaproteobacteria > Enterobacterales > Enterobacteriaceae > Plesiomonas > Plesiomonas shigelloides. Next base: position 3,305,749 of record NZ_LT575468.1, on the reverse strand, counting down.
AGTGGATGTGTTAGTGGAACGGATTGGAAAGTCCGGCGATACAGGGTGATAGCCCCGTACACGAAGACGCATTGCTGTGAGCTCGATGAGTAGGACGGGACACGTGGTATCCTGTTTGAAGATGGGGGGACCATCCTCCAAGGCTAAATACTCCTGACTGACCGATAGCGAACCAGTACCGTGAGGGAAAGGCGAAAAGAACCCCTGTGAGGGGAGTGAAATAGAACCTAAAACCGTGTACGTACAAGCAGTGGGAGCACCTTCGTGGTGTGACTGCGTACCTTTTGTATAATGGGTCAGCGACTTACATTTTGTAGCGAGGTTAACCGAATAGGGGAGCCGTAGGGAAACCGAGTCTTAACTGGGCGAATTAGTTGCAAGGTGTAGACCCGAAACCCGGTGATCTAGCCATGGGCAGGTTGAAGGTTGGGTAACACTAACTGGAGGACCGAACCGACTAATGTTGAAAAATTAGCGGATGACTTGTGGCTGGGGGTGAAAGGCCAATCAAACCGGGAGATAGCTGGTTCTCCCCGAAAGCTATTTAGGTAGCGCCTCGGACGAACACCTACGGGGGTAGAGCACTGTTAAGGCTAGGGGGTCATCCCGACTTACCAACCCTTTGCAAACTCCGAATACCGTAGAGTGCTATCCGGGAGACACACGGCGGGTGCTAACGTCCGTCGTGAAGAGGGAAACAACCCAGACCGCCAGCTAAGGTCCCAAAGTCATGGTTAAGTGGGAAACGATGTGGGAAGGCTTAGACAGCTAGGATGTTGGCTTAGAAGCAGCCATCATTTAAAGAAAGCGTAATAGCTCACTAGTCGAGTCGGCCTGCGCGGAAGATGTAACGGGGCTAAACCATGCACCGAAGCTGCGGCAATGACATTTAGGTGTTATTGGGTAGGGGAGCGTTCTGTAAGCGGTTGAAGGTGTACTGTGAGGTATGCTGGACGTATCAGAAGTGCGAATGCTGACATAAGTAACGATAAAGCGGGTGAAAAGCCCGCTCGCCGGAAGACCAAGGGTTCCTGTTCAACGTTAATCGGAGCAGGGTGAGTCGACCCCTAAGGCGAGGCTGAAAAGCGTAGTCGATGGGAAACGGGTTAATATTCCCGTACTTGTGGTAACTGCGAAGGGGGGACGGAGAAAGTTAGGCTATCCGGGCGACGGTTGTCCCGGTTTAAGCGTGAAGGTGGAGAGACTAGGCAAATCCGGTCTTTCATTAACACTGAGGCGTGATGACGAAGCACTACGGTGCTGAAGTAGCTGATACTACGCTTCCAGGAAAAGCCTCTAAGCATCAGGTTACCAGAAATCGTACCCCAAACCGACACAGGTGGTCAGGTAGAGAATACTCAGGCGCTTGAGAGAACTCGGGTGAAGGAACTAGGCAAAATGGTGCCGTAACTTCGGGAGAAGGCACGCTGACGGTAGGTGAAGTCCCTTGCGGATGGAGCTGAAGTCAGTCGAAGATACCAGCTGGCTGCAACTGTTTATTAAAAACACAGCACTGTGCAAACACGAAAGTGGACGTATACGGTGTGACGCCTGCCCGGTGCCGGAAGGTTAATTGATGGGGTTAGCGAAAGCGAAGCTCTTGATCGAAGCCCCGGTAAACGGCGGCCGTAACTATAACGGTCCTAAGGTAGCGAAATTCCTTGTCGGGTAAGTTCCGACCTGCACGAATGGCGTAATGATGGCCAGGCTGTCTCCACCCGAGACTCAGTGAAATTGAAATCGCTGTGAAGATGCAGTGTACCCGCGGCAAGACGGAAAGACCCCGTGAACCTTTACTATAGCTTGACACTGAACATTGAGCCTTGATGTGTAGGATAGGTGGGAGGCATTGAAACGTGAACGCCAGTTTGCGTGGAGCCGACCTTGAAATACCACCCTTTAATGTTTGATGTTCTAACGTTGTCCCGTAATCCGGGATACGGACAGTGTCTGGTGGGTAGTTTGACTGGGGCGGTCTCCTCCTAAAGAGTAACGGAGGAGCACGAAGGTTAGCTAAGCATGGTCGGACATCATGCGGTTAGTGCAAAGGCAGAAGCTAGCTTAACTGCGAGACGGACAGGTCGAGCAGATACGAAAGTAGGTCTTAGTGATCCGGTGGTTCTGAATGGAAGGGCCATCGCTCAACGGATAAAAGGTACTCCGGGGATAACAGGCTGATACCGCCCAAGAGTTCATATCGACGGCGGTGTTTGGCACCTCGATGTCGGCTCATCACATCCTGGGGCTGAAGTTGGTCCCAAGGGTATGGCTGTTCGCCATTTAAAGTGGTACGCGAGCTGGGTTTAGAACGTCGTGAGACAGTTCGGTCCCTATCTGTCGTGGGCGTTGGATGATTGAGGGGGGCTGCTCCTAGTACGAGAGGACCGGAGTGGACGCATCTCTGGTGTTCCGGTTGTCACGCCAGTGGCATTGCCGGGTAGCTAAATGCGGAAGAGATAAGCGCTGAAAGCATCTAAGCGCGAAACTTGCCCCGAGATGAGTCATCCCTGAGGCTTTAAGCCTCCTAAAGGGTTGTTGGAGACTACGACGTAGATAGGCAGGGTGTGTAAGCGTAGCGATACGTTGAGCTAACCTGTACTAATTGCCCGTGAGGCTTAACCATACAACGCCAAAGTGATGTTGGAAGAATGAAGTCATAAGTTACTTGTTCAAAGAACAATACATCAGTTATTTAGCTTGTTTTTAGATTTTAACTCTGGCGCGAGACACAAGTAGTGTACGCGATAGAGAAACAGAATTTGCCTGGCGGCGATAGCGCGGTGGTCCCACCTGACCCCATGCCGAACTCAGAAGTGAAACGCCGTAGCGCCGATGGTAGTGTGGGGTCTCCCCATGCGAGAGTAGGGAACTGCTAGGCATCAAATTAGTGAAGAGCCCATCCTAACGGATGGGCTTTTTGCGTTTTTAGGTTTTGTATTTTCGTCTTCCTTCCCTGTTATTTTTCTCTTTAATTCCTTATTTCTCTGATCTTGTTGCGTATTTGATAGCGGTACTGCCGGTTTCAGACTCAGTTTCTGGCTTCGCGTACCGGTTTAGCGCTGGATCTTCGTACGGATTCTGTCTAGTATGGATATCTGGATGTCTAAACGTTTATATGGATATAACGAGAGGTTTTCACGTATGCCAATCCGGATCCCCGATGAGTTGCCCGCCGCCCATGTTTTACGTCAGGAAAACATCTTTGTGATGCCGGAATCCCGTGCGCTGCACCAAGATATTCGTCCGCTGAAGGTGATTTTGCTGAACCTGATGCCGAAAAAGATCGAGACGGAAAACCAGTTTCTGCGTCTCCTGTCTAACTCATCCCTCCAGATTAATATTGAATTACTGCGCATTGATTGTCGCCCGAGCCGTAACACGCCGCCGGAGCATCTGGATATGTTCTATCGCGAGTTTGCGGAATTGGCGCCGCATAATTACGATGGCTTGATAGTGACCGGCGCGCCACTGGGTTTAGTGCCGTTTTCTGATGTGGCCTATTGGGCGCAAATCCGCACGGTGATTGAGTGGTCGAAGACTCATGTGACCTCGACCTTGTTTGTGTGTTGGGCGGTGCAAGCGGCGCTACAAGTGCTGTATGACTTACCTAAACTTACCCGCAGCGAAAAACTGTCTGGCGTTTATCGCCATGCCACACTGGAACCTTTGGCTCCCCTGACGCGCGGCTTTGATGATTATTTCTGGGCGCCGCATTCACGCTATGCTGATTTTCCGACTGCGCAGATCCGCCAGTATACCGATTTGCAGATTTTGGCCGAGTCCGAGCACGCTGGCGCCTATCTGTTAGCCAGTGACGATCGGCGTCAGGTCTTTGTGACCGGCCATCCTGAATATGATGCACTGACGTTAGCCGGAGAGTACCAGCGAGATCTGGGGGAAGGGTTACAACCGGCGATCCCGGTCAATTATTTCCCTGACAATGATCCGACGCGGCCGCCAGAGGCCAGTTGGCGCAGTCATGGCCATTTGCTATTTAGCAACTGGCTGAATTACTGCGTGTATCAGATCACGCCATATGATTTGCGGGTGATGCAGCCGACACGTGAATAGTGCTAAAACCCTAAGCATAAAAAAGGCGCCGTATGACGGGCACCTTTTTTGTTGAGTGAGCCGACTGCTCGGCTGCGCACGGGCTATTACGTGGGTAATGCCGATTGCGTGAGATTAGTGATGGCCGTGCTCAATGCTCGGGTGTTGATGCTCTGATTTGCTTGGCTCAACACGCTTGGATTTGATGATCATGCTTTCGATGGAGGAGCCCTGTACCAAAATGGAGAACAGCACCACCGCGTAGGTCATCACCAAAATCAGATCGCGCACGTCGGTTTGGGTACCCGGAATAAAGGCTGCTCCGGCTGGAATCGACAGAGCCATGGCCAGTGCCAGACCACCACGCAGCCCGCCCCAAGTGAGGATTTTCAGGGTGTACGGGTTATAGGTGCGGAAGAAGCGGAAGGCGATAAACGGCACCGCGACACTGATATAGCGCGCCAGCAAGCAAACTGGGATAGCCAGCAGCATCAGGATCATCCCTTCGCGGCTAAGATCAATCAGCAGCAAGCACAGGCCAATCAGCAGGAACAACAGAGCGTTCAGGAAGTGGTCAATCATCTCCCAGAAGTGATCCAGATAGTGGGCACTTTGCTCGGAGAAACCTTTATAGCGGGTCCAGTTACCGACCATGATCCCCGCTACCACCATCGCCAGCGCACCGGATACGCCCAGCATATTGGCCAGGGCAAAACCGGCAGTAGGTACCAACAACGTGATCAATTGCTCCAAGCTACCGTCATCGGTGGCACAGATCAGCAGGTGCGCGATATAGCCAATCACCAGACCGTAGACCACGCCGCCCAGTGCTTCGTGCAGGAATACCGAAGAGACATCCATCAGAGTTGGTGAGCGACCACCGAAGGAGACGGCAAAAATGGTCACGAAAATCACCAAGCCAACCCCGTCGTTAAACAGCGATTCGCCTTCTACTTGCATCGAGACGCGGCGTGGCGCGTTGAGCTTTTTGATGATCGCCAGTACCGCAATCGGGTCCGTGGGTGAAATCAGCGCGCCGAACAGCAGACAATGGATCAGCGCCATGTCGATGCCGATTAAATGGGTCACGCCATAGGTGGCAAAACCAATTAAGAAGGTGGAGAACAGCGTGGAGAACAGCGATAGGACGGTAATTTCCCACTTCTGATCTTTGAGTACCGGCAATTTGATACCGAGCGCGCCGGCGAACAGCAAGAAGCCCAAAATCCCTTTTAGCAGGAAATTTTGGAAGTTGATCTGCTGCACCACGCCCTGCGCAATGCTTTCCAACCGAAACCAGCCAAACTGACCGGCCAGAATAATGCCCAGCGAACAGATCAGGGCACCGGCGGTGATCGCTATCGTGGTTTGTACCTTATTAATGTACTGATTCAGATAGGCAATCATGATGGCGATTGCCGCTAAGAAACAGAGTATGTAATAGACATCCATAACAACCTCAGGGTGTGCGTGTTACAAAGATTTTGCTTTTTATATGTGCCAACACGGTAGAGGATTATCTGCCGTTATTAAATAGCCGTAAGCGATTATTTTAGAGGTGGTTAACGCTTATCGGATATAGACGTCTAGATTTCCATATGACATAGTTAACGCTCATGGATAGGTTGTAGACGCAGGGAGTGCAAAGGGAATCATGGTTGAGCATCCGGTAACAGAGGCATTACGCCGTCAGCTGGCAGAGCGCATTTTAATCATCGACGGTGGTATGGGGACGATGATCCAGCAATACCGGCTGCAGGAGCAGGATTACCGCGGTGAACGCTTTGCCGATTGGCCGAGCGATCTGAAAGGCAATAACGATCTGTTGGTGCTGACTCAGCCCGAGGTGATCAGCGCCATTCACCACGCCTATCTGGAGGCGGGGGCCGACATTCTAGAAACCAACACCTTCAATGCTACCTCGATTGCGATGGCTGATTACCAGATGCAGGCATTGGCGGTGGAAATTAACCGTGAAGGGGCGCGTTTAGCGCGCGCTTGCGCCGATGCGTGGAGTGCCAAAACCCCAGATAAGCCGCGTTATGTGGCGGGAGTATTGGGGCCGACCAACCGTACTGCGTCAATCTCACCGGATGTGAACGATCCGGCCTTTCGTAATATCAGTTTTGATCAGCTGGTGAGCGCCTACCAAGAAGCGACCTTGGCGTTGATTGATGGCGGTGTCGATCTGCTGTTGATTGAAACGGTTTTCGATACCCTCAATGCCAAAGCCGCGCTGTTTGCGGTGGAAAGTGTGTTCGAATCGCTCGGGATCCAGTTGCCGGTGATGATTTCGGGCACCATCACTGATGCCTCAGGCCGCACTTTGTCGGGGCAAACCACCGAAGCGTTTTATAACTCGCTGCGCCATGTGCGCCCGCTGTCGTTTGGTTTGAACTGCGCGTTGGGCCCTGATGAGCTGCGTCCGTATGTGGCGGAGTTGGCACGAATTGCCGAATGTGCCGTGTCAGCTCACCCGAATGCTGGTTTGCCGAACGCCTTTGGCGAATACGATTTAGGGCCGCAGGCGATGGCGGCGCAGATCAGGGAATGGGCACAGCAAGGCTTTTTGAATTTAGTGGGCGGCTGCTGCGGAACAACCCCAGCGCACATCGCGGCGATTGTTGAGGCGGTTGCCGATTTACGGCCGCGTACGATCAGCACGCGTCCGGTCGCGTGCCGGTTGTCAGGTCTCGAGCCTTGTACCATTGATGCCGAGACTTTGTTCGTGAACGTCGGCGAGCGCACCAATGTGACCGGTTCGGCCCGTTTTAAGAAGCTGATTAAAGAAGAAAAGTATGATGCGGCGCTGGAAGTGGCGCGCCAGCAGGTCGAAAGTGGCGCTCAGATCATCGATATCAATATGGATGAGGGGATGCTGGATGCCGAACAGGCCATGGTGCGCTTTTTAAATCTGATTGCCGCCGAGCCCGATATCGCGCGCGTCCCCGTGATGATCGATTCTTCCAAGTGGGAAGTGATTGAAGCGGGCCTGAAATGCATTCAGGGCAAGGGGATCGTCAATTCCATCTCGATGAAAGAAGGCGAAGAGCGCTTTTTAGCCCAAGCGCGGTTGGTGCGCCGCTACGGCGCCGCGGTGGTGGTGATGGCCTTTGATGAAGTGGGACAGGCCGATACCCGTGAGCGCAAGTTTGCCATTTGCCAGCGTGCTTACCGTTTGCTGACCGAGCAAGCCGGTTTCCCACCGGAAGACATTATCTTTGACCCCAATATTTTTGCGATTGCCACCGGTATCGAAGAGCACAATAACTACGCGCTCGACTTTATTGGTGCCTGCGCGGATATCAAACAGAACTTGCCTCATGCGCTGATCTCGGGCGGTGTGTCCAACGTTTCGTTCTCGTTTCGCGGTAATGATCCGGTGCGCGAAGCCATCCATGCGGTGTTCTTGTATTACGCCATTAAAAACGGCATGGATATGGGGATCGTCAACGCCGGCCAATTGGCGATTTATGATGATCTGCCTGCTGAACTGCGTGAGGCGGTAGAAGATGTGGTGCTTAACCGTCATCCGCAGGCGACCGATAATTTGCTGGCCTTGGCCGAACGTTATCGCGGCAGTAAAGAGGGCGCGAGCGAAGATAAGCAAGCGGCCGAGTGGCGCAGCTGGCCGGTCAGTAAGCGCTTGGAGTATGCGCTGGTTAAAGGGATCACCGAGTTTATCGAACAGGATACCGAAGCGGCACGTCTGGAGGCGGACAAGCCATTGCAGGTGATCGAAGGGCCATTGATGGCCGGCATGAATGTGGTTGGCGATCTGTTTGGCGAGGGCAAAATGTTCTTGCCGCAGGTGGTGAAATCGGCGCGGGTGATGAAGCAAGCGGTGGCTTATTTGGAGCCGTTTATTCAAGCCGCCAAACAGCAAGGCTCATCGGCGGGGAAAATCTTACTGGCGACGGTAAAAGGCGATGTGCACGACATTGGCAAGAACATTGTCGGGGTGGTGTTGCAGTGTAATAACTACGAGATTATCGATCTCGGGGTCATGGTACCGTGCGAGAAGATCTTGAAAACAGCCCGTGAGCTAGAGGTGGATATTATAGGGCTATCGGGTCTGATCACACCGTCACTCGATGAGATGGTGCATGTGGCCAAAGAGATGGAGCGGCAAGGTTTTACGCTGCCACTACTCATTGGCGGCGCGACCACCTCCAAGGCGCATACCGCGGTGAAAATTGAGCAAAACTACAGTGGGCCGACTTTGTATGTGCAAAATGCCTCACGCACGGTCGGGGTTTGCTCCAACTTGCTGTCCGCTGAGCAGCGCGAACCTCTGCTGGCGCGCACCCGCCGTGAATATGAGCAGCTCCGAGTGCAATTTGCGCGGAAAAAGCCGCGTACCCCGCCGGTGACTTTGGCGCAGGCGCGTGCTAATCGGGTGGCGATAGCGTGGTCGGAATACCAACCGCCGAAGCCGCAGTGGCTTGGCGTGCAAAGTATCGAGGTTGGGATTGATGTGCTGCGCGAGTATATCGATTGGACACCGTTTTTCATGACGTGGTCACTGGCCGGTAAATACCCGATGATTTTGCAAGACGAGGTGGTCGGCGAAGAGGCGCAGCGGGTATTTGCCGATGCCAATGCCTTGCTAGATACCTTGCATGCCGAGCAGTTATTGCAACCGCGCGGGGTTGTCGGGTTATTTGCGGCCAACAGTGTCGGAGACGATATTGAAATTTATGCCGATGAAACCCGTCAGCAGTGTGTCGCGGTCAGCCACCATTTGCGTCAGCAAACCGAGAAAAAGGAGTTTGCTAATTACTGCCTGAGTGATTTTGTGGCGCCGAAAGAGACTGGGCTGGCCGATTATCTGGGCGCGTTTGCGGTGACCGGCGGCTTGGAAGAGCACGCACTGGCCGATGCCTTCGATGCCCAGCAGGATGACTACAACAAAATCATGGTCAAAGCGGTGGCCGATCGGTTGGCGGAAGCTTTTGCCGAATATTTGCACCAAGTCGTACGAACTGAGCTGTGGGGCTATGCACCGGATGAAGCGCTGAGTAATGAAGAGCTGATCCGAGAAAACTATCAGGGCATTCGCCCCGCGCCAGGCTATGCCGCTTGCCCCGAGCACAGTGAAAAGGCGGTGATCTGGCAATTGTTGCAAGCGCAGGAGCGTACCGGTATGCGGCTGACTGAGTCGTATGCCATGTGGCCGGGGGCGTCGGTGTCGGGATGGTATTTCAGTCACCCGCAGAGCAAATATTTTGCCGTGGCACAAATTCAGCGCGATCAGGTACAAGATTACGCCGCGCGCAAAGGGATCACCTTGTCGGAAGCCGAACGCTGGTTAACCCCGAACTTGGGTTATGACCAAGACGCTTGAGTTAACATACTTAGCGTACTAATGCGTCGTTCATCCGTCGCGACAAAAAGGCCACCGATAAGGTGGCCTTGTTAGTTCCGGTGTGACTGCCGGTCATTACTCCAGCAAATGACGATGCAAGGTTTGCACGACCTTATCGGCATCATCGCCTCGGGTCAGCAGGCACAGATTGTGGGCGCTGGCGCCATAGCTGATCATGCGGATATTAAAGGCGCTCAAGGTATCGAAGATTTGCTTACCGGCACCGGCGGTATGACTCATCTGATTGCCAATCAGGGCCACCAGTGCCAAATCGCTTTCCACTTCCACGCGGCATAACTGACTGAGCTCTTCGAGCAGGCCATCGGTGAGCAAACTGGCGCCGGATGAGGCGGAGCCGGTTTTATCCAGCGTCAGGGCAATGCTGACTTCCGAGGTGGTGATTAAGTCCACTGAAATCTTATGTCGCGCCAGAATATTGAACACTTCGGCTAGAAAGCCTTGGGCGTGCAACATATTTAGGCTGTGTAGGGTCAGCAAAATTTGATCGCGGCGCACCGCTACCGCGCGAAACAGCGGTTTGCGGCTGGCATTACGGGTAACCCAAGTTCCGCCCGCTTTTGGCTCTTTGCTGGAGCCGACAAACACGGGGATATCACTGCGTACCGCTGGCAGCAAAGTAGCCGGATGCAAGATCTTAGCGCCGAAGGTCGCCATCTCAGAGGCTTCCGAGAAACTGATCTCATCGATACGCTTGGCGGCCGCGGTAATGCGCGGATCGGTGGTGTAGATACCGTCCACATCGGTCCAGATAATCAGGCTATCCGCTTTCATCGCTTCGGCCAGCAGTGCGGCGCTGTAGTCGCTACCGCCGCGACCGAGGGTGGTGGTGCGCTTTTTGTCGTCTGAACCAATAAAGCCTTGGGTGATAATCAGACCGGCATCCAGATGTGGCAGCAGATGTTGTTCGCACAAGGCGGCCGTCGCCACCAGATCGGGTACGGCTTTGCCAAAATGGCTGTCGGTACGCAGAACTTTGCGTACATCCACCCAGACCGCACGCTCGCCGCGTTGCAGCAGCAGCTCGGTAAACAGCAGGGTCGACATCAGCTCACCGTGGCTGACCAGCTCGTCGGTCAGCGCCGCCGAGGTGGCAAGACTGGCGGCTTCGGCCAGAGCGGCAATGCTGTCGAGCATCCGATTAATTTTTTCTTGGATGGCGGGGGGGTTGCCGAGATCTTGCAAAATACGCAGTTGGATGCGGCGCACTTCATCCAGATAGTAGGCGCGTTGCTCGGCATCGCAGCCATTGGCCAGAGCGACCAGCAAGTTGGTGACACCGGCCGAGGCCGATAGCACCACCACTTTGGTGTTCGGATCGTCAAGGACGATATTGGCACAGCGATTCATGGCGGTATGGTCCGCCACACTGGTTCCGCCGAATTTGGCGACCGTCAGATGAGACATCATGAAAATTCCTCGTGTCCTAGAAATGAGTCCTTACGTCTTGGCACGTGGCCCGTAGAACGGGAAGAGCTGAACGTGGGGGTCGCAGACGCGAACGGAATCCGTCCGAAAACAAGGGAAGCCCCGAGCCTACCGATGTAATTCCTGCACCCAGAAGCGCTCCACCTCGCAAGGTGACAGCCGGAAGGATTCAGCCTCCGCGGCCGATAGGCAGGGCTCCGGAACCCTGAACTATCTCGGCGTACATTCCCCTGACTGCCGCAAATTTCCGGTTGACCGGCAGCTGCCTGAATGACGCACCTCTTCTGGCCCGCCTGCCGGTTGTCCGTAAACCTGGCAAGCTAGGTTGACATCAGAAATATCGGTTTATTTTTAACCTGTCAACGGAATTGTGCTCCGAGCAGTGTATTGCCATTTTTGCCGTGGCTGCGGATACTGGAAAATGCAGCACTCTGCACCCTACACCTACAAGGAGAGTTCTATGTCCACTGCTATGCACTTTCGTTCATTTATGCCGCCGCATCGGATTTTAATGGGGCCGGGGCCATCGGATGTTTATCCTACCGTGTTAAATGCGCTCTCGCGTCCGACCGTGGGCCATCTGGATCCGCTGTTCATCGGCATGATGGATGAGCTCAAGCAATTGCTGCAGTACGCGCTGCAAACACAAAATCCATTTACCATCGCGGTGTCCGCCCCCGGTTCGGCAGGGATGGAAGCTTGCTTTGTCAATTTGGTGGAGCCGGGTGAAAAAGTGCTGGTCTGCCGGAATGGCGTGTTTGGTGGCCGTATGGCGGAGAATGTGGAGCGCGTCGGCGGGATCCCGGTGCTGGTGGATGACGCTTGGGGCGAGCCGGTGTCGCCAGACAAAGTGCGCGCGGCGCTCGCCGCCGATCCTGAGATAAAAATGCTGGCCTTTGTGCACGCCGAAACCTCCACGGGCGCCTGCTCTGATGCACAAACCTTGTGTCAGATTGCCCGTGAGTTTGATTGCTTGACGATTGTGGATGCGGTGACCTCGTTGGGCGGCGTGCCGCTGTATGTGGATGCGTGGGGCATTGATGCGGTGTATTCCGGCAGTCAGAAATGTTTATCCTGCGTGCCGGGTCTCTCGCCGTTATCGTTCTCACCACGGGCAGTAGAAAAAATCGAGCGGCGCCAGCGTAAAGTCGGTAGCTGGTTTTTAGATCAAACCTTGGTGCTGGGGTATTGGCAAGGCGGCGCGAAGCGCAGTTATCACCATACCGCGCCGGTAAACACGCTGTATGCTCTGCACGAAGCTTTGTTGGCATTGCATCAAGAAGGATTAGAGCAGGCATGGGCGCGCCATGCCCAGATGCACCAATTGCTGCGCGATGGGTTACAGGCCTTGGGGTTGGAATTTGTGGTAGCCGAGTCCGCGCGTTTGCCCCAGCTTAATGCGGTGTATATCCCCGATGGGGTGGATGATGCAGCGGTACGTAGCCGGTTGTTGAAGGAATACAACTTGGAGATTGGGGCTGGTCTAGGTGCGCTGGCGGGTAAAGCATGGCGGATCGGTTTGATGGGATACGGTGCGCGGCGTGAAAACGTGGCGCTGTGCTTACGGGCGTTACAAGAAGTGCTCAGTTAAGCGCTGAATCAGCGTAAAACAGGGGCGAGTCAGAACTCGCCCCTGTTTTGACACACTTACCGGTAATCCAGTAATACTCGTCATTCCGGTAAGGTGCCGTTAGTCCTGCTGTTTAGCGTTATGCAGGGCGCGTTGCAAAATCGGTTTGAGGAAGCGCGCGGTATGCGAGTCGGCACTTTCCGCCACGGTTTCTGGCGTACCAGCGACCAATATCTCACCGCCGCCACTGCCGCCTTCCGGCCCCAGATCGACAATCCAGTCAGCAGTTTTAATCACATCCAGATTGTGTTCAATCACCACAATGCTGTTACCGTGATCGCGCAGCTTATGTAGCACGGTCAGTAATTGCTGGATATCGGCAAAGTGCAAACCGGTGGTTGGTTCATCCAGAATGTACAAGGTTTTACCGGTATCGCGTTTAGACAGCTCACGCGCCAGTTTCACCCGCTGCGCTTCCCCGCCGGACAAGGTGGTCGCCGATTGACCCAAACGAATATAGGACAATCCCACATCCATCAAAGTTTGCAGCTTACGCGCCAGTGCCGGTACGGCATCGAAAAACTCGCGCGCATCTTCAACCGTCATATCCAGCACTTCGTGGATACTCTTACCTTTGTATTTGATCTCTAAGGTTTCGCGGTTATAGCGTTTGCCGTGGCACTGATCGCAAGGCACATACACATCCGGTAAGAAGTGCATCTCCACTTTAATCATGCCATCGCCCTGACAGGCTTCGCAGCGTCCACCGCGCACGTTAAAGCTAAAGCGCCCTGGGGTATACCCGCGTGCCCGCGATTCCGGTACGCCAGAAAACAGCTCACGGATCGGGGTGAAAATGCCGGTATAAGTGGCCGGATTAGAGCGTGGGGTACGACCAATCGGGCTTTGGTCGATATCAATTACTTTATCGAAATGCTCTAAGCCTTGGATCTCACGATACGGCGCCGGCTCTTCAGCGGTCGCTCCATTTAACTCGCGATGGGCGATACGAAACAGGGTATCGTTGATCAAGGTCGACTTGCCTGAGCCTGACACCCCAGTGACGCAAGTAAACAACCCGACCGGAATCGATAGCGTGACGTCTTTGAGGTTATTGCCGCGCGCCCCGATCAGACGCAGCACTTTGGCAGGATCAGCCGGTGTACGCTCCGTCGGCACCGCAATTTCACGCTGACCGGACAAATATTGCCCGGTGACGGAATTCGGATTGGCCATAATCTCGCTGGCGGTGCCTTCGGCTACGATTTCCCCGCCATGCACGCCAGCACCCGGGCCGATATCGATAATATGATCGGCAGCGCGAATCGCATCTTCATCGTGCTCTACCACAATCACGGTATTGCCCTGATCGCGCAGGTGGATCAGCGTATTGAGCAAGCGCTCGTTATCGCGTTGGTGCAAGCCGATCGACGGTTCATCCAGCACATACATCACGCCAACTAAACCTGCACCAATTTGGCTAGCCAAACGGATCCGCTGCGCCTCGCCGCCAGACAGCGTTTCCGCCGAGCGGGCCAGTGTCAGGTAATTCAAGCCGACATTCACCAAAAACATCAGGCGATCACGAATTTCCTTCAACACTTTCTCGGCAATCTGCGCTTTTTGCCCAGCCAGTTGTAGCTGGTGGAAGAAAGTCAGCGCCTCGGCGATACTCATCTGTGCGATATCCGGCAGCGTGGTGTCTTCGATAAACACATGACGTGCCTCTTCACGCAGCCGTGACCCGTGGCAGCTGGCACAGGGGCGGTTATTGATGTATTTAGCCAGCTCTTCACGCACCGCCATGGATTCGGTCTCTTTATAGCGCCGTTCCATGTTGTGCAAGATCCCCTCGAAGGGATGATGGCGAATCGTGGTATCACCGCGATCGTTAATGTACTTAAACTCGATATTTTCTCGCCCCGAGCCGGACAGCACCGCCTTTTGAATTCGCGGAGGCAGTGAATTGAACGGCGCTTCAATATCGAAGTTATAGTATTCCGCCAGCGATTTGAGCATCTGGAAGTAGTAGAAGTTACGCTTATCCCAGCCGCGAATTGCACCGCCGGCGAGTGACAGCTCCGGATGCTGCACCACTCGCTCGGGGTCAAAATACTGCTGTACCCCAAGACCATCACAGGTCGGGCATGCGCCTGCGGGGTTATTAAAGGAGAACAGACGCGGCTCCAGCTCGTGCATGCTGTAACCACAGTGCGGACAGGCAAAGTTGGAGGAGAATACCAGCTCCGGTGCGTTGCTATCCTCCATGTCGGCTACCACCACGGTGCCGCCAGAGAGTGTGAGCGCCGTTTCGAAGCTTTCGGCCAAGCGCTGCGCTAAATCTGCGCGCACTTTGAAACGATCTACCACCACTTCAATGGTGTGTTTTTTTTGCAGCTCTAGCGCTGGGGGATCGGATAAATCACACACCTCGCCATCTATACGGGCGCGGATATAACCCTGCGCGGCCAGATTTTGTAACGTCTTACTGTGCTCACCTTTACGCTCTTTGATGATGGGCGCCAACAGCATCAGCTTTTGCCCTTCTGGCAAGCTCAATACCTTGTCCACCATCTGACTGACCGTTTGTGCCGCCAGCGGCACATCGTGCACCGGACAACGCGGGTCACCCACGCGGGCAAACAGCAAGCGCAAATAGTCGTGAATTTCGGTAATGGTCCCGACGGTAGAGCGCGGGTTATGTGACGTGGACTTTTGCTCGATAGAGATAGCCGGCGACAGCCCCTCGATATGATCCACATCCGGCTTTTCCATCAAAGACAGAAATTGGCGTGCATAAGCCGACAGTGACTCCACATAGCGGCGCTGACCTTCCGCGTACAGCGTATCAAACGCCAGCGATGACTTGCCGGAGCCGGACAAACCGGTGATCACAATCAGCTTGTCGCGCGGGATAATCAGGTTGATGTTTTTCAGGTTGTGGGTGCGGGCACCCCTGACTTCGATCTTATCCATAGCGTCACTTTAGGTCGTAAAGGAAGAGAAGGTAATAAAGGTGAAAACGGTCAAAATCTGAGTATCGCACAAAATAAAAATAACTGAATAGATATCCAGTAATTCTCCCGTACCGATTTCGGTGCACCGCACTGACAGCATGCGAGCGCCGCTTTGCGCAGGATTTCGCGCTTCTTTATTGGGAAGGTGCTCAGATCCGAAAGGAGCGTGATACAATCAGAAATTACACATCATTGACATCCAAGAAGCGGAGAGAGTTATGGCCAGAGGTGGCATTAACAAAGTTATCCTGATCGGTAATTTGGGGCAGGACCCTGAAGTACGCTACATGCCGAACGG
>NZ_LT575468.1:3000000-3285000 GCF_900087055.1 Plesiomonas shigelloides | reverse complement strand
GTTCCGACCTGCACGAATGGCGTAATGATGGCCAGGCTGTCTCCACCCGAGACTCAGTGAAATTGAAATCGCTGTGAAGATGCAGTGTACCCGCGGCAAGACGGAAAGACCCCGTGAACCTTTACTATAGCTTGACACTGAACATTGAGCCTTGATGTGTAGGATAGGTGGGAGGCATTGAAACGTGAACGCCAGTTTGCGTGGAGCCGACCTTGAAATACCACCCTTTAATGTTTGATGTTCTAACGTTGTCCCGTAATCCGGGATACGGACAGTGTCTGGTGGGTAGTTTGACTGGGGCGGTCTCCTCCTAAAGAGTAACGGAGGAGCACGAAGGTTAGCTAAGCATGGTCGGACATCATGCGGTTAGTGCAAAGGCAGAAGCTAGCTTAACTGCGAGACGGACAGGTCGAGCAGATACGAAAGTAGGTCTTAGTGATCCGGTGGTTCTGAATGGAAGGGCCATCGCTCAACGGATAAAAGGTACTCCGGGGATAACAGGCTGATACCGCCCAAGAGTTCATATCGACGGCGGTGTTTGGCACCTCGATGTCGGCTCATCACATCCTGGGGCTGAAGTTGGTCCCAAGGGTATGGCTGTTCGCCATTTAAAGTGGTACGCGAGCTGGGTTTAGAACGTCGTGAGACAGTTCGGTCCCTATCTGTCGTGGGCGTTGGATGATTGAGGGGGGCTGCTCCTAGTACGAGAGGACCGGAGTGGACGCATCTCTGGTGTTCCGGTTGTCACGCCAGTGGCATTGCCGGGTAGCTAAATGCGGAAGAGATAAGCGCTGAAAGCATCTAAGCGCGAAACTTGCCCCGAGATGAGTCATCCCTGAGGCTTAAAGCCTCCTAAAGGGTTGTTGGAGACTACGACGTAGATAGGCAGGGTGTGTAAGCGTAGCGATACGTTGAGCTAACCTGTACTAATTGCCCGTGAGGCTTAACCATACAACGCCAAAGTGATGTTGGATGAATGAAGTCACGAGTTACTTGTTCAAAGAACAATACATCAGTTATTTAGCTTGTTTTTAGATTTTAACTCTGGCGCGAGACACAAGTAGTGTACGCGATAGAGAAACAGAATTTGCCTGGCGGCGATAGCGCGGTGGTCCCACCTGACCCCATGCCGAACTCAGAAGTGAAACGCCGTAGCGCCGATGGTAGTGTGGGGTCTCCCCATGCGAGAGTAGGGAACTGCCAGGCATCAAATAAGTGAAGAGCCCATCCTAACGGATGGGCTTTTTGTGTTTTGAGAGTTTGGTTTTTTCTTATCTGTTTTTTCTTCTATTTTCTTTTTATCCCTATACCTATTTCCTCAATCTTTTCCCTGCCTTCTGATGGGTATCGATAGATCTTATTTCTTAATTTTCTAACCGTTACAAGTAGATAAGTTATTTAAAAGTGTTACTTGTCGCACATTTTGCACCGATTCATAAATTTGTTTGCTTTATAGTGCGGGCTTTTCTTTAGTAGCACGTGGAAATAGCATGCAAACATGGCGAAGTGGACTGACGGCAGCAATGGTGTTGTGGTCGGGAATGATGGTTCCGACTTATGCACAAGACTCGGCTCGGATGTTTCCTATCTGGGGTGAAGAGGCGAAAGCTGCTGGGTATGAAATCCCTGAGCCATTTGGCCTGAATATTAGCCATATGCAGGTAAAGCAAGGGATCCAAGTCGATTCCATTAGCTTTTCTGGTTTATTGCCTAAAGTAGCGATTATGCCTGGAATTGCTGCTGAAAATATCAAGTTAGCGCCTACTGTTCGAGAGACAAAACAACGCTCAGATACTTCAACATTACGTGCTGATATGTGGGTTTTCCCCTTTCTAAATGTTTATGGCTTAGTTGGAAAAACCGACGGTAGAACTGATTCTATTCTTGATATGCAGGGCTCACTGGATGTGAAGTTACATAAGCTTTCTATCCCTGTACCAATCGAAATTAAAGATATCCATTTCCCTCTGGAATTTCATGGTGATACTTTTGGCCTCGGCTTTGTCTTGGCCGGCGGTTACGGCAACTGGTTTGCGCTCACCGATGTCAGTTATACCCAAACTAAGATGGATATTCTGGATGGCAAAATTGATGCCTTAGTCGCATCACCGCGAGTTGGCTATCAGTTTTCCGTGCTCGATCGTCCGCTGCGGGTCTGGGCCGGTGGTATGTACCAGAGCATTGACCAATCATTTAGTGGCAATATTGCTGACCTGGCATTGCCCGCCAATCTCAAACAGATGCTACTGCTGGTCGACCCAAGCAAGAGTGGCAAATTCCATGTTGAGCAGCATCTGGAATCTCCATGGAATACTTTGCTGGGTGCTCAATATCAGATCACACCGAATTTGCTGTTGCTGACCGAATGGGGTCTCGGCAAACGCACCAGTGCATTTTTCACTTTGGATATGCGTTTTTAACGGAGGCGTTTGCTGATGCGACAGACTCATTTTTCCCTGTTGATGCTGAGTACGCTGCTGATGACGCCGCCGTTGTATGCAGCGCAGTGGGTGGATTCCCTTCTGGAGGATTTAGGCTCTTCCGAGACGGTTGATGAGAGTAAGCCGATTGATTGGGGGGTACTGCCGGGGCCGTTTTATAACCCAGAGATGGGCGTGGGCATTGGCGCGGCGGCCATTGGGTTATACCGCGTCGATAAGCAGGATCGGGACACGCAATACTCCACACTGTCATTTACTGGTTTTGCCAGTTCAACCGGTGCCTTTGGGGTGGGTTTCGAGAACAACACCTTTTTGCAGCAAGATGCTTGGCGGTTGTTTCTCAAAGGCGCGGTGAAAAATGTACCGACCTCGTTTTGGGGAATCGGCTATGCCGCAGGCAGTCAGGACTGTAATAAACGTGAGTATACCGCCAAGGCGTTGGAGCTGACCCCAGAGCTGGCCTATCGGGTGGCACCTGACTTGTATGCGGCGCTGGGCGGCTCTTTGGTCCGGTTAAGCACGGAGAGCGACGAACCGCTGTTTACCGCATTGCCAGGCGGTGAGCGTAATCAGAGTATCGGTGTGAGTGCGCGTTTGTCGTATGACAGCCGTGATTTTCTGCCCAATCCTTACCGTGGTCAGGTAGCCAGTGTGAAATACACGCGCTATTTGCCCGCGCTGGGTAGTGATGCTGATTTTTCCACCGTAGAGGCGCGTTATAGCTACTACTGGCAATTAAGCGCGCGCACCATTTTGGCCTCTGAGGTGTATGGCTATTTTACTCACGGTGATGTGCCGTGGAATCAGTTGGCCCAGCTCGGTAGTGATAAGCGGATGCGCGGTTATTACGAAGGGCAATATACCGACCGCAATTTACTGACGACGCAACTGGAATTGCGTCAGCAGCTGAGTGGGCGGCACGGCGTAGCGCTGTGGGCTGGTGCGGGAACCGTGACTGCCCATGCTCGTGAGTTGCTGGATGCGGAGGCCCATTGGCTGCCAAATGCTGGGGTCGGCTATCGCTTTGCGTTTAAGCCACGGGTCAATATTCGTCTTGATTGGGGTGTTGGACGCAACACATCTGGTTTTTATTTTCAGGTGAATGAGGCTTTCTGATGAAACGCGGCTTGGTCCCACTGTTATTGGTCTGGGGGATGGGCGGCTTGCCGCTGCCGGCACAAAGCGCACCGGTGGCACCGGATGCGCTGCGGCCTTGCTGTGCGCTAGGCATGGATTTACGTACTTCGCTGTTAGGTGTGCCGCTACCCTGGTATCGGATCCCTAATGTGTTGGACACCCAATCACTCGGTCATCATCACTATAACGATAGCGTGATGCGCTCGGCAGGTGCGGTGCTAGGCTTAGGCGATGAGAAAAATGGTCTTTTGGTTACCCACGATGGCGGAATTTTAGATACCGCGCACATCCGAGATACCGCCGATAATACCTTTTATCTTTACCAAACCCTCTTACCGCGCTTAGGCCAGGCATTCTCGCTGGTACTGGCATCTGAGTTAGGCCAGCGCCATGTGGTGCTGCGTCCCTTTACCCCACCTAGTGCGATGGCGGATCGGCGCTTACTGGCCGCGCGTATGGCGGCTTTAATCGCCTTCCAGCTGGCGGAATGGCATGAGATAGCGCAGTGGTACGGTTATCGCTCGGTACCGGCGATGGCTGAGACGGTATCGGCGTTTTCGCCAGAGGATCTGTACTCTAACTTACTCGGTGCGCGGCTCAGCTCTGAGCTGTTGCGTGAGCCGGGGGCGCCGGTGTCGGCGGAGGATTTTAATCACCGCTTTGATCGGGCGTTGCGAATGTATTTAGCGCAGGCCGGTGTTTATCCTGAGGCGCAAGCGCGTCAGGCGTTACAGCAATTGGATGGTGTGTGGTGGGATAGCACACGGCGCTTGCCAGATCGGCGCTTAGTGCTGCAGCGTAATTATCAGTTGGGTTGGGTGCGAACGCCGATGTTACCGCCCAATTGGCCGGCACCGGGACGCCGTTTGTGGTTGGCCAGTCGCTGGCAGGGGCAACCGCTGAGTGAATACGTACAGCTGCAGATTTGGCCGGATAAATCGACCCCTGCGTCGTTGAAGGCGGTATTGCCGCAGACCTTTTGGACGCGCGATGATTTTGTCCATTTTGCAACTGCTGCCGAGCAGCGAGAGGCAACTTGGCTGGCACAAAGTGAGCAGGATTAACGCGAAGAGAAAAAACAACAGGCGACCATCTGGTCGCCTGTTGTCTATATTAAGCTCAAATTAAGCACATCAGCGATATTCGAAGGGGTTAGAACAGATTCAACCCTTTGAGCATCACGATCAGTACCAGCAGCGGCGAGACAAAGCGCAGCAGCAGGAACAGGATGCGAGTCAGTGAGGCGTTGTGCAGCTGCCCGTGATTGCTGACTGCTTGGCTCAGGTGTTGGCGTCCCCATACCCAGCCGACAAACAGACTCAGCAAGATCCCACCTAGTGGCATCAGTACCTTAGAGCTGAGCGCGTCGAACAGATCAAACATGTTCAATCCGGCCACGGTGATATGGGCCAAGGTGCTGTTGGATAAGGCGCAGGTGGAGCCGATCAGGGCTAAGAACAGCACGTTGATCAGCACCGAGCGGGTACGGCTAATCTTAAAGCGCTCGCTGATCACCGATACCGGGACTTCCAGAATCGACAGCATCGCGCCGGTTGCCGCAATCGCCGATAGTACAAAGAATACCACCATCAGTAAGTGACCGAATGGCATCTGGGCAAATACCGCTGGGATAGTGATAAACAGCAGTGATGGGCCTGCGGATGGGGTAAAGCCAAAGCTGAAGACCGCAGGGAAGATGGCGATCCCCGCCAGCATCGAGACAAACAGATCGGCGGTCATCACGCGTAACGCGGTGGCGGGGATATTCTGGTCATCGCGAAAGTAGCTACCGTAGGTCAGCATGGTGCCCATCCCGATCGACAGCTTGAAAAACGCCAAGCCCATTGCGGTCAGGATCACGCCAGCATCAATTTTGCTAAAATCGGGGCTGAACAGGAAACTTAAACCTTCTGCCGCACCCGGCAGAGTCAGGCTGCGCACGGCAATAATCACCAGCAGCACAAACAAAATCGGCATCAGTTTCTTGGTTACCGCTTCAATCCCTTTCGAGACCCCGATAATCAGCACCCCGCCGATCACCAACAGGACTAACCATTGCCACAGTAGGGCTTGCCACGGATTGTGGATCAGCGCATCAAAGGCTGCGCCTGTCGCTTGCGGGCTGCTCGAGAGCAATGAACCGTCGGCGGATTTGAAAATGTAAGCAAAGACCCAGCCGGCCACTTCCGAGTAGAAACCCATGATCAAGTAGGCGCAAATAACGCCGAGCAGACCAATCACCCACCACGCTGAGCGGCGCGGGGCGAGTTTGACGAAGGTGGTAATGGCATCGGCTTTGGCGGCGCGGCCTAAGGTGAGCTCCGCAATCATGATCGGCAGGCCAATCAGCAAGGTGGCGAGCAGGTACACCAGCAGGAAGCTGGCACCGCCGTTGGCACCGGTCAGATAGGGAAATTTCCAGATATTGCCCAGTCCAACCGCAGAGCCTAACGTGGCGGCAATGACGCCAAAACTGGAGGTGAAACCATCGCGCTGCGCGGGTTTGGGAGTCGCATTACTCATAAATCAGAATATTCCTGTTTTATTATGATACATAAACCATGAGTGCACGTGAGATTGTTCTATCCTGCCTTTTATAGCCAAGAGCTTTTTGTCTGATTTATACTAACCCAATCATCGACATCATGCCCAAGTTTCACGCCAAGGCTATTTTGTGCCGTATTTGAGCCAAGGCAGGAGTTAAGATTACATGGAAAAACGCAAACCGCGGGCATTCTGGCAGGTATGGCGGTGGACTTTTTTTGTTTTTATTCTGTTATTCTTCGTGGATGTCAGCGCGTTTTACGAGTTGTCGCGTCAGAATAAAATTGAGCAACAGCGATTCTTTGCTGCTGAAGCTCGCGCGTATGTCGCGAAAGTCCGCGGTTCTATCAAAACCGATTTGCAATTATTGACGTCATTATCCTTAGGGTTCCGGCTCAATAATTACGTGCCACTGCGCGATATTCAGGCCTATATCGAGAGCATGCGCTTAAGTGCGCCACAAACCGTCAAGTTAGAGTGGTTTCCGCTGGTAACACAAGACCAAGTGGCTCCTTTTTTACAGCAGATGCGCAATATTTATCCGGCTTATCATTATCAAGGATGGTTATTTAGTGACAATACGCCGCTCGACACTCTATTGGCGCAGCCGTATATCTTTCCATTAGCGTTTGTCTATCCGGCTACCGAGCAAAATCAGCAATATTTAGGCTTGTTATTTGGCGGCGAAAAACGTGACAGTTATTTGGCTGATATTATTGCGGGCGCGGAGCAAATAATTACTGACCCGATTCGGTTATGGAATCAGCAGAGCAAAAATAACAATCGGAAAAATGGTTTTTTGGTGATCAACGCGGTGCGTAATATCCGCGATAAAAGTTTAGATGGCATATTTGTTTCGGTGATTAACAGCTATGCTTATTTTTCTCATGTGATAAACACCATTAATCCACGTCCGGGGATGGCGATTCAAATCAGTGACGTTTCATCGAGCTCAGAAATTGTGTTGTATCACTCAGCCGCCGCTGTTGCTGCGCCGCGCTCGGCAGGGCCGCTCATGCAGCACGTGGAATATATTGCCCAAGGTGATCGACACTGGAAGGTTTCGGTAACCGGCCATTGGGCGCTGTACGCCGAAAATCGCCTGCTGCTGAAGATTTTGTGGTGGGGCGGGCTGGTGGTTTCCCTGTTGGTCAGCTTGATTGTCGGTTATGTGGTGAACCGTACCGGTCTGTATGAATTTTTGCTGCAACAGCGCACGCGCGAGCTAGAGTTTATGTTGGAGCATGATCACTTAACGCGGGTGCTCAATCGCCGCGCTTATGATCGCTTGCTGGGGGAGTTTTGCCAGAGTACTCGGCCGTTCACCCTGTTTATGATCGATATGGATTATTTTAAGCGCATCAATGATTGCTTTGGTCATGCGGCGGGGGATGCGGCGTTAATTGAGGTGGCGCTGCGCTTGCAGCAAGCCGCCGGCAGCGGTACTTATCTGGCGCGCATTGGTGGCGATGAGTTTGCGCTGATGACGCCGGTGACTCAAAGCGATGCGGTGCAAAGTCTTGGCGAGCGAATGTTGCTGGCGGTGCGTGAGCCGGTATTCAGTTTCCGTCAGCAGGCAATTCATCTGAGCATTACCCTTGGCGCAGCGGTGTATCAGGCTGGACAAAATCCCGATCAGATCCAAGATTGTGCCGATCAGGCGCTGTATGCGGCGAAACAGCGTGGGCGCGGATGTTGCGTACAATATGTGCAATATATGAACGGACGCGCGCCATAGTCTGATATACATCACATAATTTAGGTAATATGTTGTATGTTAATTGCCTAGATTTGGCATTCGTCACATATCAGCAGGCGGCTCTTCGCTACAGTAATGACTTAATAGTGCAAGGACTCGCCTCCTGTATTCTGACCCATTCGATTAAAAGAAGGAGCCATGACCATGGCGAAATCAGATGTATTCCACCTTGGATTGACTAAAAGTGACCTGAAAGGCGCTACCTTGGCGATTGTTCCGGGCGACCCGGAGCGTGTGAAGAAAATTGCCGAGCTGATGGATAACCCGGTTCATCTGGCCAGTCACCGTGAGTTTACGTCTTGGTTGGGCGAACTGGACGGCAAGCCAGTGGTGATCTGCTCTACTGGGATTGGCGGTCCTTCTACTTCGATTGCAGTGGAAGAGCTGGCACAACTGGGCGTGCGTACTTTCCTGCGTGTAGGTACCACCGGTGCCATTCAGCCACACATCAATGTTGGTGACGTGCTGGTCACTACTGCCTCGGTACGTCTGGACGGTGCGAGCTTGCACTTTGCGCCAATGGAATACCCTGCGGTGGCTGACTTTGATTGTACGACTGCGCTGGTTGCGGCAGCGAAAGAGCGCGGCGCGAAGACCCATATCGGTATTACCGCTTCTTCCGATACCTTCTACCCAGGTCAAGAGCGTTATGACACCGTTTCTGGCCGTGTGGTGCGTCGCTTCCAAGGCTCGATGCAAGAGTGGCAGGATCTGGGCGTGATGAACTACGAAATGGAATCCGCGACCTTACTGACCATGTGTGCGAGCCAAGGCTGGCGTGCGGGTATGGTGGCCGGCGTGATCGTAAACCGCACCCAACAGGAAATCCCGAACGCCGAAACCATGAAAGCGACCGAAAGTGATGCGGTGCAGATCGTGGTTGAAGCGGCGCGTCGTCTGCTGGATTAAGCATTCTGACCTCTTCTGTACCGCCTGCAGCTCTGCAGGGCGTGGACGAAAAAACGCGGCGATGGCCGCGTTTTTTTATGCCTGTGATTCACCGCGCGGTGGTCGCTCGGCTTTAACCGCCAGAATGCTTATAATGGCGGACGCCGCCGAGAAAAGGACTGCCGATGAAATATAAAGATCTGCGAGAATTTATCGCCTTGCTGGAAGCGCGAGGTGAGTTAAAACGCATCCGGGTACCGGTATCGCCGGATTTGGAGATGACCGAGATTGCTGATCGCGTACTGCGCGCGGGTGGCCCGGCACTGCTGTTTGAAAATCCGACCGGTTATACCATGCCGGTGCTGTGCAATCTGTTCGGTACGCCGCAGCGAGTCGCGCTGGGGATGGGGCAAGATGATGTCAGCGCCTTGCGCGATGTCGGCCAGTTACTGGCCTTTCTCAAAGAGCCAGAGCCGCCGAAGGGATTTCGTGACCTGTGGGAAAAAATGCCCAAGTTTCGCCAGGTGTTGAATATGCCGACCAAGCGTCTCAGCAGTGCTCCGTGTCAGGAAGTGGTGCAACAAGGTGAGGCGGTGGATTTGACCGCGTTGCCGGTGATGCGCTGCTGGCCCGAAGATGCGGCGCCGTTGGTGACGTGGGGGCTGACGGTCACCCGTGGTCCGGTGCGGGAGCGGCAGAACCTTGGCATCTATCGTCAGCAACTGCTCGGTCGTAACAAACTGATCATGCGCTGGTTATCGCACCGTGGTGGCGCGCTCGATTTTCAAGAGTGGCAGCAGGCCCATCCTGGTGAGCGTTTTCCGGTGGTGGTGGCATTGGGCGCCGATCCAGCCACTATTTTGGCGGCGGTAACACCTATCCCCGATACCCTGTCAGAATATGCGTTTGCCGGTTTGCTGCGCGGTACTAAGACCGAAGTGGTGAAATGCTTAACCTGCGATCTGGAAGTGCCGGCGTCGGCGGAAATCGTGCTGGAAGGTTACATCGAGCCGGGTGAACTGGCACCAGAAGGGCCGTATGGCGATCACACCGGTTATTATAACGAAGTAGATAACTTCCCAGTCTTTACTGTCACCTGCGTGACCCGCCGCCGCGATGCTATCTATCACTCCACCTACACCGGACGGCCACCGGATGAGCCGGCGGTACTCGGGGTGGCGTTGAACGAAGTGTTTGTGCCACTGCTGCAAAAGCAATTTCCTGAGATTGTCGATTTCTACTTGCCGCCGGAAGGCTGTTCATACCGCATGGCGGTGGTGACGATGAAGAAACAGTATCCGGGGCATGCTAAACGGGTGATGATGGGCGTCTGGTCGTTTTTACGTCAGTTTATGTACACCAAATTTGTGATTGTGTGTGATGATGACGTTAATGCCCGTGATTGGAATGATGTGATCTGGGCCATTACCACGCGGATGGATCCGGCGCGTGATACGTTGCTGGTGGAAAACACCCCAATCGATTATCTGGATTTTGCCTCACCGGTTTCCGGTTTAGGCTCCAAGATGGGGATGGATGCGACCAGCAAATGGCCGGGGGAAACGGATCGTGAATGGGGCCGTCCGATTGCACGCGATCCCGCGGTGGTAGCCAAGATCGATGCGATCTGGGACAGCTTACAGCTGGATCCGCCGGCGTCAGAGGCTGCGGCGCAAAAATAAAGCGTTGCGGTAATCAATAAACGTGCATCTCGTTGGTCACAGGCTCATCGCTTGCCCGATGTGGTCAACGGGAAAGGGTCATCAGCCCTTGCTGAGTACGATAACAAGATCCAACACGAACAACAGACAAGAAAAACGCCGCTCGGGCGGTAGAGGAAAAGTCATGACAACGTTTTGCTGTAAAGTGTCGCTGGTTGAGCCGATCACCGAAACCGTCTATCGCGTCCGGCTGCAACCGGATCAGGCGGTCAGTTTTCGTGCTGGCCAGTATCTGATGGTGGTCATGGGGGAGCGCGATAAGCGTCCGTTCTCCATTGCATCGACACCGGACAATAGCCATGAGATTGAGCTGCATATCGGCGCTTCCGAGCATAATCCGTATGCCATGGCGGTGATGGATAAGATTAAAACCGGCGAGCCAGTGACGGTGGAAATGCCGTTCGGTGAGGCCTGGTATCGCGCCGATAGCCAAGCGCCGGTGATCTTGATTGCCGGTGGTACCGGTTTTTCCTACGTGCGCTCCATTGTGCTGGATCTGCTGGCGCAGCAGCCGCAGCGTCCGGTCTCTTTATATTGGGGCGGCCGTGAGCTGACCCACCTGTATGACCTGCCAGAATTGCAGGCACTGGCCGCCGAGCACCGTAACTTGCAGGTGATCCCGGTGGTGGAGCAACCTGCGGATAACTGGTCTGGACGCAGTGGCACCGTGTTGGCCGCCGTGATGCAGGATTTTGCTTCCTTGGCCGGTTATGACATCTATATCGCGGGACGGTTTGAGATGGCCAAAGTGGCGCGCGAGCTGTTCTGCGAGCAGCGTGATGCCGATGCCGCGCATCTGTACGGTGATGCGTTTGCCTTTATCTAATTTGCTCTGCGCGAAGCGCTAGGCATAAAAACGCGACATAAAAAAACGGGAGGCTAAGCCTCCCGTTGTTATTAGTACGCTGGTGATGGGGCCGAGTTAGGCGTGGTGCTCACCATCGACCAATGCCAGACCACGGCGGCGCATCTCACCGGCATCTTGCGGGTGACCGGCTTTTTCCAGCACGTTAGCCAGCAGCGCATAGTCAGCGGCGTTCGGCTGTTGTGCCAGTGCTTTGCGCAGGGCGCTTTCTGCTTCCGGATATTGGCCTTGTACCGCCAGTAGGTGACCCAGCGCGCGGTTCAGCAGTGCGTTCTCCGGATCTTTTTTCATCAGATGCTGCAGCACTTTTTCCACCGCAGCAGGATCGGTTGGGTGCAGACGACTCAACACGGTTAGCAGCTGTGGCTCGGACGATTTACGCAGACCGCTCAGCAGCACTTCTTGCGCGTGATGGTGATCATCACACTCAATCAGATGGTTGGCCAGCAGTGCTAAGGTCCGCGGATTGGTGCGACGACGACGTGGCTGATTGCGCAGCCAAGCCATCAAGCCTTCACTGCCGTTTTCCTTCATCGCCTTGTTCATCAGGCCATCTTCGGCATTCAGCTCGATTTGCTCCAGCTCTTGCTCTGGGAACAAACCGGATTTGGTCAGCTGTGGCAGCAGATCCAGCAGCGCGGCATACGCGCCCGCTTGGGTATAGGCTTGCTCGGCCAAACGCAGCACCTGTGGATGACGTGGCGCGACGGCCAGCAGATGATCGACGCCATGACGAGCGGCATGGATCTCGCCTTGGGCCAGTTGCAGGCGCACGCGGGTGATATCGACCGGCAGGGTATCGTTACCGGCCAACTCGGCGGCGCGGTGCAGATACTGGTTGCAGCTTAAGTTATCGCCGCGTTGCTGTGCCGCTTCGGCGGCCATCAGCAGGTTCACCACCGGTTGATCAGCATGCTCGGCGCTCTTCGCCATCAGGCGCTCGGCCTGTTGGTAATCACCTTCGGTCAGTTTCAGCAGACCGGCTAGGGTTTGTTTACGGGCGCGGTTTTGTTTGCGGCGTGCAAACCAGCCGTGGGTGGATGAGCCAATACGCAGCAGACGGCGCAGCACCGCATCCAGAATAAACAGCGCGGCCAGCGTCAAGATCACCAAGATGATCATGCTGGTCAGGCTCATTTCCACGGTATACGGACCGGCCACAATCAGCACATAGCCCTGATGACCGGCAAATTCCGGCCCGATCACCAGTCCGCCGATGATGATGGCAAGCAGTATAAAAATACGTGTCATGACAACTCCCGGTTAGTTAGTGGCGGGTGCCGGTGCCGCATTGGCTGGTGCACTGGTCACCGGAGCCGGTGCGGCATTGACGCCAGGCTGAGCCAGCAGGTTACGCACACGG
Organism: Plesiomonas shigelloides; assembly: GCF_900087055.1. NCBI lineage: Bacteria > Pseudomonadati > Pseudomonadota > Gammaproteobacteria > Enterobacterales > Enterobacteriaceae > Plesiomonas > Plesiomonas shigelloides. The sequence continues at coordinate 3,272,282 of NZ_LT575468.1, read as the reverse complement.
GTTTGCAGCGCATCTTCAAGCAGCGGCTGGCTCTTGAGCGTGGTTGGCAAGTCCATGTAGATAGACTCTTGGCTCAAGGCTTCCAGCTCATTTAAGAACGCTTGGGTGCTGCTGTCTTGCATATCGAAGTAGGAGCGAACCCAGGTATCCACTTTTTCCAGTGACTGCTTATACAGCTCGTTCTGGTGCCGTGGAATAGCCATCGCAGCCATTTGCAGACGCTGACGGATATTTTCCCGCAGGTAGTAATCCTGATTAGGTGCCAGCAGTGGCTCGACATTCCCATCGCGACGACGCACGGTGATGAAGTCGTTCACGAAACTGTCCCAGCTCTTCATCAGGTTGGATTTCCAGTCGTTAATCGAGCTGCTCAGAGTCAGATCTTCGGTCGCCCCTTCTGCTGGTGGCAGTTGGGTGTCGGCCAGTTTCAGGTTATCAACCTTATTGGCCAGACTGGTGATCTCGAGGATCAGACCGTCGGTGTCCACTTTGTTGATGCCGGCCAGGGCGCTGATGTCATCTTTCAATGCTTGGCGGATTGGCAGCAGGCTGGGGTCATTCATCTGCGCCAAGCTGAGATCGGCACTTTTCAGCAGGGCACCGGCGGAGGTGACATCTTGCTCCATCCACAGTTTGCGACCGGCATTTTTGACCAGATAGTCGGCTTCGGCCAGCAGCCAGTCATTCGAGCGACGTCCGGCAACCTCGGTCAGCTGACGCTGCAGGGTGCGGATTTGCTCTTCTTGGGCCGCTTGGGTTTGGCGCGCCTTTTCCAAGGTTTGATTCATTTCGCTGCTCATCTCACCGGCCAGTTTTTTCTGGTTATCCAGAGCCTGAGTGAGGGCGCTGCTCAAGGTATCGACCTGTTGGCGCATCTGGGCCAGATCGCTCATCTGACTCTGATTTTGCTGGTGGCCGTGGTAGTACAAGCCGCCGCCGAGGGCAATCACCAGCGCAATGGCGATCGCGCCCAGCGTCTGACCCCCGCTGCGCGCAGGAGCGGCAGTGTCCGGCTTGGCCGGTGCGGGCTGAGTGACCGGCTGGGAAGCTGCTGTCTCTGGTACAGGGGTAGAGGAGGCTTGTTCATCCGCAGCGGGAGATGACTGGGGCTTTTGATCCGTCATTGAGATTCGTCCCGAGTTATTCAAATTGTTCAACTGCGGCAATCAGCGATCGGTTATCGGCGCGGTCGGAAATCACGATTTCCTGCCAGCCAAACTCCCGGGCCATTGCAGCAATACGTTTACTGACAACCACTAACCGGCAGGATGTCAGCCAGTGATGGGCAGTGTCAGGTACCAGTGCAACAAGTTGTTGCAGTATATCGCCGCTGGTGATCACCAGCAGATTTACATTGGCGCGCTGCCAGATATCGGTCTGTTGCGCGCCGCAATATTCCAAAGGAACGCGTTGATAGCATTCGCAAAAATTCACTTCGGCACCGCGCTCACGCAGCACCTGCGCCAATAACGGTCGACCGCCATTGCCGCGTAAAATCAGTACCTGCTGACCGCTCACGGTTTGCAGGGCGGGCAGCTGTAACAGCCCTTCGCTGGTTTCATCGCACGCCGGGAACAACACCGGTTGCCCACAAGCTTGTTGCAGATGCAGGGCGGTACTACGGCCGACCGCGGCATACTGCACGTGTGGCCAGCGGCCACCAATTTGCTCAACCGTTTGCTCAGCATAGCTGACCGCGTGCCCAGACGCAGCAATAATCCAATCACCGGGATTCAAGCGACTGAAATAGCCCGGCAGCAAGTTCAATTCACTGCCGGCGGCCAGTGTAAATAACGGCGCATGGATCGCCGCTCGTCCGGCGGCGGACAAGGCGGTGGTCAATTCGATGCCGGCCTGATCTGGCCGGGTGACTAAAATGGTCATGCCGCTGTGCTACTTCCGTTACTTCACTGCATGGCCGTACACGGCAGACAAGATACTACCGGCACCGGCGTCCAGCAGTTGTTCTGCCAGTGCGCTGCCGAGCTGTTCGGCTTCCGTGCGCGGGCCGCGGATCTCGGCTTGCAACAGGCGCGAGCCATCGGGCGCGCCGACCAGTGCGCGCAAATAGAGCTGATCGCCCGTCAGTTCGGCATAGCTGCCTATCGGCACCTGACAGCCACCTTGCAGGCGGTTGTTCATCGCCCGTTCGGCCACGACGCGATCGGCGGTGTCGGCGTGATTGAGTGGTGCTAACAGCGCGCGAACCCGCGCATCATCCAGTCGGCATTCGATGCCGATGGCACCCTGACCGACTGCTGGCAGCGATTGCTGCACGCTCAAACGGGCGCGAATACGCGCTTCTAGCCCCAAGCGGCGCAGGCCTGCAGCGGCCAAAATGATGGCGTCATATTCGCCGTTATCCAGCTTGCTCAAGCGAGTGCCGACATTGCCGCGCAGATCTTTGATGTGCAGATCGGGGCGCGCGGCGCGTAGCTGACATTGGCGGCGTAAACTGGAGGTGCCAACGATGGCACCCTGAGGCAGCGCATCCAGCGAGTCATAGTGATTGGATACCAGCGCATCGTGCGGATCATCGCGCTCGCAGATGCAGACCAAGCCTAAACCGTCTGGGAATTCGACCGGCACGTCTTTCATCGAATGCACGGCGATATCGGCGCGCTGTTCGAGCAGGGCCAATTCCAGCTCTTTGACAAACAGCCCCTTGCCACCGACTTTGGCCAGCGGGGTATCGAGGATCACATCCCCCTTAGTAACCATCGGCACCAGCGTTACCTCCAGATCTGGGTGCTGGGCACACAGTAACTGGCGAACATGCTCGGCCTGCCATAAGGCAAGCGGACTTTGACGGGTGGCGATGCGAATAAGCTGTTTGGACATGCTGTTAACCGTATGACGAAGATAGCTAATCCTACCACCGGGCGGTAGCAGGTGTCAGCGCATCGGATCGCACTCTGTGCGTTTGGCGGCGATATTCGGCGGCATAATTGTGAGAGCTATTGCGTTTTTCGTTATTTAATGTAAATAATTTGTGAACTTGATCTGGGTTTCACGACGGCCTGCTTTTTTCACTGTGGTGGTTGACGTGCAACAGGATTTCGTGGCTGGATTAACCTTGTTGTCTTTACGGTGACCGTTGAAAATGTTAAATTGATCACGTTTTCGACATCATCAAAAAGTAACAGCACAAGGCTTGGGTAAGACACGGATGTGCATGGTGTCGGTGGGTAGGTTACCGGGGCTCCGGTATTAATGTCAGGCAATGCGTATTGTACCTGTATATTGAGACACTCAAACGGCGAATGGATGCCATAAACCAGCTGCGCGTTGAACGTGCGTTGGCGGCGATGGGGCCTGCTTTTCATCAGGTCTACAGCCTGTTGCCCGTTTTGTTAAATTACAACCACCCGATGATGCCGGGCTACCTCGATGATGGGGTGCCGCATGGCGTCTGCCTGTTTACGCCTGATGAAATGCAACAGCAGTTCATCGACGACTGCTCCCGCGCTTGGGGGCAGCCACTCAGTGAGCCGCATCAAGGCGAGCTTCCGATCACCGCCATCTATTCGATGGGCAGTACCTCTTCCGTGGGTCAAAGTGCCGATTCCGATCTGGATATCTGGGTCTGTCACCAGTCGTGGCTGGATCGCGATGAGCGTCAGCGTCTGCTGGATAAATGCACTTTGCTCGAGCAATGGGCGCGCTCGCGTGGCGTGGACATCAGCTTCTTCCTGATTGATGAAAATCGCTTCCGTCACAACGAATACGACACCTTAAGTACCGAAAACTGCGGCTCGATGCAGCACCTGTTGCTGCTGGATGAGTTTTACCGCACCGCGGTGCGTTTAGCCGGTAAGCGGATTTTGTGGAATATGGTGCCGGTGGAGATGGAAGAGCAGTATGACGAGTATGTCTTGCTGCTGTACGCACAAGGGGCGCTCAACGCCAACGAGTGGTTGGACTTAGGCGGCCTAGGCAAATTGTCGGCGGCGGAATATTACGGCGCCAGCTTGTGGCAGCTGTACAAGAGTATCGACTCGCCGTACAAAGCGGTGTTGAAAAGCTTGCTGCTGGAAGCCTATTCCTGCGAATACCCCGAAACCGAATTACTGGCGTTGGAGATGAAGCGTTGTCTGCACTCCGGCGACATTATCAGCTGCGGTCTGGATGCTTACAGCATGATGCTGGGGCGGGTGACCCGTTACCTGACTTCGGTCGGTGACGAAACGCGTCTTGATCTGGCGCGCCGCTGTTTTTATCTCAAAGTGTGCGAGAAATTATCGCAGACTCCGACCGTGATCAGCTGGCGGCGTGAAGTGCTGCAAGGCTTAGTGGCCGAGTGGGGCTGGGATGCGGCCAAGATCCGTAAGCTAGATAACCGCGCGCACTGGAAAATCGAGCAGGTTCGCGAAGCGCACAATGAGCTGCTGGAAGCGTTGATGCAAAGCTATCGCAACCTGATCCGCTTTGCCCGTCGCCACAACCTCAGTGTCAGTGCCAGCCCTGAAGATATCGGGGTGCTGACCCGTAAACTGTATGCCGCATTCGAAGTGCTGCCGGGCAAGGTCACCTTGGTGAACCCGCAAATTTCGCCGGACTTATCCGAGCGTGACTTGACCTTTATTCAGGTACCGGATGGTCGCAGTAATGCCAAAGGCTGGTATCTGTATAACAAGGCGCCATTGCTGTTTGAAATTGCTGGTCGACCGAATCTGGAATACAACCGCTACCTGAGTAAGCTGGTGGCGTGGACCTATTTTAATGGTCTGCTGACGCCGCAAACCCGGCTGCATGTGCAGGGCGGCAGTGCCTGTGATACCGCCAAGCTGTGTCAGCTGGTGCAAGATATTCGCAGCCACTTCCCGATTAAGCGGCCGATGCCGAGCCAGAAAGAGCTGTATAGCCCGTGCGAAATTCGCCACCTCGGCATCATCATCAATCTGGAAGTCGATCCCACCGCTGATTTTAACAACACGGCGGTGCGTTTTGATTTTAGCCAAACCGATGTGTTCAGCTTCGGTCAGCAGCAGCAAAGCTTAGTCGGCAGCGTTGATCTGCTGTATCGCAATTCGTGGAACGAAGTGCGGACCCTGCATTTTCGTGGCGAAGAGTGCCTGCTGGATGCGATTAAAACCATCCTCGGCAAGATGCATCAGGATGCGGCCTTACCGGAAGCGGTCGAAGTGTTCTGCTACAGCCGTCATCTGCGGGCGATTATCCGCAACCGAGTCTCGCAGCTGGTGGCCGAGTGTATCGATCTGCGCTTGTCCAGTGAGCGCCAAGAGCCGAAACGCTTTAAATCGCTGCGCATTGCCGGCCAGACTTGGGGCTTGTTCTTCGAGCGGCGCGGTGTTTCGGTGCAAAAGTTGGAAAACGGCGTCGATTTCTACGGCTGTATCTCCAACACCAAATTGCACGGCTTCCCGCTGATGTTGGGTAGCGAAGAGCCCAATTTGCCGCCGATTGTCGATGCTTACGCCAGCGAAGGGATCATTCAGTTCTTCTTCGAAGACAGCGAACGTGGTTTTAATATCTACATTCTGGATGAGTCTAACCGCATCGAGGTGTATCAGAACTGCGAAGGTAACAAAGATGAGTTGGTGCAGGATGTGAACCGCTTCTACGCGGCATCGCATGACAAGCTGACATTCGGTGCCAGCATTATCAACTTCAACCTGCCGCAGTTTTATCTGATGGTACAGCGCGATGGGATGACCCAGATAGAGCCGTACCGCAGCGGCGCGCCGCGTGATACGGCGGCCAATCAGGATACGACCTGGACGCCCGAGGCGCTGTTTCAGCACAGCCGCTCACAGGCGTAAGCGTGACGGCGGCTGATTGACCGTTACCGCATTATGCGCCATTGAGTCAGTGGTGCAGGCAACATGGGTAACGGTCAATAACGCGCTTTAGCGCAGATCCACCTCTTCCTCGGCCTGACGGGTGCAGGCGACCGACATAAAATCCCAGAACTCCGCACCGCTGCGATCGCAGATCCACTCTTGGTCGACAAAGTTGAAATGGAAGCCGCCAAATTTGGTGGCGACCCAGATCTGATGCAGTGGCTGCTGGCGGTTGAGGATGATTTTGCTGTCGTTCTCAAAGGTCAGGGTCATCACCCCGCCTTGGGTGTCATAATCGATATCGGTATCGATCGCATCCAGTTTCTCTTCCAGCGCCAGCCAGATGGCGTCTGCGGCCTGATGAAATTCAGTGTCATTCATGGTGGCTATCCTATTGCTTTTCATGATCGAGCTGCGATTATAGAAGTCTTATTATCGTAAATAACAGGCAATCTCATGAAGAATTCTCTTTGCCGTGCATGGGCACTGGGTGTGGTACTGACGTTGGCGGGGTGTGGCGTAAAAGGTCCACTGTATATGCCAGCGCCAGAAAAGCCGGCGCCGACCGCGCCACAAGCGGCACCAGCCGCGGAAACCGCACCGGCAGCGTAATCGCCCACGCCGCATCGCGATGGACGCGAGGCGGCGTAGCATCCCAGCTCCCGGCAAGCAGAGCTTGATTGCACAACTCAAGGAAGGGCACGTTGGATCATTTTAACTATCAGGACGATCAGCAGTTATATGCTGAAGGCGTGGCACTGCCTGCATTGGCCGCGCAGTTTGGTACCCCGCTGTATGTCTATTCCCGCGCGACGCTGGAGCGTCACTGGCACGCCTTTGATACTGCAGTGGCCGGTCATCCACACCTGATTTGCTATGCGGTCAAAGCCAACTCCACCTTGGCACTGCTCAATCTGCTGGCCCGCTTGGGTTCGGGGTTTGATATTGTGTCTCGTGGCGAGCTGGAGCGCGTATTAGCCGCCGGCGGTGCGCCAGACAAGGTGGTGTTTTCTGGGGTGGCGAAAAGCCGAAGCGATATCGAGCGCGCCTTGGAGGTCGGGATCCGCTGCTTTAACGTGGAGTCGGAAGCTGAATTACAGCGCCTCAATCAGATTGCCGGTGAACGCGGTTGCCGCGCGCCAGTCTCGTTACGGGTAAACCCCGATGTGGATGCCAAGACCCATCCGTACATCTCCACCGGTCTGAAAGAGAACAAATTTGGCATCAGCCATCAAGACGCGCGGCGCATTTACCGTATCGCGCGCGATCTGCCGCATCTGCAGGTGGTGGGCATTGATTGCCATATCGGCTCGCAATTGACTGAATTAGCGCCGTTTTTGGACGCATTAGACCGTTTACTGCTGCTGATTGACGCATTAGCGGAAGATGGCATCCATTTACGCCATGTGGATGTCGGCGGCGGCCTTGGGGTGCGCTATGATAGCGAAACCCCACCGCAACCGGCGGAGTATGCCGCGGCGCTACTGGCCAAATTGGCCGGACGACCTGAGCTGGAGCTGGTGTTTGAGCCCGGTCGTGCGATTGTCGCCAATGCTGGGGTGATGCTGACACGGGTGGAATACCTGAAAGCCTCCGCCGATCGTCACTTTGCGATTGTGGATGCGGGGATGAACGACCTGTTGCGTCCGGCACTGTATCAGGCGTGGATGCAAATCCTGCCCGCCGATCGCGCCTTAGTACGCCCGAGCGCTTGCTACGATGTGGTGGGGCCGGTGTGCGAAACCAGTGATTTTCTCGGTAAGCAGCGAGAACTGGCCATCGCCCAAGGCGATTTGCTGGTGGTGCGCTCAGCTGGGGCCTACGGTTTTAGCATGAGCTCGAATTATAACTCTCGGCCACGGGCGGCTGAGGTGCTGGTTGACGGCACCGAATTTCACCTGATCCGAGAGCGAGAAACTTTAAGCGATTTATGGCGCGGGGAGCACCTGCTGCCGTGATAACGGAGAACCGCGTGCAATTTTCCAAGATGCATGGACTGGGCAACGACTTTATGGTTGTGGATGCGGTGACCCAGAACCTGTTTTTTTCACCGGAGCTGATCCGCAAATTAGCGGATCGCCATCGGGGGGTCGGCTTTGACCAGTTGCTGGTGGTCGAGCCGCCGTACGATCCGGATCTGGACTTTCACTACCGGATTTTCAATGCCGATGGCAGCGAAGTGGCGCAGTGTGGCAATGGCGCGCGCTGCTTTGCTGCGTTTGTGCGGCAAAAAGGGCTGACCAATAAGCGCGAAATTCGAGTCAGTACCCAAGTCGGCAAGATGATTTTGCAAGTGCAAGACGACGAGCAGATCACCGTCAACATGGGAGTGCCGGAGTTTGAACCGTCGCGCATCCCGCTGCGGGCGGTGAAAGAGGAAAAAACCTATATCCTGCGCGCCGGCGAGCAAACCGTGTTTTACGGCGCGGTGTCGATGGGCAATCCTCACTGTGTGTTGCAAGTGGAGAGCACCGATAGTGCGCCAGTGGAAACCTTAGGGCCGCTGCTGGAAAGTCATGAGCGTTTTCCTGAGCGGGTTAACGTCGGCTTTATGCAGGTGGTCAGCCGTGAGCACATCCGTTTGCGGGTATACGAGCGTGGCGTGGGGGAAACTCAGGCCTGCGGGAGTGGCGCTTGCGCGGCAGTGGCCGTTGGCATTATGCAAGGGCTGCTTGGCGAGTCGGTGCAAGTCGATCTGCCGGGGGGCAGTCTGCAGATTCGCTGGCGCGGCGCCGGTCAGCCGTTGTACATGACGGGCCCAGCGACCCACGTTTTTGATGGATTTGTCACCCTGTAAGAGGGGCTGAGAGGGAGTAACTCCGGCATGAGTGATGCCAGTATCAGTGAGCGGCCAGTGGCCGAGGCGCCGGCGTTGACCGACCGTCAGGTAGCGGACTATTTACAGCGCCAGCCGCAGTTTTTTATCCGTCAGCCGACGCTACTGAACAGTTTGCAGATCCCGCATTACAGCCGCGGCGCGGTGTCGTTGGTGGAGTTGCAACTGCTCAGCTTGCGTCAGCAAGTCAGTGACTTACAACAGCAGCAGCGTGAGCTGTTGGCGCGTGCCGCGGAAAACGAACGTTTGTTTTTCAGTCTGTTACCACTGCAACGTCAGCTGTTACAGGCACCGACCTTGGCCGACGGACTGCAGGCGCTGCAGCAATGGAGCCGCGCGCAAGGCTTATTGGCCTGTGGTTTGCGCCTCTTTAGTGACAGCTGGCAGCTAACCGCGCCGAGCACGGCTCATGAGCTGGCATTGAGTCAGCTGCAGTTTGAGCCAATCCGGGTACAGCGCTTTGGCCAATGTTTCTTTCCGGGGGCCAGTTACTTGGGACCCTTGAATGCCGTCGAGCAGCAATTGCTGTTACCGGATGTGGTGCGAGTAGGCTCGGTCGCCCTGCAGCGGTTGGGTGTCGAGCGCGAATGGGGGGTACTGGTGTTTGCCAGCCGCGACCCGCAGCATTTCCAGCCCGGTATGGCCACCCACCTGTTACAGCAGGTGGCGACGATGGTGGAGCACGCGTTGCCTGCGTGGGTGGCGCTGCGCGCACCGAGTTAAACTGGCGCGCGTGAGGGTATTCGCCTCACGCACCCGCCTGATAAACGGACATTCCTGATGCGAACCACGTTACCTTCTGCTGCGTCCTCTGCGGTGTCTACGACATCGACCGATTCGCCGGTCGACGATAACCCGCTGCACTCTTTGGCGCAGCAGTACTTGGACTTTTTACGCAATGAGCGCCAACTGAGCCCGAAAACGCTGGAAAGCTACCAACGCCAGTTAGGCGTGATCCAGCAACAGATGTTGGGCATAGGACTGCGTAGCTGGCCACAGTTGGATGCCGCATGGATCCGCCAGTTGGTGGCACGCGCTAAGCGCGAAGGGCTTAAAGAGAGTGCGCAGGCGCTGCGGTTGTCAGTGCTGCGCAGTTTTCTCGATTATTTGGTGCTGCACGGCGAGTTGGCGGCTAATCCGGCGCGCGGCATAGCGGCGCCGAAAAAGCCGAAACGATTACCGAAAAACATGGATGTGGATGAGGTCGGTCACCTGCTGACGGTCAACGACAGCGATCCGCTGGCGGTGCGCGATCGCGCCATCATGGAGCTGATGTACGGTGCGGGACTGCGTTTGTCGGAGCTGGTTGGTCTTAATTGCAACATGCTGGATCTGGCCGGTGGCGAGGTGCAGGTGTTGGGTAAAGGCAGCAAAGAGCGGCGGGTGCCGTTTGGCCGTACCGCGTTAGCATGGTTAGAGCGCTGGTTGGCGCTGCGGCCAAGTTTTGCGCCGCAAGATGAGGCGCTGTTTGTCTCACAGCGCGGCACGCGCATCAGTACTCGCAACGTGCAAAAACGGATGGCCGAATGGGGCATTAAGCAGGAAGTCAGCAGCCACGTGCATCCGCATAAACTGCGCCACTCCTTTGCCAGTCACTTGCTTGAGTCGAGCGGCGATTTGCGCTCGGTGCAAGAGCTGCTCGGGCACGCCAATTTATCGACCACTCAGATCTATACCCACCTCGATTTTCAGCATCTGGCTAAGGTGTATGATGCGGCGCATCCACGCGCTAAACGCGAATCTGATTCATAACGCGGCGCAATGGCCACGACCCCGCTCGGCTAACTCACGAGGCTAACTGGGCGGCGGGCATTGCGGCAGTGTATTACGGGAGCATGATATGCAGTTTTTCCGTCCGCTGCGGCCGATTGCGGCCCTCAGCTTTGATCTTGACGACACCCTGTACGACAACGAGCCGGTGATGCACGCCTGCGAGCAGGATGCGGCCGCGGCGTTAGGGCGTCGCTATCCGCAGTTAGCGCATTTGAGCGCCGCCGATTGGGCGGCACGCCGCCATCTGCGCGCCCAACGCGAGCCGGCGTTGCAGCATGATATGACGGCGCTGCGTGGGGCGACCATTGCCGCCGAGCTGGTGGCGCACGGTATGGCGGAAAGTGAGGCTGAACGCGGCGCGCAGCAAGGGATGGCCGAATTTATCCGCTTGCGAAATCGCATCCGCGTACCGCAAGAAACCTTGCAGGTGTTGGCGACGTTGGCTGAACGTTGGCCGCTGGTGGCCATTAGCAATGGCAATGCCGATCCGGCCTTGATTGGTCTGGCGCCGTACTTTCAGTTTTGTCTGCGCGCCGGCCCCGATGGGCGCGCTAAGCCCTATCCCGATATGTTCCAGCTGGCGGCGCAGCGTCTCGACATTCGTCCAGAAAGCTTGCTGCACGTTGGTGATCACCTGCAAACGGACGTGCAAGGGGCGATCCATGCCGGCGCACAAGCGTGCTGGTTGAACGATCATCAGCGGCAGCTGCGCCGCGACGATCACAGCCGCACCCTGCCGACCTTGGAAATCCGTCGGTTGGCCTCGCTGTGTGAGCTGTTATAATCCCTCATATTGTATAAAAACACAGTAGGTTTCCCGATGGATGTGTCCCTTCTGCTTGACGGCCTGAACGACAAACAGCGCGCCGTGGTTGCCGCGCCGCGCAGCAATTTGCTGGTACTGGCCGGTGCCGGCAGTGGTAAAACCCGCGTTCTGGTACACCGGATCGCTTGGTTGATGGCGGTAGAGCACAGCTCGCCGTACTCCATTTTGGCCGTGACCTTTACCAACAAGGCCGCCGCCGAGATGCGCCACCGGATTGAACAGCTGGTCGGCACCGCGCAAAACGGCATGTGGATTGGCACCTTCCACGGCATCGCGCACCGTCTGCTGCGCGCACACCATCTGGATGCCGGCTTACCGCAAGACTTCCAAATTCTCGACTCGGACGATCAGCTGCGCTTGCTGAAGCGTCTGATCAAAGCCATGAATCTGGATGAAAAGCATTGGCCGCCGCGTCAGGCTGCGTGGTACATCAACGGCAAGAAAGACGAGGGGCTACGCCCTGCGCACATTGAAACCTACGGCAACCCAACCGAAGCGGTATGGCTGAAAATCTATCAGGCTTATCAGGAAACCTGTGATCGCGCCGGACTGGTCGACTTTGCCGAATTGCTGCTGCGCGCCCACGAATTGTGGCTGCACAAACCGGCGATTTTGCAGCATTATCGCAGCCGTTTTGCCAATATTTTGGTGGACGAGTTCCAAGATACCAACCGCATTCAATATGCGTGGATCCGCATGCTGGCCGGCGATGAGAGCAAGGTAATGATCGTGGGCGATGATGACCAGTCGATCTATGGCTGGCGCGGGGCGCGGGTCGAGAATATCCAGCAGTTTCTGCATGATTTTGCCGGCGCCGAGACGATCCGTTTGGAGCAGAACTATCGCTCCACCGGCAACATTCTGGCCGCCGCCAACGCCTTGATTGCCAATAACAGCGAGCGGATGGGCAAAAAGCTGTGGACCGATGGTCAAGGCGGCGAGCCGATTTCCCTGTACTGTGCGTTTAATGAGTTAGATGAAGCGCGGTTTGTGGTCGGGCGGATTAAAGCTTGGCAAGACAAAGGCGGCGCGCTCGGTGATTGTGCCATTTTGTACCGCAGCAACGCCCAATCGCGGGTGCTGGAAGAGGCGTTATTGCAAGCCAGTATGCCGTATCGTATTTATGGCGGGATGCGCTTTTTTGAACGCCAAGAGATCAAAGATGCGCTGGCCTATCTGCGCTTGATTGCCAACCGCAATGATGATGCGGCGTTTGAGCGGGTGATCAATACCCCAGCTCGTGGCATTGGCGATCGCACGCTGGATTTAGTGCGTCAAGCGGCGCGCGATCAGCAGCAGACCCTGTGGCAGGCGGCGGAATACCTGCTGCGCGAAAATGTGTTGGCCGGTCGCGCGGCTGGCGCATTGCTGCGCTTTACCGAGCTGATCCGCGCGCTGGAAAGCGAAACGTGGGAGATGGACTTGCATCGCCAGACGGATCATGTGATCCGGCACTCTGGGCTGTGGCAGATGTACGAGCAGGAAAAAGGCGAAAAAGGTCAGGCGCGCATCGAAAACTTGGAAGAATTGGTGACTGCCACCCGTCAGTTCGAAGTGCCAGAAGAGGCCGACGAAATGACGCCGCTGCAGGCCTTCTTGACCCATGCGGCGCTGGAAGCCGGCGAAGGGCAAGCCGATGCCTACGACGATGCGGTGCAGTTGATGACTCTGCACTCGGCCAAAGGCTTGGAGTTCTTGCAGGTCTTTATTGTTGGTATGGAAGAGGGCATGTTCCCGAGCCAAATGTCCGCCGAAGAGAGCGGACGACTGGAAGAGGAGCGCCGTCTGGCCTATGTGGGCGTGACCCGTGCCATGCAAAAGCTGACCTTAACCTATGCCGAGTCGCGGCGGGTGTACGGCAAAGAGCAATATCATCGTCCATCGCGCTTTCTCAAAGAGCTGCCGGATGAGTGTGTCGAAGAGGTGCGCTTGCGCGCCACGGTGTCGCGTCCGGTTACGCAGACGCGCTTTAACAGCGCGCCGGCGGCGATGCGCAGCAATGACAGCGGCTTTTCCCTCGGTCAGCGGGTGCAGCATGCCAAGTTCGGTGAAGGTACCATCATCAATACCGAAGGCAGCGGTGAGCATGCGCGGGTGCAAGTGGCCTTTAATGGCGCGGGCATCAAGTGGCTGGTGGTGGCGTTCGCCAATTTGAGTCCGCTCTAACGACTGCCTTTGTGGGCGGAATCCGCTACAACACTTCATTTGCTATAACACTTCGCAATGGTGCGCGGTCAGCGCCATTGCGAAGCCTGTCATCCGTGTGTCATGGTCGTCCGCCAAGCTGTGGTTTGGGGGTTGTAAACCGAGAGTGAGCCGGTGAGCATGTTGACAGCATGGCGCTATTTTTCGCCCTTAATGGCGGGATTTTACCCAGAAAGCGCAAAAAAACGGCTTATTTTACTCAACTGTCTGAGATAACGGCCATCCTGTACCGCTGAGCGGACAAAATTTATCCGTTACAGACCGGTTGCGCGGTTGACAGTCTTTTCCTGTCAGGCGTAACATTCGCGCACTATCATTTGAGAGGACACCGCCTTGGACACACCCAGTCGATGCTGGAATGAGATTTTTGCCCGTTAACCTGTCCTCTCCTGCGTGTGAGTTGACAGAGTTTGGCTGTCAGCAAGCACCGCGTCATCATTACCTGAAGTCCGCTGCATCTGATTAAATCTCATTGCACCAGTTTTGAATTGGTGGAAGCTGCGTGCTTCTGGCAGTGCTTCAAAGCGTTGTTCATATCGTAACCGCAAGGGGAGGTATGACACATGCTGAGCGCATTTAAACTTGACGATTGCCGTTTACAGCGTCTGGAATTGGACGAGCAGGATAAACTCACCTCAGCACTGTGGGTTGACTTGATCGAGCCAGACGAAGAAGAGCGGGATCGGGTACAACATGAGCTGGGACAAGGGTTGGCGACCCGTCCTGAGTTGGAAGACATTGAGGCCAGTGCGCGTTTCTTCGAAGACGAAGATGGCCTGCACATTCACTCCTTCTTCTATTACGAAGACAACGAAGACTATGCCAGCAACGCCACGGTGGCGTTTACCATCCGTGATGGGCGTTTGTTCACCTTGCGTGAGCGTGAGCTGCCGGCGTTTCGTTTGTATCGGATGCGGGCGCGGACTCAGCGTCTACAAGAAGGCAATGCCTACGAGCTGCTGCTGGACTTGTTCGAAACCAAAATCGAGCAGCTGGCCGATGTCATTGAGAACATTTATAGCGAGCTGGAGACCATCGGTAAGGTGATCTTGGAAGGCAAGCAGGGCGATGATTTCGATGAGGCGTTGTCTAATCTGGCGGAGCAAGAAGATGCCGGTTGGAAAGTGCGTTTGTGTCTGATGGATACTCAGCGCGCCTTGAGCTTTTTGGTGCGCAAAGCCCGTCTGCCAGCAAATGAGCTGGAGCAGGCGCGTGAGGTGCTGCGCGATATCGAATCTTTGCAGCCGCACAACGAATCGCTGTTCCAGAAAGTGAACTTCCTGATGGATGCGGCGATGGGTTTTATCAACATCGAACAAAACCGGATCATCAAGATCTTCTCGGTGGTCTCCGTGGTGTTCCTGCCGCCAACACTGGTGGCGTCCAGTTACGGGATGAACTTTGAGTTTATGCCTGAGCTACATTGGGAGCTCGGCTATCCGTATGCCTTAATCTTGATGATTTTGGCCGGTTTAGCGCCGTACCTGTACTTCAAACGCAAGGGCTGGTTATAACCAGCCCCGCGCTATTTTCCCGACTTTCCTCTTGATTTGGCCTACCGATTTGGCCTACCGATTCAGCTAGTCTTGCCTCTCTTCTCGGCAGTTAACGCGCTAGCGTAAAACCGCACAGCAGGCCTTGTTCAATCAGGGCCGGCAGCAGCTGGCTCGGATCCATCGCTTGCACTTGGCCTAAGGTGCCACCTTGCTCAAAGTGGGCCAGTAAGACAAAGGCAAAATCATCCAACGGCAACAGCGCCGCTTGTCCGTTACGTGGAACCACGGCCAACTGACACGGCTGCTCAAGCTCGAGCACACTGCCTTCTTGCGGGGCCAACACCTGCTGATACAACGCCAACACCGCAAAGTCGGACTGGATCAGGCTCATACCCGGCGTAGGCGTGAAGACCAGATCGGCGTACTCATCGGCGGATAACGCCTGCAACGCGGCCAAATCAAACGCAGGGCTCGGCGTGGCTTGCACCGCCTGCTCAATGGCCCACTCTAATTCGGCCAAGTCGGCCAGCCATGGGCTGTCTGCTTCTTGCTGTTGTAATAGCGCGATCAGCTGCGCCGCAGTGCTCGCGGCTGGTTCGGCCGTGAGGGCATGCGTCTGGCACAGCGCATCAAATTCAGGAACACCCAGCAGGGTGCGACAGGCAGGAAACAGGGTGCCCAGTTCGGTCATGGTTCTCTCAAAAATGTTCAGTTGATCGGAATATGCACCGGCGTGAATGGGGCGGCCGGTCACGGTAAAACAGGTCGGCAGCAAACTGGTTGCATCTGTGTCACAACGCTTTGTGACATCACAAAACAGACGCGGACTTACTGAAAAGTGCGTCGCTTATCCGCATGCTGTGCGCCGGTGGCCGCGTTCAGACGGCCGTAAGCAGAATAATAACCGAATTTATTGTCGTCGGGATGGATGTGATGATGAATATTGTTGACCGATTTATTGCCTATACCGAGATTAACACCACCACCAACCGTGAAAACGGTGCAGCGGGGATCATGCCGTCGTCCCCGAATCAGTTGGTGCTGGCCAAAAAGCTGGGCGCTGAGCTCGAAGCGCTGGGCTTGATTGATGTGGTAGTGCGCGATACCGCCATTGTGACTGCTACCTTACCGAGCAATGTGGCGTACCCATTGCCGACCGTGGCCTTCTTCGGTCACTTAGATACCAGCGCCGAGCTCAATACTGATACCCACGCGCAGGTGGTGAACTATCAAGGCGGCGATATCTGCCTCAATGCCGAGCTGGATATCCATTTGCGCCAATCGGAGTTTCCTGAGTTGGCCAACTACCAAGGTCAGGACATTATCGTCACCGACGGCACCAGTTTGCTAGGCGCCGATGATAAAGCGGCGTTAGCCGCGATTATGGATGCGTTGCAATTCTTGCAAGCCAACCCTGATATCCCACACGGGACGGTGAAAGTGGGCTTTGTGCCGGATGAAGAGCAGGGGCTGCGCGGCGCCAAAGCGTTTGATGTGGCCAATTTCGGCGCCGACTTTGCTTATACGCTGGATTGCTGCGGCATTGGCGAGCTGGTGTATGAGAACTGGAACGCCGGCGATGTGGAAATCGTATTCACCGGTCAATCGGCGCACCCGATGTCAGCCAAGGGCAAGTTGAAAAACTCCCTGCTGATGGCGCATAAATTTATCGCCATGCTGCCGGGCGGCGAAGCGCCGGAGTACACCGAAGGGCGTGAAGGTTACTACTGGGTCAAGACGATGCAGGGCAACAGCGCGCGCACCGTGCTGAAGATGGATGTGCGTGATTTCACGCAGCAAGGCTATGAGAAGCGCATGCAGTTTTTGCGTCAGCTGAGCGAAAGCTGTGAAGGATTGTGGGGCGAAGGCAGTGTGCAGTGCAAGCTGGCTGACCGTTACGCCAACGTTTTCAATAGTCTGCAGGGCGATTCCGCCTATCCGATTGAGATCGTGAAGCAAGCCTATCGCAATCAGGGTATCGAGCCGAAAGTGATCCCAATGCGCGGCGGCTATGATGGCGCCGTGTTGTCGCAAAATGGTCTGCCATGCCCGAATATCTTTACCGGCGCCCATAACTTCCATTCCATCTACGAATACCTGCCGGTGGACTCACTGCAAGCCGCCAGTCGCGTGGTGGCCGAAGTGGTGCAAGTGACCGCCCAGCGCTTTGCTCCGCAGGAGGCGTAATGTTTCAGATTATTCTGGCACTGCTGGTTATTCTGGTGGTCGCCCGTCTGATCCTGCGCGGTTATAAAGCGGAGCCAGTTTTGCTTTTGGCCGGGTTGCTGCTGATGGCAGCAACCCAGTTATTCGGCTGGGGTAAGATCTTACAGTCCTCCGTGCCATCAACCGGTATTGCGGCATTAGATGGATTTGAAGTCATCCGCGATCTGTTTAGCAGTCGGGCAGCGCAGTTAGGCATGATGATCATGGCGCTGATGGGCTTTGCCCATTATATGGATCACATTGGTGCCAATGCGGCCGTCGTGCGGGTTGCCACTAAGCCACTGAAAAACCTTCGTTCACCCTACGCACTGTTGTTTTGCTCATATCTGCTGGCCAGTGCGTTGCAATTGGCAATCCCTTCGGCAACAGGTCTGGCTGTGCTATTGATGGGCACGATGTTCCCGATCATGCTGGGGCTGGGGTTGTCGGCGGGCTCCGCGGCTGGCGTGATTGCAACTTCGTTGGCGGTGGCATATACGCCGACAGCGATTGATGCGATCCGAGGTGCGGCGGCGGTGCAGCAAGATGTGGTGCAGTATGTTCTGTTCAGTCAGGGGCCGGCGGCACTGGTCACCGTATTGCTGATGGGGATCGTGCATATTTTCTGGCAGCGTCATTGCGACCGTCAGGAAGGTTTTGTGCCGCAGCCCGCCGCTGTTTCTGAGGGTGAAAAACAAGGCGCGCCAGCGTTATATGCCTGTTTGCCAATGCTGCCGATTGTGATGGCTGTCGGCTCATCGCAGCTATTTGTGCAAGGGATCCGGTTGGATGTCACCACTATCGTGCTGATCAGTATGGCTATCTGTATGTTACTGGAGTTGATTCGGTTACGAGATGCCAAGCAGGTCTGTGCTGGATTTGATGTGTTCCTTAAAGGGATGGGGCAAGCCTTTACCGGCGTGGTTGGGCTATTGGTTGCTGCAGGTGTCTTTGCTCATGGAATTAAGGTGTGTGGTGCAATAGATGTGTTGATTGAATTGGCGCTGCATGTTGGTTTGCCGCCATTTGCCATGGCTGTGGTGTTTGCCATTGTGACGTTTGCCGCCGCAATGGTCATGGGCTCTGGTAATGCGCCTTTCTTGGCATTCGTTGAGTTGATCCCGCAAATTGCCAGCAGCATGGGTGCTAATGCGGTCAGCATGATCCTGCCTATGCAGCAGGCATCACATATGGGGCGCGCAGTATCACCGGTCTCCGGTGTCATTATTGCGGTTTCCAGTGCCGCGCATTTAACACCATTTGCGGTAGTTAAACGCACAATGGTTCCGGTTGTGGCGGGATTAGTGATCCATACCATTATTATTGGTGTGTTTTATTAATTGATTGCGCTAAGTGAATTCCCTCTGAAAAAGACCGGCATTGCCGGTCTTTTTATTGGCGCACCAAGTGCGTCGGTTTACGCTCCTGCTATCGTTAATTGACCAATTATTCCACTGAAACGCATTCTTGCCGTTTGCAACATCCTGCTGTGTTACCGTTTTACTACTGTTCATTTATCGTGCATGACGCCGTTTGCTATTTTGGTCGTCTCTTATTCAAGCGTTCTTGACTAGAGTTATTACGGGGCCGATGCGCACAAGGAGTTGCTGTATGTTATTTCCCGCATGGTTGCAGACGCTGGCTTGGTTTTGGCTGCTCAGTGCTTTGGTGAGCGCCGTCATTATTTATTGGGATATTCGACATCATCCGCAAGCAATGTCGATCATGGCGATTGCGTGGCCCATTAACGCCTTGTATTTCGGCTTATTGGGATTAATCGCCTATTTTTGGTTTGGTCGTGCCAATGCAGTTTCGAAGGGCGCGCATGCCATGGTGCATTCTCATACCATGCCGGGGATGACAAACGCGCCGGCGGGCGAACACACTGCGCACGATATGCACGATATGCACGATATGCACGATATGCACGATATGCACGATATGCATGGCATGATGATGATGCATCACGGCAAAGTGACTTGGAAAAACGTGTTTAAAACCAGCACCCACTGCGGCACTGGCTGTACGTTGGCCGATATTATCGGTGAAGTGTGGGTTCTGTGTGTGCCGGTAACCTTGTTTGGCAGCGCGATATTTGGCAGTTGGACACTGGATTTTTGCTTGGCATTACTGCTTGGCATTGCCTTTCAGTATCTGCCTGCCCGTCAGATGGGTATGGCCCCGGCGGCGGCGTTGAAAAACGCCATCAAGGCGGATGTGTTATCCCTGATCTGTTGGCAGATTGGGATGTATATCTGGATGGCGATTGTGCTGTTTGGTTTGTTTGCCCCCGATATGCCACGCCTCAGTGCGGTGTACTGGTTCATGATGCAAATTGCCATGGTGGCCGGCTTTTTTACCGCTTATCCGATGAACTGGTGGCTGGTGAAAAAAGGCATCAAACACGCTATGTAAGCGGTGTTTTTGCCTGATGAGGCGCGCTATACCCTTCCTACTTGAAGCTGCAGCGGTGTTGGCTACGTTTGTTCACCCCAATCACATAGTTTACCTATGTTCATGGGGATTCACTCACTTGCCGCCTGCCTGCAACTTCAAGTTGTTTGGGTATATATCCGCCTGCGATATTTAAGCGGTGGGCGAGAGATTTCCTGCATTTTTCCTGCGCTTTGCTGTGGGGCGATGTGGGAATTTTTTTATTTGCGATTCGGTGGATGCGCGGTTCGGTCAGAACAATGCTAGCTGAAAGTCAGTCTTAGATGCAGTGAGTGCTGTTGCGTATCAGTTGCGAATGGTTTGTAGTGGTTTGTTTATGTCTTATATTTCTTTACGATTTTAACCGTGATCACAACGTATTGTTTTGCGAAACAAATATATTTTTTCGCCTTGCTATAGCACCATTTAGCCAAACTTGCAGGATGTAGGGTGGTAGGCCTCATGTCGTATGAAATCAGGATGATTTTATTCCTTGGTATTTTTATTATCGCCAGTTTGTGTTTATTCGATGTGCTGGTGGATTATCTGTTAGTTAATTATCGCGGCGGCATTTTACGTGTCATGATGCGTTTGATGATGGATTCGCCGTTTAATTATTGGCCCGGCCAAGATGAGGAAATGCTGCAGGCGTTGTGTGAGCCGTTAAGCTAATTGGCTGGATAATGTGAGAGCGGCGAGCAGTGGTAGCGGACAGTAAAAGGCGGCCACCTGCGGTGGCCGCATCAGTAGATCTTGGCATTGCGCCTTAGCGCATGGTCACAAACTCTTCGGCTGCCGTTGGGTGAATCGCCACGGTATTGTCGAAATCGCGCTTGGTCGCGCCCATCTTCATGGCGACAGCAAAGCCTTGCAGGATTTCATCCATACCAAAGCCGATGCCGTGGATACCAACAATCTTCTGCTCGGCACCGACACACACCAGTTTCATCCGGCACGGCTGACGGTGCTGAGTGACCGCCGTGTACATGGCAGTAAAGGACGAGGTGTAGACCTTCACATTGGCTTCGCCATACTGTTCGATTGCCTGTGGCTCGGTTAAGCCCACTGTACCGATTGGTGGATGGCTGAACACCACGGTCGGCACGTTGTCGTAGTTCAAGTGCTCGTTCGGCTTGTTGTTGAACAGACGCTCAGACAGACGACGACCCGCTGCTACCGCAACCGGTGTCAGCTCGATGCGACCGGTATTATCCCCTACCGCATACACGCCCGGCACATTGGTGTTCTGGTACATATCAACGCGGATATAACCGCGATCGTCAAGCTCCACGCCGCTGGCATCCAGATTTAGACGATCGGTAGCCGGTTTACGGCCAATGGCCCAAATCAGGCAATCGACGTGCAGACTGCGGCCATCTTCCAGATGCAGCGTTAAGCTGCCATCTGTGTGTTTTTCTACGCGCTGTGGCACCGCTTGAGTGTGCAGCTCTGGGCCTTCAGTTTTAATCACTTCCAGCAGCGTATCGACCAACATCGGATCAAAGCTGCGCAGCGGGGCGTGCTTACGCACCACCAGATGAGTTTCCGCGCCGAGGGCATGCATCACGCCGGCAATCTCTACCGCGATGTAGCCTGCGCCAACCACGGCGACCCGTTTTGGCAGCTCGCGCAGGGCAAAGAAACCATCGGAATCAATCCCGTATTCGGCTCCGGGAATGGCAGGGCGGGTTGGATAGCCACCGGTAGCAATCAGGATGTGATCGGCAGTGATTTGCTCGCCGTTGACTTCCACGGTGTGGGCATCGACAAAACGGGCAAAGCCTTGGATCACGTCAACCTTGTTGTTGCCCAGAACCCGCTCGTAGGATTGATGAATGCGATCGATGTACGCTTCGCGGCTGGCGATCAGTTGCTGGAAGTCGAACTGTTTTACATCCACATCAAAGCCATAGTCTGCTGCGTAGCGGTGCATGGCTTCTGCAATCTGGGCGCCGTGCCACATCACTTTTTTCGGCACACAGCCGACATTCACGCAGGTACCGCCGAGGGCTTTCGCCTCAATCAGGGCACACTTCTTGCCGTACATTGCTGCTCGGTTGACCGAGGCGATCCCGCCGCTGCCACCGCCGATTGCCAGATAATCATAATGTTTGGTCATTGTTTGCCGTCCATTGTCAGGAGCCTTGCTCTAATGGATTGATTCTAGCGATAGAGGGCAGGCTCCGGCAAATTTCTGCATCGGGTTTTGTAGCCACTCCTGCAGTTCCTCAATCCGCATAGGGCGGGCAAACAAGAATCCCTGCAGGGTTTGCACCCCTTTTTGGCGCAGATACATGGCCTGCACCCCGCTTTCGACCCCTTCGGCAATCAAGGCGATCCCTAGGCGCTGTGCCAGCGCAATGATGCTGTCGAGCACCACGGTATCCATCCCTTGGGCATCAATGCTGGCGGTAAAGCGTTTATCGATTTTCAGGTAATCAGGGCGCAGTTGGTTTAAGTAACCTAGCGTGCAGTGGCCGGTGCCGAAATCATCCAGTGCTAGGTGCACATCCGGCAGTGCTTGTAAGGCGTCGAGCTGGCGAATTTGGCTGGCATTGAAATGCAGCGGGCTGCGCTCGGTGATCTCCAAAATCAAGCGCGTTTGTGTCGGCAGCGCTTGGCGTAAGGTGCGGGTGTTATCCAGCAGCGCCGGCTCGTTGAAGTGATCGGGGGAGATATTCACGGAGACCCGAAAACCGGCGGGCAGGTTATCCAGCGGTAGCCGCTGCATGTCTTGGGCAATCAGCTGCATCAGGTGATGGGTCAGGTGCGGCATCAGATGATGCTGTTCCAGCTGGCTGATAAAGGCATCCGGCGATTGGGTGATGCCATGTGGTGTCCAACGCAGTAAGGCTTCCACCCCGACGCAGCGACCGCTTTGGCAGTCGATCAGCGGCTGATAATGCATGCGCAGTTTTTTCTGTCGGATCAGCGCACGCAGATCGTGACTGAAATGGTGGCGGTCACTGTACAGATGGAACACCAGCATAAACACACACAAGCCGAGTAACAGGGCAACGGAGACCGGCATCCCGCTCAGTAGCGGCACCAGCTGCCACCCTTCTGGGCCATACACGTTGAGGGTGACGTGATGGGCGCTGTCTTGCCAGCGGGCTTTTGGCGTGGCGAAGGTGGCGTCATCGGGCGCGATACTGCGCAAGGTCTGTGGATAGGGGTAGCTCACATCCATACTCAGGCCGGTGATATACGGCAGCTGTGGACGCAATAGGATATGGGTGAGCGGGTAGATATCTTGCACGTACAGCACCCCTTGCTCGGCTTGGCTGCTGTGCGGCCACCAGTACACCAGCACTGGCGCGCTACCAGCCATCTCTTTGAGCAACATCGGCGTGCGTGGGTGTTGCAACAGTAAATCGAGGTACGGCTGTAACATGCGCGCTTCATCGGCGGTGGACGAAGAGCAGTGGATTTGGCCTTGCTGAACCAGTAAGTAGCTACGCGCACTGTGATCTTGGGTGGCCGCTTGTTGCAGCTGCGGTTGCACCTGCGTGCACGGGTAGTGGCTTAAGGTCAGTAACCGATTTTGCCAGTTACGGCTAAAGGGCTGCTGGGTTTCAAAATAATCGCGCAGTTGTTGAACCGCTTTGTGCTGTTGCTGTAAGGCTTGCTGGCGCAGTTGTTGGTAGCTGCTAAATAACGACAATAGCGCGCACACGATGCCCGCCACCAAGGCGATCCCGCCACGGTGCAAAAGATAACGCTGGCGCAATAAGCTGCAAGTTGCGGTGGTGCGTACTGGCACTGTGCTGCCTCATCCTTGATGGCCGTTGTGTGGGTCAGGTGATTGCTGACGTGGCCTAACTTCCTGTTGATGCTTTCACTGAGCGTCAGGTTCATGTGCGATGTGTAAAAACGCGGTTGGCTATACCCGAGTGACGCTATTTGATTTCACTATATCTGACTGCGCGCTGAAAACCTGCTTAGGTGGATGCTTGCAGTGTGAAATTGCGGCCAAGGTCTAAGATTGTCACGGGGAAATTTAGCGCAGATGACAAAACGCCGCCCAGTCAGGACGGCGCAGTGCACCGGAGTGCTTACTTACTCGTGACATTCCCCAAGGGGAAATGGTGAGCCGAGTTTATGCCAGCATTTATTCCGGAACGACCCAAGTCACGCTGTGATGGCCAGTACCTTCTGGCACCATCACCTCGGTCAGCCATGGCAGCAGCTCTTGCATCTGGCTTTCCAGCTTCCACGGTGGATTGATCACAATCATACCGGAGGCGGTCATGCCGCGCTGATCGGAGTCCGGGCGCACGCCCAGCTCGATTTGCAGGATGCGACGAATGCCGGTGGCTTCCAGATCGCGCAGCATGCGCTTGATGGTCTGGCGCAGCACGACTGGATACCAGATGGCATAGGTACCGGTCGCAAAGCGCTTGTAGCCTTCGGTAATGGCGGTCACGACCTGCTGGTAGTCATCTTTAAGCTCGTACGGCGGGTCAATCAGCACTAAACCGCGACGCTCTTTCGGTGGCAGCTGAGATTTCAGCTGTTGGTAACCGTCACCGCGCTTGGCTGAGGCACGCGGGTCTTCGCGAAATTCATGGCGCAGCAGAGGGAAATCGGTCGGATGCAGTTCGGTCAGCAGCAAGCGATCGTGATCGCGCAGCAGATGCTGGGCAATCAGCGGCGAGCCCGGGTAATAAAACAGCTGCGGACCGCGGTTAACCGCTTTCACCGCCGACAGGTAAGGCTGCAGCAGCTCGGGAATATCATCGCGCTGCCAAATTCGGCCAATGCCTTCCAGATATTCACCGGTTTTCTCTGAATGGTCGCTTTTCAGGTAATAACGACCGGCACCAGAGTGGGTATCCAGATACACGAACGGCTTATCTTTTTGTTTCAGGGCGTCGATGATCAGCGCCTGAACGGTGTGCTTTAAAACGTCGGCGTGGTTGCCGGCATGAAAACTGTGTCGATAGCTGAGCATGGTGACCTCTCTCTTAGGTCGCATATTATGCCTGAGTGAGCATTGAATTTCGCCTGCAGGATCGCCATCTTAATAGAGATAATACATTTTAAGGATAACTGACCATGAGCAACCTGCAGTCTTCCAACCCACTGCTAAGCTTCACCGGATTACCACCGTTCTCACAAATCGAGCCGCAGCACGTGCTGCCGGCGGTGGAGCAGGCCATTGCCGACTGCCGCGCCGAGGTTGAGCGCGTATTGGCGCAGGATACCCCGTACACGTGGGCGAACCTGTGTGAGCCATTGGCAGAGGTGAATGACCGCCTGAGCCGCTTGTGGTCACCGGTCGGTCACTTAAATGCGGTGAAAAATTCCCCCGAATTGCGTGAAGCTTATCAGCAGTGTTTGCCGCTGTTATCCGAATACGGTACTTGGATGGGCCAACATGCCGGTTTGTATCAAGCCTACAAGGCGCTGCATGACAGCGAAGAGTTCAGCCGTCTGACTTCCGCCCAGCGCAAAGCGGTGGAAAACAGTTTGCGTGATTTTGAGCTGTCCGGCATCGGCTTGCCTGCCGAGCAGCAGCAACGCTACGGCGAGATCATGACTCGCCTGTCAGAGCTGTCTAACCAGTTTAGCAACAATGTGCTGGATGCCACTATGGGCTGGAGCAAGCTGGTCACTGACGTTAACGAACTGCAAGGGATGCCAGAGAGCGCGCTGCAAGCGGCCGCTGCTGCCGCGCAGGCCAAAGGCCAAGAGGGCTACCTGCTGACGCTGGATATCCCGAGCTATCTGCCGGTGCTGACCTATTGTGATAACCAAGTGCTGCGCCAAGAGCTGTATCAGGCCTATGCCACCCGCGCTTCCGATCAAGGCCCGAATGCCGGCCAGTGGGATAACTCGCCACTGATCGCTGAAATTCTGGCGCTGCGCTATGAGCTGGCCCAATTGCTGGGCTTTGCTACCTATGCCGATAAATCGCTGGCCACCAAAATGGCAGAAAACCCACAGCAAGTGCTGGAGTTTTTGAACAATCTGGCCAACCGCGCTCGCCCACAAGGGGAAAAAGAGCTGGCGGAGCTGCGCGCGTTTGCCCGTGAACAGTGCGGCGTCGATACGCTGGAAGTGTGGGATATCGCCTATTACAGCGAAAAACAAAAACAGCACCTGTTTGCCATCAGCGATGAGGCGCTGCGTCCGTACTTCCCAGAAGATCGCGTGATCAGCGGCTTGTTCGAAGTGCTGCGTCGGGTGTTTGGTATCGAAGCGCGCGAGCTGCCAGCCGGCAGTGTGGATGTGTGGGATCCGAGTGTCCGATTCTTTGAGCTGATTGACGGCCAAGGCGAGCTGCGCGGCAGCTTCTATCTAGACTTGTACGCCCGTGAACACAAGCGCGGCGGGGCGTGGATGGATGATTGCATCGGCCGTAATCGTCGCCTCGATGGCAGTTTGCAAAAACCGGTTGCCTACCTGACCTGTAACTTCAATAAACCGGTTGGCGATAAGCCGGCGCTGTTTACCCATGACGAAGTCACCACCTTGTTCCACGAATTTGGCCACGGCATTCACCATATGCTGACTGAAGTGGATACGGGCGCGGTGTCCGGTATCAATGGCGTGCCGTGGGATGCAGTCGAGCTGCCAAGCCAGTTTATGGAAAACTGGTGCTGGGAAGCCGAAGCGCTGGCGTTCATCTCCGGTCACTATGAAAGCGGCGAGCCGCTGCCACAGGAAATGCTGTCCCAACTGCTGGCGGCGAAAAACTATCAGGAGGCAATGTTTGTTCTGCGTCAGCTGGAATTCGGGCTGTTCGATTTCCGTCTGCACCACGAATACTCTCCGGCCGAGGGTGCCAAGGTGTTGGAGATGCTGCACGATGTGAAAGCCAAAGTGGCGGTACTGCAAGCGCCAAGCTGGCAGCGGATGCCGCATAGCTTTAGCCACATCTTCGCCGGTGGCTATGCCGCGGGTTACTACAGCTACCTGTGGGCGGAAGTGCTGTCTGCCGATGCGTTTGCCCGCTTTGAGGAAGAGGGCATTTTCAACCCGCAGACCGGACAAGATTTCCTGCACTGCATTTTAGAGCGTGGCGGCTCGGAAGAGCCAATGGCGCTGTTTAAGCGTTTCCGTGGTCGCGCGCCACAGCTGGATGCCTTACTGCGTCATAAAGGCATTGCCGGCTAACTGCTGCGTTAACTCGCGTGTAGCGTGAAATACCGCGCGTGAGATGTAGTATCATAAGGGTGCATAATTGCACCCTTTTTTCTTGCCGGCGCTAAGTATGCGGCGCTGCCAACCTGCGGGAGTTGAGCTTTGTATTCGATCCACCTGTCCACTGACGTTGCGGCGCGTGCGCCTGAGCTGGCCGTCTTAGCTGAGCGCTGGCAGCTGCAGCATGATGAAGAGGCGCAGTTTGCGCTGGTATTGACCGCTGAGCGTCTGGAGCTGCGTAAACGCGATGAGCCAAAGCTGGGCGCGATTTGCGTGGATTTTGTCGGTGGTACTATGGCGCACCGTCGCCGCTTTGGTGGTGGCCGCGGTGAAGCGGTGGCGAAAGCGGTCGGCGTAAAAAAAGGCTATCTGCCGGATGTGGTGGATGCGACCGCCGGCCTGGGCCGCGATGCCTTTGTGCTGGCCAGTATCGGCTGTCGGGTGCGTTTGTTAGAGCGTCATCCGGTAGTCGCCGCCTTGTTGGATGATGGTTTGCAGCGGGCGTATGCCGATCCGGAAATCGGCGGCTGGATGCGCGAGCGCATGCAACTGCTGCACGCCTCGGGCATCGAGGTGTTGGCCACTTTGTCGCCAGCGCCAGATGTGGTCTATCTCGATCCTATGTATCCGCACAAAACCAAATCGGCCTTGGTGAAAAAAGAGATGCGGGTATTTCAGTCGTTGGTGGGCGCGGATCTGGATGCCGATGATTTGCTGACCCCAGCGCGCGCCGTGGCACGTAAACGGGTGGTGGTTAAGCGGCCGGATTACGCCGAGCCGTTAGCCAATCAACCGGCGAGCGCGGCCATCAGCACCAAAAATCACCGTTTCGATCTTTATGTTACGCCTGCTGCCAGTTAACCGATTGACGCTATCGCGCCGGTGTGCCAGCGTGTAGAAAACGGCCAGCCACGGTGGTTTGGTCTAGAGAGTCACCGGAGGTCATCAAGGTGGAAATTCGCCGGTTATGCAAATGGGGGCGGGATGAATACAGCGAGCACTTCGCCTTGCTGTGCGAGATCACCCGTAAGCCGAAATTTACCTGTGAGCGTTGTGGCCGCAGTGCGCGCAAAAAGCGTTATCTGTGTAAGCCGCGTAAACGCGACGAGTGATGAATAATGAAAACTCCCGCCGTGGGCGGGAGTTGTATGAATGCTCAAAACGCGCGTTGGCGATGCGCGCTATCGGGCTCTGCTGAGCTTAGTCTTCGTCGCGCAGCGGCACAATCAGCATATCAATCGGGATATTGTTAATCAGCTGGCGTGCAGATGACATCAGCTTGCTCCAGAAATCCTGATGGTGGCCACACACCAGCAGATCCACGTCATATTGCTTGATCGCATCCATCAGAACCTGTCCCAGATCGCCGCTGCCACTTAAGGTTTCGGTGATCGGATAGCCGGCATTCAGCGCCAGTTCACGCAGGGCAGAATGGGTTTCTTCGGAAATCTTCTGCTGCATATCCCCAAGGTTGACATCAATCAGGCCGGTATACAGGTCTGAGTAATTGACATCAACATGGATCAGCGAAACTTTGGCATCGTTACGCTTGGCGACGCCGATGGCTTTTTTCAGCAGATAGTGACTTTCCGGCGACAGGTCGACAGCGACCAGAAGATGTTGATATGCCATGATGTTGCTCCTTTTCCATTCTTCCATACTCGGATACTAACATTAGTATAGATGGCGAAATGTTCAGTGGATCACAGCCCGTACCGCCATTGCCAGCCTCACAAAATGCCCTCACAAAAGGCTATAAAAGCCGCCATTTTAGCTTCAGCGCGTTCTAATGCGTTGACGGTCATTAACCAGTAAAAATCGGGGCACTTTTCCTTGTCACAAAAAAAATTTTCGGTTGAAAAAATGCGCGGCGTTAGCGTAACTGCGAGGTGGTGAGTATTGCCGTTGGTTTGTCGGGCTGCCTGTGCCCTTTTCCTTGCCATAAAACTTCACTGTAACTGACAGCTAAAAATTTGCCGCGATGAATTTCTGGTGCCATTGATTGCAGTATCTGACCGGACATGGTGACCCGTGCCACGGTGACAGCAAGGGCAAAGCCCAAAGTCTTACGACGGTAAAACTGAGCGGGAGTAGTGGTATGCAAAATAAAATCTGTGTCGTGACCGGTGGCGGTCGTGGGATTGGACGCCAGATAGTCAATACGCTGGCTGATGCTGGGGCGGCGATGGTGATTGCCTGCGATCTGGATGCGGCCGCCTTAGAAGAGACCGTCAACGGACGCGCTAACGTGCGCGGCCAATTACTGAACGTCAGTGACCGTAATAGCATGCCAGCATTCGTGGCGGCGGTGGTGGAGGAGTTTGGCCGCATCGATGTGCTGGTCAATAACGCCGGTGTTACCCGCGATAACTTAATCCAGAACATGAGCGAAGCGGAGTGGGATCTGGTGCTGGATATCAACCTCAAAGGGGTATTTAACCTCACCCAAGCCATCGCACCGGTGATGATGGCGCAAGGCAGTGGCGCGATTGTCAGCCTCTCGTCGGTGGTAGGGCTGGATGGCAACATCGGCCAGAGTAACTATGCCGCCAGTAAAGGCGGGGTGATCGCGCTGACCAAAACCTGGGCCAAAGAATTTACCCGTAAAGGCGCGGTGGTGCGCGTTAACGCGATTGCGCCAGGATTTATCCGCACCCCGATGACCGCGGTGGTGCCGGATAAAGTCATCGATCACATGGTCAGCAAAACCCCCTTGGGGCGGATGGGTACGCCGGAGGATATCGCCAACGCGGTGCGGTTCTTAGTCAGTGAGCAGGCGGCCTTCATTACCGGACAGGTATTGCGTGTCGATGGTGGGCTGACGATATAACATCAGAAACCCACTCGCGCTATGGCCACGTCAGAGGCCATGCACCTGAATAAGCCATAAGCACAAGAAAGTCAGTTCTGTGTATCTATTGCCCCGCTGGTCGGGGCTTTTTTTGTGCGTGCGATCTCGCTCTGCGGGATCGGCGTATGCAACAAGGCCAGAAAAGATCGTATCAGCAGTGAGTTTAGTTACAATCGCCGGGTGACCGGCGGCCATAGCCAGCGCGTTTGGACATGGCCAGTCACAGGGCAAGGCGCAGGCTAACGGTGTGCGCGTTGCGGAATAATCACCCGAATTCGATGTCCGCGGGACATCATGGGAGGAAACAACGACGATGAGTAAGCTGTGGGTGCAAAGCCTGGTTCTGAGCGCGACTGCCGTCATGAGCAGCGCAGGCGCCGCGCAAGAACAACTGTATGTGTATAACTGGACTGATTATATTCCGGCCGCGTTGCTGGAGCAGTTCTCCAAGGAAACCGGTATTGAAGTCATCTACTCCACGTTTGAAAGTAACGAGGAGATGTACTCGAAACTGAAACTCACTCAGGGTGCCGGCTACGATTTAGTGGTTCCTTCCACGTACTATATCAGCAAGATGGCCCGCGAAGGATTGTTGCAGGAAATCGATCAGAGCCAGCTGAAAAACTTCGCTAATCTTGACCCCGCATTACTGCATCGCGAGTTCGATCCGCAAAATACCTACTCCGTCCCTTATGTATGGGGTGTGACTGGGATTGCGGTCAACAAATCCGAGATTGATCCGGCCACGGTGACCTCATGGGCTGACCTGTGGAATCCGGCGTTTAAAGATCGCCTGTTGCTGACCAATGACTCGCGCGAAGTGTTCCACATGGCGCTGCTGGTCAACGGCAAATCGCCCAATACCACGAATCCCGATGACATCCGGCAGGCCTATGAAAAGCTGCAGCCGTTGATGCCGAACGTGCGGGTGTTTAACTCCGATGCGCCAGACGTGCCGTATCTGCAAGATGAGGTTTCGGTGGGCATGATCTGGAATGGTCCGGCGTGGCGCGCCAGCTTAGAAAACCCAGATTTAACGTTCGTCTATCCGAAAGAAGGGGCGATTTTCTGGATGGATAGCTTCGCCATTCCGAAAGCGGCCAAGAACAAAGCCGCCGCGCATCGCTTCATCGATTTCTTGCTGCGCCCAGAAAGTGCTGCCGCCATCATCAAAGAGCTCGGTTATTCGGTACCGAATCAAGCTGCGCTTAAACTGCTGCCGGTGGAGATGGTCAATAACCCAACCCTGTTCCCGCCAGAAGACGCCAAACAACGTGGCCAATTCCAAGCGGATGTGGGCGATGCGGTTCAGATCTACGAAGAGTACTGGAATAAACTGCGGACGGGGAAATAATCCGTTACGGGGGCCGGGATTGAATTCCCGGCCCGACGCGCTATTGTGTCAGCAGAGGGTGAAACTCTGCACCGTCACCGAATACATAACAAGGAGTCGCTATGTTGTCGCAAGCCATGACCGATAAGCTCAATGAGCAGTTGAATCTGGAATTTTTCTCATCCAACTTGTATTTGCAGATGAGCGCTTGGTGTGATCATCACGGCTTTGATGGCGCGGCGCTGTTCTTACGCCAGCATGCGCAAGAAGAGATGCAGCATATGCAGCGTTTGTTCACCTATGTCAGCGAAACCGGTGCGTTGCCGCTGATTGGTGCCATTGAGGCACCGGACAGTGATTATCAGTCATTGGCCGATGTGTTTCATAAAACCTACAGCCACGAGCAGCTGATCACGCGCAAGATTAACGAGTTGGTGCATGTGGCCTTCAGCACTCAAGATTACTCTACCTTCAGCTTCCTGCAGTGGTATGTGGCAGAGCAGCATGAAGAAGAGAAGCTGTTCAAAAGCATTCTGGATAAAATCGAGCTGGTGGGCGAAGATGGTAAAGCGCTGTTCTTTATCGATAAAGACTTGCGTGCACTGGCCGCTCAGGGCGAGCAGGCATCGTTGGCTGCCAGCAATCAGTAAATCGCTGTTGGCGTACAACTGAACTACCCTGAGTAAGGATACTTAGGAGAGCAGGAATGGATTTGAATATCGTCTTTTGGGTGTTGCTGCTGATGAGCGCGCTGAATATTGCGCGCTATCTGTCCAGTTTGCGGGTGCTGTTGTTTATCATGCGCGACAGTGATCCCTACCTGTATTTGCTGGTGGATGGCCGCGGTTTTTTCCGACCGACCGGCGTGATCTCAAAGCAGATCCGGCTGTTTCACTACCTGCGTGAACAGCGTTATGTCTCGCATCATGATCCGCGCTTTATCGCCAAGTGTGTGCAGGTACGTCAGCAATTTGTGCTGAGCAGTGCGTTGTTACTGTTAACGCTGGTGGTGTTAGTTCTGGGATGGGTGATGCCGGGAGTGACCCACTGATACCCGCCCGAAGGCGGGTATCGTGGTTGAACTGATAACGGTAGGAATGGGGCTGTCAGAGCAGGATATAGCTAGCAACCCAAAACAGCGTACAGGAAAGCAACATGGTTGCTGGCAAGGTGAAAATCCATGCCATCAGGATACTTTTAACCGTACCAGACTGCAGACGGTTTTTGTTTGCCAGCATTGAGCCGGCAACCGCTGAAGACAACACATGTGTGGTGGAAACCGGCATACCGGTGACGCTGGCAATACCGATTGCAGAGGCGGCGGTAATTTGCGCTGCCATCCCCTG
Organism: Plesiomonas shigelloides; assembly: GCF_900087055.1. Taxonomy (NCBI): domain Bacteria; kingdom Pseudomonadati; phylum Pseudomonadota; class Gammaproteobacteria; order Enterobacterales; family Enterobacteriaceae; genus Plesiomonas; species Plesiomonas shigelloides. The sequence continues at coordinate 3,240,025 of NZ_LT575468.1, read as the reverse complement.
TGAATAGCTCATCCCGCGCTCACCGATTTTCTCACCGACGGTGACCACGATCCGGCGCCAGCCGACCAAGGTTCCCAAGCCCAGAGCCATCGCCACCGCAACGATCACCCAAGTCGGGGCGTATTCGGTGGTGCTGTTCAGGTCATGGCGGAAGGTCGTCAGGCTTGCAGCATCGGCTTTGGACATTCCCGGCGCCGCGGCTACTTTCTTGGCGGTATCGTCAATGCACAGGATCAAACGACGCGCCATCCGGCGTTGGTCGGTATCCAGCTGTGCGTAATCTGATACGCCGTTCAGTAGCGAACTTAACCCATCCAGTGACTGACGTGTATTGGCCACATCGCAGTGGAACTTACCTTGCGGGATAGCGTTATCCTGCGCTTTTGGATGTGAGGCAATAAAGGCATCCAGCACGGTTGGGTTGCGCTCGTAAATGGCGGCAATATGCTGCGCAGCATCGGCGGTTTTCGCGATTTGATACTGGCTGGCATTCATGTCGACCACAAACTTGGCCGGTGCAATCCCGATCAGTACCAGCATCAGCAGGCCGATCCCTTTTTGTCCATCATTCGAGCCGTGTGCAAAGCTCACCCCGAAAGAGGAGAGGATCAACACAGTACGTGCCCAGAATGGCGGATGCTTTTTCCCGTCCAGCAATTGGCGCTCTTCAGGATTCAGGTGCATGTGCGAGGTCGGGAATAACCGCTTTAACAGCAGGAACACCGTTCCCGCCAGCAGCAAGCCGACAACAGGAGACACGATCAGTGACAGCATGACATCAACCGCTTTTTTGAGGTTAACGCCATCACTGATAGAGGTATGGGTCATCAGTGCGTTTGCCACACCCACGCCCAGAATAGAACCGATCAGTGTATGTGAGCTGGAAGCCGGCAAACCCAGATACCAGGTACCGAAATTCCAGACAATCGCGGTGAACAACATGGAGAACACCATGATGAGACCGTGAGTCGAGCTGATATTAACAAGCAGGTCGATAGGCAGCAGATGCACGATGGCATACGCTACGCTTAATCCTCCCAATAACACCCCGAAGAAATTAAAAATTCCAGACAGCACCACAGCCAGCTGCGCCGGCATCGCTTTGGTATAGATTACCGTGGCAACAGCGTTGGCAGTGTCGTGGAATCCATTAATAAATTCATAAGCCAAAACAAACAATAACGCCAAACCAAGCAGAATGGCGATATGGGCATCAAGACCGGTAAATATATCAAACATAAAATAAGCCATAAAACCGTCATCAGACCGGCGCATTATCGATATAAATACAGTCGCTAGAAAGGGGAAATTCCAGTTATTTTGCAAAAAGTGCGAATAATTTGCCGCGATAATCTGGTTTGTTACGCGTAACTTTGCGAATAAAATTTGTATAACCTAATGATTTAAAAGATTATTTAAAAACAATATAGAAATGAGACATGGCGCGCATTCAGTTGCGCTAATCGCACGGCGATTTGAACTGTATTTTGTGCCGGATTTGACACAATTATCTGCTTTGTCTGTTTTATCTGCAAAAGGCGTATGCAAGCTATCCAGCTGTCAACTAAAACCGGGTAATACTGGCTGTCTGCAGCAAAGCCCTTTACAATCGCCGGCGTTTTTACAGCGGCCGGGAGTAAACGGTGAAATCAGCATTTGATGTGGTCATTATCGGCGCCGGGGCAGCCGGATTATTTTGTGCAGCGCAAGCCGCCGCACGCGGGCTCAATACCTTGGTGGTGGATAACGGCAAAAAAGCTGGTCGAAAAATTCTGATGTCCGGTGGTGGGCGGTGTAATTTCACCAACCTCTATATTGAACCGGCCGCCTATTTATCTGCCAACCCGCATTTTTGCAAATCGGCACTGTCGCGTTATACCCAGTGGGATTTTATTGCCTTAGTGGCGGCGCACGGGATTGCCTATCATGAAAAAACGTTAGGCCAGTTGTTTTGTGACGACTCCGCCGAGCAGATCGTCGAGATGTTGCTGAGCGAGTGCGATAAAGCCGGCGCGCAGATCCGTTTACGCACCGAAGTGTTAAGTGTCGCGCGTAGCGATAGCGGACTGTTCACCCTGACTACCGCGCAAGGTGAGGTGCAGACGCACTCACTGGTGGTGGCTAGCGGTGGTTTGTCGATGCCGGGACTGGGGGCTGGGCCTTTGGGTTACCGCATTGCCGAACAATTTGGTTTACCGGTGCAGCCAACGCGGGCTGGCTTAGTGCCGGTCACTTTACATAAAGAGATGCTGCAAGCGCAGCAGTCACTGGCGGGGATTGCCGTTCCCGTCACCGTGAGCACCAGCCGTGGCCCACAGTTTCGTGAAAACCTGCTGTTTACCCACCGCGGCCTCTCCGGTCCGGCGATTTTGCAAATCTCCAGCTACTGGCAGCCGGGGGAAACGCTGGAGATCAATTTGCTGCCGGATTGCGATCTGGATAATGAGTTGGAGCAGCTGCGCCGCAGTCAGCCTAATTTAAGCCTGAAAAATGCCCTGACGCGCTGGTTACCTAAGCGCTTAGTGGAGTGCTGGATTGAGCAGCAGCGCTTGCCGAGTCCGACCTTAGCTCAACTGAGCCATGCGCAAAAACAGGCGGTGTGTGAGACGCTGCAGCAGTGGCGCATTAGCCCGAACGGCACCGAAGGCTACCGTACCGCAGAAGTCACGCTCGGTGGTGTAGATACGCGCGCTCTGTCATCGAAAACCATGCAGGCGACCAGCGTACCGGGCTTGTACTTTATCGGCGAAGTGGTGGATGTGACCGGCTGGTTGGGCGGCTATAACTTCCAGTGGGCGTGGAGCTCTGCCTATGCCTGTGCGCAGTCATTACCACTGCCCGAGGCGGCGGTGGAATAAAACGCGCAAGAATTCTGCGATTTGGCTTTACAAGGATAATGATAATCGTTATCGTTTGTTGGCTGGCAGAGCGCCTCGGGAAGGAAAGCTTTGCACGCACGACATTGCTCACAATTGCTTCCACATATCTTCTACCGGTTCTCCTTGTCGTGAACCGGTATTTTTTTGCCTCTCTTACACCGGTTGTCCACCGCTTACACGCCGAGTAGGTATGGTGGAGAGACGGCGATCGCGGCCAGCGCCTTGCCCCGTCTGCGCTCCAGCAAAGTCAAGTCTAAAAATGGTATCCACAGCAGATGATCATCAAATGATCGCGCGCCGATCAGGGTGCGCTTGCGTAACCTAATGAAATTTAATGGTAATTAACCATACATTCACCTGCTAACGCCAAACGATCACATCCCCTCGTTTTATTGTTCACAAAGTTATCCACAGGCTACGCGTCATCGGTAGGAAGGAATGGGGGGCGCGCCAGATACGTAGTGGGACAAAAATCCCGACCGGTAAATTCGTTTCTGCCGCTGGCTGTGGCATCCTTTAGGGATGATGACTGACCGGATAGTGTAATTATGGCCCAGATAGCGCCCAACCCGTTGATTCTGGTCGACGGCTCTTCTTATCTTTATCGTGCATTTCATGCGTTCCCACCGCTGACCAATGCTGGTGGTGAACCGACCGGCGCCATGTATGGCGTATTGAACATGCTGAAAAGCCTGCTTAACCAATTTGCGCCGACCGAAATGGCGGTGGTGTTTGATGCCAAAGGCAAAACCTTTCGTGATGAGATGTTTGCCGAGTACAAGGCGCATCGCCCACCGATGCCCGATGAGCTGCGCAGCCAAATTGAGCCGCTGCATCAGATGATCCGCGCACTCGGCTTGCCACTGTTGGTGGTGCCGGGGGTGGAAGCCGATGACGTGATTGGTACGCTGGCCAAACAAGCTGCCGCTAATGGGCGCGACGTGCTGATCAGCACCGGCGATAAAGACATGGCGCAGCTGGTGAGCGATAAGATCACCTTGATCAACACCATGAACAACACGGTGCTGGGGCCGCAGGAAGTGCGCGAGAAATACGGGGTCGGGCCGGAGCTGATCATCGATTTTCTGGCGCTGATGGGCGACTCATCGGATAACATTCCGGGCGTGCCAGGGGTGGGCGAGAAAACCGCGCTGGCGCTGCTGACTGGGATCGGCAGTCTGCGTGAGATCTACGCCAATCTGGATGCGGTGCCCGCTCTCGGTTTTCGCGGCTCGAAAACGCTGCCGGCCAAGCTGGAATTGCACCGTGACAATGCCGATCTCTCCTATGCACTGGCCACCATCAAAACTGATGTGGAATTGGAGCCCATTCCACTGACGCGCCAAAGCGCCGATACCGACACCCTGATTAGCCTGTTTGGCCGTTATGAGTTCAAACGTTGGTTGGCTGAGCTGCTTGATGGCGGCGATATGCTGACGCCTAATCCGGCAGCGGCTGCGCCACGCGCCCGACCAACCGCCTCGGTGAGCGATAGCGCCGAACCTGCCGCAGCGGCCATGGCGTCGGTGACGCTGGATCGCAGTGCCTACCAGACCATTTTGCAGATGAGCGAGCTGGACGCATGGTTGGATAAGCTGCGCGCGGCGCCTTACTGGGTGCTGGATACCGAAACCGACGGGCTGGATTACATGACCGCCAACCTGATTGGCTTGTCATTTGCCACCGCCGCTGGTGAGGCCGCCTATTTGCCGGTGGCGCACGATTATCTGGATGCGCCGGATCAACTGGATCGCGATACGGTGTTAGCGCGCCTGAAGCCGCTGCTGGAAGATACCGATTCGCGCAAAGTTGGGCAAAACCTGAAGTTTGATCAGAGCATTCTGGCGCGTTATGGCATCGAGCTGCGCGGTATTTGGTCTGATACCATGCTGGAGTCGTATGTTCTCAACAGTGTGGCTGGTCGTCATGATATGGATAGCCTGTCTGAGCGCCACTTAGGTCACCAGACCATCACTTTTGAGGAAGTGGCTGGCAAAGGTAAAAACCAGCTGACCTTTAACCAGATCCCGCTAGAGCAAGCGGCCACCTACGCCGCCGAGGATGCGGATGTCACCCTGCGCTTGCATGAAGTGCTGTGGCCACAACTGGAGCAAGAAGTCGGTCTAGCCTCGGTGCTGCAAGAGATGGAAGTGCCGCTGCTGTCAGTGTTGTCGCGGATGGAGCGCAACGGCGTGTTGATTGATCCGGCTTTGCTGGGACGGCATTCCATGGAGCTGACCACGCGTCTGGCGGAGTTGGAAAGCAAAGCCCATGAGCTGGCCGGTGAGCCGTTTAACTTGGCCTCTACCAAGCAATTGCAGGGGATCTTGTTCGAGAAGCTGGGCTTGCCGGTGCTGAAGAAGACCCCGGGCGGCGCGCCATCTACCAACGAAGAGGTGTTGGCCGAGTTGGCGCTGGATTACCCATTACCGGCAGTGCTGCTGGAGTACCGTGGGCTGGCCAAGCTCAAATCAACCTATACCGATAAACTGCCGCAGATGATCAATCCGGCGACCGGTCGCGTGCACACCTCCTATCATCAGGCGGTGACCGCTACTGGTCGTCTGTCATCCACCGATCCGAACCTGCAAAATATTCCGGTGCGTAACGAAGAAGGGCGGCGCATTCGTCAGGCCTTTATTGCTGGTGCAGGGAATCAGATTATCGCGGCCGACTACTCGCAAATTGAGCTGCGCATCATGGCGCATTTGTCGGGCGATGCCGGTTTACTGCGCGCTTTTAGCGAAGGCAAGGATATCCACCGCGCCACCGCTGCCGAAGTGTTCGGCTTGCCGCTGGAGCAGGTGAGCGCTGAACAGCGTCGTAGTGCCAAGGCTATCAACTTCGGTCTGATTTACGGCATGAGCGCCTTTGGTCTGGCGCGTCAGCTCGGTATTGGCCGTAACGATGCTCAGCGCTATATGGATCTGTACTTTGAGCGCTACCCGGGCGTGCTGACTTATATGGAGCGCACTCGTGAGCAGGCGCATGCGCAAGGCTATGTTGAAACCCTGTTTGGTCGTCGTTTGCAGTTGCCGGATATCCGTTCGCGCAATGCGATGCGGCGCAAAGGCGCTGAGCGCGCGGCGATCAACGCCCCAATGCAAGGCACAGCGGCTGACATCATCAAGCGCGCTATGCTGGCAGTGGATGCATGGTTGGCGACGTCAGAGGCAGACGGTATTCGCATGATCATGCAGGTACACGATGAATTGGTCTTCGAAGTGCCGCAAGAGAAAGTGGCGCTGTGCAGTGCCAAGGTGCGTGAGCTGATGCAGCACAGTGCCACGCTGGATGTGCCGCTGCTGGTTGAGGTCGGCGTGGGTGATAACTGGGATCAGGCACACTGATCGGGTGCTGCCGCGACTCACACTGAGCCTGAGCTATTTTCACTGAGAAAAATAACCTCGGGCTAATGTTACCGTCAGTAGTGAAGTGCGACATAAAAGTGAAAACAAACTACAAAAATTGCTTTCCTCGTCCGTCGAATTGTTGTACAGTTTTTCGCGTAGGGTACAGAGGTAAGATGTTCTATCTTTCAGACCTTTTACTTCACGTAATCGGATTTGGCTGAATTTTTAGCCGCCCCGCTCGTTAGAGCGGGGCGTTCTTTTATCTGCGTTTTGCCGCTTTTTTCCCCACAACGTCGCCCCTTGTTACCGTTTTTCCCGCTGCTGGTTACTCTTTTTCCCGTTGATGATGGCTCTTTTTCTCACACTGCGTCGTTTTTGTGAGCGCGGTCGCCGATTTTATCGCCTAGAAATTAGAGTAATTACTTTAAAATGTTTCTAAGTGCGATATAATCATTTCGCTCTTCTTGTTTATCTTATTTTTTGTCTGTGTGATGGCGGCGTTGTCACCAGACTCACATTTTTGCTTACGTATTTTTTTCGGGCCGGCTTTTGCCGGCCTTTTTGTTGCCTGTCTACCCGCTGCCCACCTTCTCCAGTAATTTGTTGTAAAGCTACAGCTTGCGCACACTTATTTCTCGATGAAAAATCAAATTGCCCTGTTGCGCGTGCTGCTGCACAAGCGCCGCACAAGCATAGTGTGGCATGGGTTTGCTAAGAGAGATTCGCACCACCGATTGTGAATACAAAGAGGTGTGGCCGTGAGCAGGGAAAAGGACAGAGAAGCAGAACAGGGAAACAGAACCGGTCGGGCGTATAACCGAATGCGCCAAACATAACACTGTCGTGTTAGATCGCGGCAGGATCTGACGTATCGTTGCTAAATCGGGCTTTTATCAGACAAGGTGCTATGAAGTAATGTGCGTATTCGTGAGGGGAATCAAGAGTGCAGCGCAAACTTATGTATGATGGTGCGATCTTACACAAAGATCTTGCGAAACCGCGCAGGATCGAAGATCCTTAACGGCATAACAATAAAAACCTCCTATTTCTCTCCCGTTGCCCCACCGTACGGTGGGGACTTATTTCCCTTTTCGCGACCCATCTCGCTTCGATCTAGCATAACGTGACAGGCAACGTGTCAGTCACCGAACTTTATTCTGCGTCGCTATCGTCCGCATCCAGTTCAGCCTGATTCAGGGCATCAATCTCGGTGGTAAACCAGGTATCCAGCTTCTGGCGCAGCTTATCCACACCCAGTTTTTTCAGGGAGGAGAACGCTTCGACTTGAATATCACCTTCGAACGCCAGTACGGCTTCGCGCACCAGATTCACCTGATTTTTACGGGCACCACTGGCCAGCTTATCGGCTTTCGTCAGCAGCACCAGCACCGGCAGGCCGGACTCTACCGCCCACGCAATCATCTGCTGATCCAAGTCTTTGAGTGGATGGCGGATATCCATCAGCACCACCAGACCACGCAGGCATTCGCGTTTTTGCAGGTATTCACCCAGCGCGCGCTGCCATTTGCGCTTCATCTCTTCCGGTACTTCGGCATAGCCGTAACCTGGCAAGTCGACCAGACGCGCCTGCTCGGCCACTTCAAACAGGTTAATCAGCTGAGTACGGCCAGGGGTTTTACTGGTACGCGCCAAGTTTTTCTGATTGGTCAGGGTATTGAGCGCGCTGGATTTGCCCGCATTCGAACGGCCGGCGAAGGCCACTTCGATGGCGTTGTCCACCGGAAGGTGACGGATATCCGGTGCGCTAGTAACAAAATGGGTAACGTGATAATTAAATTGAGCCACGGAGCGATCTCCACCTTAAGTCAAATGTGGTGTGATGATTTCTTTTATGTGAAAATGTGTAAAATATCTGTTGTAATAGTGCGTAAGGCACTGCGCTGACCGCCGAAACCTTACGGTAACGGACAGGATTATCCGTTATTGGCATAACAACAATCATATAGCTAAATGGAACGCCATGAAAAAATTTGCGCTCGTGATTTCAATGATGCTGGGTGTCAGCGGTGTTGCGCAGGCACAGGGAAACGCAGAAGCGGGTAAGAAGATCGCCGCTGCGGTGTGTGTGGCCTGCCATAATGCTGACGGGAACAGTACCATCCCCGTCAATCCAAAATTGGCCGGACAACATAACAAATATCTGCTCAAGCAGCTAAAAGAATTCAAACTGGCGGCGGACTCCGGCGGTAAGCAGGGGCGCGCGAATGCCATCATGCAAGGTCAAGTGGCGGCCTTGTCTGAGCAGGATATGCAAGATTTGGCCGCTTGGTTCTCCGAGCAAGTCTCGGCTCCTGCCTATACCGATAAAGCCAGTGTGGAGCTTGGCAAACAGCTGTACATGGCCGGGGATAAGCAGCGCGGCATTCCGGCCTGTGTCGCCTGTCATGGTCCGCGTGGTAATGGCACCGGCTTGTCGGGCTTCCCGAAAATCTCCGGTCAACATGCTGACTATATCAGTGCTCAGCTGACCGCGTTTCGCGCCGGACAGCGACAAAATGATCCGAACTTGATGATGCGGCAAGTGGCTGCGCATCTGACGGATGCAGAAATCAAAGCGCTGGCCGGTTATGTTGGTGGCTTGCACTGACCGTGTTGCTCGCTGGCCAGATTCTCTGGCCGGTGAGCAAATCGCGCAATGGTCAAATTTTCCGCTTTTTTACTGTGAAGTGGCGCACAATCACTGGGCCTTACGATTGCCTGCGCAGTACGGACGCGTAGATTAGCTGGGGCAGTGGAACCGGTATGGCGGGAATGCCGTGCCAGATAATGCGTCACCACCGACGCTGCTGTCAGGCAGTGGGTGAGTGGGGTTAGCGGCAGGACGCCGTGGTGGACATCAAAGATTGCACGGATGATAGAAAGCATCAGGATGGTGTGATAGCAAGAGCTTACGCGCAGGGAAAGCGGACAGACCAGTTTAGGATGCACTCGGGGAGAGTTGTTATCCCCAGATGAAAAGAAGACACGATTCTTTCATGGGCAGCGTTGAACGCTGCCTTTTTTATTTGCTATTTACCCTCTTTTTGCTAGATTCCGGCGCTTATATTCCAGAATGCTCTATTTCTGAGCGTAAACACTGGCATAATGTTGTTTACTGATCCCGCATCACAATTGGTGTTGATATGACCCGCGAAAAGAAATCCCGTAAAGTGCCTGCTCTGAAAAGTGCCCCTCGTGCGCCGAAAAAGAGCCGCGCTGAAATTGATCAGCTCTCCCGTGAGCAAAAACGTCTGAAAAAGCGTAAAGGTCTGCGCTCTGGTTCACGCCAGAATGTGGCTGAGCAAGGCCAGCAAAATGAAGGTCGCGCTGTAAAAGACCCACGTATCGGCAGTAAAAAGCCGGTGCCGTTGATGGTGGAATTTGTCAACCGTCAGCCGAAAAAACCGGCGGTTGCTGCCGCGCCAGCGAAACCAAAACTGACCCCAGCAGAAGAGTTGGCGATGCTGGAAAATGACGAGCGTCTGCACCTGTTGCTGGATCGCGTCGACGCTGGCGAAAGCTTGAGCAGCGAAGAGCAATCCTACGTGGATAACGCGCTGGATCGCGTGGATGAGCTGATGCAAATCCTCGGTCTGACCGACGAGGAAGAGAGTGCAGAACAAGACTCACAGGCGCCGGGCAATAGCCCAGAAGATCTGTGGGAGCGCTTTAACAACAGCGATCCGAAAGCATTCTGATGGCGTGGCAACAGGGATTAGTGCTTGCAGCAGTCATGGTACTGCTGCCGCTCGGTCTGTATGCCGGCTGGCTGCTCGGACGCCTCTGGCGTCAGGGGCAGCTGCAACGTCAGCAACAGGCTGCGCTGGCGGCGCATCGTCGCCAGCATATGCTCGATAGCATCCGTACCATCGCACGGGCGATGCAAAGCGGGCAGTGTGAATTGGCTGAAGGCGTGCTGCGCATTGGGCGGCTGCTGGAGCTGTTGGCGGAACAGGACAAACCGGAACTGGCGCGCGACTTTCCGGCGATGGCAGAGCTGTATCAGGTCGTGGCAGAAATGCCGACCCATGACGCTCGCAAGCAACACAAGCGCAATCAAATAATGAAATGGGATTTGGAGCGAGTCCGGGCCGAAGAGCGCCTGCAGCCCGCCATTGAACAGGAGTTGCCGCAGTTGCTGGCATGGTGCGCCAAATACCCTGAATAAAGTGCCGTCGCTGGAGCGGCGGCCATGTGGAAGGAATTAAAGCATGTCTGAGTCAGTGTCAGTGACGAACCCAACGCAGTGGGATTTAGATCTCATCCAAAAATATAACTATTCTGGGCCTCGTTACACCTCCTACCCGACCGCTCTTGAGTTTCACGAGGGCTACCAGCACAGCGATTTTGCCGAAGCGGCCGCCCGTTATCCAGAGCGTCCACTTTCGTTGTACGTACACATCCCATTTTGCCATAAGCTGTGTTATTTCTGCGGCTGCAACAAAGTCATCACCCGTCATGCTCATAAAGCCGACCACTATTTGGACGTGCTGGAGCAAGAGATCCGCGCCCGCGCCCAGCTGTTTGCTGGACGTCTGGTGACGCAAATCCACTGGGGTGGCGGTACGCCGACCTTCTTGAGTAAAGCGCAGGTTTCTCGCCTGATGGCACTGCTGCGGGAGAACTTCCACATCCTGCCTGAGGCTGAAATTGGCATTGAGCTGGACCCGCGTGAAATCGAGCTGGATATGCTGGATCACTTGCGTAGCGAAGGCTTTAATCGCATGAGCATGGGGGTGCAGGACTTTAACAAGGAAGTGCAGCGTCTGGTCAACCGCGAGCAAGATGAAGAGTTTATCTTTGCCCTGATGGCGCGGGCGCGTGAGCTGGGTTTTATCTCCACCAATATCGATTTGATTTACGGTCTGCCGAAGCAGACACCGGAAAGTTTTGCGTTTACCTTGCAGCGAGTGATTGAGCTCAATCCGGATCGGTTAAGCGTATTTAACTATGCGCATTTGCCAGCCCGCTTTGCTGCACAGCGTAAAATTCGCGATGAAGATTTGCCCTCTCCGGTGCAAAAGCTGGCTATCTTGCAAGAGAGTATCCAGATGCTGTGCGGGGCCGGTTATCAGTTTATCGGGATGGATCACTTTGCCCGGCCGCAAGATGAGCTGGCGGTGGCGCAGCGTAACGGCGAGTTGCACCGCAACTTCCAAGGTTACACCACCCAAGCGGAGTGCGATCTGTTGGGCTTAGGGGTCTCGGCGATCAGCATGCTGGGCGATCACTATGCGCAGAACCAGCGTGAGCTGAAGCATTATTATGCCGAGGTTGAAGCGCACGGCCATGCCTTAGCCAAGGGGCTACGCATGAGCGACGAAGATTGTCTGCGCCGTGATGTGATTAAAGCGCTGATTTGTAACTTCCAACTGCGCTTTGCCGATATCGAGCAGCAGTATAGTATCGATTTCAACCAGCACTTTGCCGAAGATTTGCAGCTGTTAGCGCCATTGGCCGCTGATGGATTGTTGGAGATGGATGCACAGGGCATTCGAGTGTTGCCGCGAGGTCACTTGCTGATCCGCAATATCTGCATGTGCTTTGATACTTATCTGCGCCAGCAAGCGCGTCGCCAGCAGTTCTCGCGTGTGATTTAAAACCTGCGAATGTGTGGGCGGCGTAAGCTGCGAGTACGAGTGAGTACGCAAAGCTCTCAGTACAGCAAATCAGGACAAAAAAAAGCGGCCTTTGGCCGCTTTTTTCTTGAACGCAATACGCACTGCTGTGGCGCAGCGTCGCGCGATGTATTACATGCTGCGCGCACGTGCTTGCGCACGCAGTTCGGCTTTATCGCTATCGCTTAAGAACGCTTGATGCATGCCGTTTTCCTGCGCTTGGCGAATTTGCGCTGGAGTCAGACCCGCTGCTGGTGCGGCGACATTGTATTCGTGCGCAATTTCGATGCCTTCTACTGCCGGATCGTCGGTATTGATGCTGGCGACAATGCCGTGCTGCAAGAAAGTTTTCAGTGGGTGGTCGGCTAGCGCGCTGACCGTGGTGGTCTGCACGTTGGAGGTCAGGGCTGATTCAATGCCAATGCGGTGCTCGGCCAGATAATCCATCAGACGCGGATCTTCGATGGCTTTTACGCCATGACCAATTCGCTCTGCGCCCAATTGCTGAATAGCTTGCCACATGCTGGCTGCGCCCGCCGCTTCTCCGGCATGCACGGTGATGTGTAAGTCGGCATCGCGTACTTGGCTAAAGTGCGGCACAAACAGCTCACCCGGTTGGCCGAGTTCATCACCGGCCAGATCGATAGCGACTAAGTGTTGGCGACAGGCCAGCAGCGCATCCAGCTCTTGCTGGCAGGCGGTGGTGCCGAACGTACGGCTCAAAATACCAATCAGGTTGGCTTTCACGGTAAAGTCACGGCGGCCTTGCGCAATGCCGTCGGCGACTGCTTCCACCACGCCCTGTACTGGCAGGTTGTGTTTCATCGCCATGTAGTATGGTGAGAAGCGCAGCTCGGTGTAATCCAGACCGGCGTTATCGGCATCTTGCATGTTTTCATAGGCAACGCGGCGGCAGGCATCCAGATCGGCCAGTACTGCCACGCCCCAATCCAGCTTTTGCAGGAAGCTGACCAGTGTCGGGGCATTCTCGGTGATTTGTACGTGCGGCAGCAGATCCGGCAGGTTATCGGCGGGCAGCATGATGCCGTGCTGTTGACCCAGCTCCAAAATGGTCGATGGACGAATATTGCCGTCCAGATGACGGTGTAAGTCGGTCAACGGTAAATCGCGTGCAATCATGCAAAGGCTCCCCAGTGTATTTTAGTTGGTGTGACAGTATAGACACTGGGGTGAAAATCGCCTAACCCTGTTACGGTTAAAAGTGTGACGAATATCGCTTTAATTTGCCGTGGTCAGTGGATCCCTAATTCCTTAAGTTTACGGGTCAGGGTATTGCGCCCCCAGCCCAGCAGGCGGGCCGCTTCTTGTTTGTGACCTCGGGTATGTTGCAAGGCAGCATCGAGCAGTAATTGCTCAAACTCCGGTTGCAAAGTGGTGAGTAAATCCTCCTGACCCCGCGCCAGTTGTTGTAACACCCACTGTTGCAGCGGTTGCTGCCAGTTTAGCGCCGAGGCGGCTGTATCAACACTGCTGGCGGGGCGGGTTAATTCAGCCGGTAAATCGGAGACAAAAATCTCCTTACCGGCGGCCATGACGGTCAAGCCACGACAGATGTTTTCCAGTTGGCGCACATTGCCCGGCCAGTGAAACTCGCTCATGACCCGTAGGGTATCCGGATGCAACGTTTTTGCTTCAACCCCGAGTTCGCGTGCGGCACTGAGCAGAAAATGGCGACTTAACGCGGCGATATCTTGGCGTCGCTCACGCAGGGCGGGCAGCTGTAAACGGATCACATTCAGGCGATGGAAGAGGTCTTCGCGAAACAGCCCTTCGCGCACGCGCGCTTCCAGATCTTGGTGGGTGGCGGCGATGATGCGCACATCCACGTGCAGCGGAGTATGGCCGCCGACGCGGTAAAATTGGCCGTCGGCCAAGACCCGTAGCAGGCGAGTTTGGATATCCAGTGGCATATCGCCGATTTCATCCAAAAACAAGGTGCCGCCGTTTGCCTGTTCAAAGCGCCCCTGACGTACCGCGCCGGCACCGGTAAAGGCACCTTTCTCATGGCCAAACAGCTCCGATTCAATTAAGTCTTTCGGAATGGCCGCCATATTCAGGGCGATAAAGGGCGCGCTGGCACGTGGGCTGTGGCGATGTAGGGCGTGGGCAATCAGCTCTTTACCGGTACCGGACTCGCCATTAATCAGCACGCTGATGGCGGTGCGTGATAGGCGGCCAATGGCGCGAAACACCTCTTGCATGGCCGGCGCTTCGCCGATGATTTCGGATTGCGCGCCGCGCACTGGTTCATTGGCGGGGGCGCGTTGCTGGCGCTGTTCAAGGCTGTGTTGCAAGGCGCGCTCAACCAGTGCCACCGCTTCATCTAAATCAAAGGGCTTGGGCAGGTAATCAAAGGCTCCGCGCTGATAAGCGCTGACCGCGGCATCGAGATCGGAGTGGGCGGTCATGATGATCACCGGCAGCTGCGGTGCTTGCTGTTGCAGCTGACCGAGCAGGGTCAGGCCGTCCATGCCCGGCATGCGGATGTCAGAGAGTAGGACATCCGGTTTGCTCTGTTGCAGCGCGTCTAGCACGGCGGCGGCGCTGTCGAATGTTTCACAGCGGATCTGGCTGCTACTGAGGGCCTTGTCCAGTACCCAGCGGATGGCGCTGTCGTCATCCACCACCCATACCCGTCCTTTCGTCATGCCGTGCGCCTCGTGAACTTGCTGATTGGTCTATGTCGCGATATTAGGCTATCGCGTGGGCTTAGTTTAAGCCGCTGGGAATTAACGTTCCAATATTCGAGCTAAATTCATGCCAACTTGATGCCGCTATTTGCGTAGCGGCAGGTAAATGGAAAATTCGGTATGCCCTGGCCAGCTGCTGCACTCAATCTTGCCGCGATGTTGGTCAATCAGATTACGGGCAATCGATAGCCCTAAGCCGTGGCCGCCTTCGCGTCCGCTGACCATCGGGTAGAACAGCGTATCTTGCAGCTGTGCCGGAATTCCGGGGCCGCTGTCGATGATATCGAGCCGTACCGCCAGCCGGTAACGTTCACCGTGCAGGGTTTGCTGAAAGGCGGTGCGGGTGCGCAGGGTGATGGTGCCGGGTTGTTCACCGAGGGCTTGGACGGCGTTGCGCACAATATTGAGGATCGCTTGCTCAAGCTGCTCAGGATCATGCTCGAACTCCGGCAGGCTGGGGTCGTAATCACGAATTAAGGTGATGTGGGTGGGGGTTTCCAGCTCCACCAGCTTGCGTACTTGCTCCAGTACCACATGCAGATTTTGTTCGCTGCGCACGCCCGGGCGCTGTGGGCCAAGCAGCCGGTCGACCAGATTACGTAAGCGATCGGCTTGGGCGATGATCATGCCGGTGTACTCGGTCAGTGCCGGATCGGGCAAGGCGCGCTCTAGCAACTGCGCCGCACCGCGCAGGCCACCGAGCGGGTTTTTGATTTCATGCGCTAGCCCACGTACCAGCTCGCGCGCTGCCGATTGTTGCGATTGTTGCAACTGCTCTTGGCTTAGGCGGCGATGGGTATCCAACGGGTGCAGCTCCACCAGCACGGTGTGCTGAGCACCGGTATGCAGGTGCTGGGCGGTGAGCTCGACGATGCTGGCTTTGCCGTCAATCACCAGCGTGACTTCGTTATCGGTAAAGCTTTGCTGCTGCTCCAATGCCTGGCGCATCAGCGTCAAATCCAGCGAGATATATTCAATCAAGGCAGGCAGCGGCACGCCAATCAGCTTGCGGGCGCTGTGCGACAGCAATTGTTCGGCGGCCGGATTGGCATAGTGGATGTTCAGGCTATTATCCAGCAACAAGACGCCGGTTTTCAGGTTGTGCAGCAGGGATTGAGCAATATCCGGCTCCATCATGGCTCCTTGGCAGCAAAGGTGCGCCGCGGGTGGCGGCGCACGGAAACTGTCTGTCACTATAATCGAGCCGGCGGCCTTTGCCACCTTAACTTATCGACGCGGGTCGGCACTGGCGCTGCATGATAGGCCTTACTTGGCGCGCGGCTGAATCGGCGGGTTGAGCGCTTCGCGGTTCAAAATGCTGGCGCGGTGTAAAAATACCGTGACAGGCGGTGCGGAGGCGATCACTTTACCGTTTTCCAGCAAATCCGCACTCAGCTGATGCGAGCCGCGATCGATATTGTTCAATTGCTGCTGGATACTGCGGCTCGGTTCCCCTACCGCTTGGCCATCGATTTTCAGCTGAATGGTTTGCTGCTCGGCCAATTTCGGCACCACCATCACGGTGACATCAATATTGCCGCTGTTGTTACGCACGGTCGCTTCATCAATCGGTGACAAGATGGCTATTTGGGTCGCCACGTTGCCTGCGAGTGCGGGGCCGGCATTAGTGCTGCTGCGGGTACTGCGCGCGGGCGCGTTCGCGTTATTGTTCAGGCGCGTCGAGGGCAGCTTGCCGCTGTCATATTTGATGGGAGCGGCCGGGGTGATTTCACGGCAGGTGGCCCCTTTGGGCTGGTTAGTGCTGAAGTGGGTAATGCCGTTGGCATCGGTCCATGAACAGATCAGCCGAGTCTCACTGGCAAACGCCGATAGGGTGGCAAACAGCAGTGTCAGGCAAAACAGGCGCATGACGTTCTCCGCAGATGAAAAAGGAAATGGCCGAGCGGGTAGCGCGTACTGCCAAGCAGTGGGGCGGACGCGGTTGGACGCTCAGACAATGATGCTTAAATAGCGGTGCTTAAATGATGGCGTCTAAATTATGGAGCCATAAGTTATGGCGCTAAGTGTCGATGCTCGGGGGCCGTGGCGGCAACCATAAAAAAGCCCGCCTGTGAGGCGGGCTGAAAGTTTCCACGGCAACAAAAAAGGTTGTTACACGCACTGCCGTTGAAATGACACGGCGTATTACACGCTGTAGTACATTTCGAACTCAACTGGGTGCGGCATCATGCGCACGCGGTCGATATCGGCGTGTTTCAACTCAATATAGGAATCGATAAAGTCGTCGGTGAAGACGCCGCCACGGGTCAGGAACTCACGGTCGGCATCCAGCTCGCTCATGGCCTCTTCCAAAGAGCCGGCCACGGTTGGGATCTCAGCGGCTTCTTCTGGCGGCAGATCGTACAGGTTCTTGTCCATCGCATCGCCTGGGTGGATCTTGTTGGCGATACCGTCCAGACCGGCCATCAGCTGAGCAGCAAAGGCCAAGTATGGGTTAGCACCTGGATCCGGGAAGCGTACTTCGATACGGCGCGCTTTCGGGCTCGCAACCACTGGGATACGGATAGACGCGGAGCGGTTACGCGCTGAGTAAGCCAGCATAACTGGCGCTTCATAACCTGGTACCAGACGCTTGTACGAGTTGGTGGTTGGGTTGGTGAAGGCGTTCAGCGCTTTGGCGTGCTTGATGATGCCGCCGATGTAGTACAGTGCCATTTCAGACAGGCCGGCGTACTTGTCACCGGAGAACAGGTTCACGCCGTTTTTCGCCAGTGATTGGTGGCAGTGCATGCCGGAGCCGTTGTCACCGAACAGTGGTTTTGGCATGAAAGTCGCGGTCTTGCCGTAGGCGTGCGCCACGTTGTGTACCACGTACTTGTAAATCTGGATTTCGTCAGCCTTGATGGTCATGGTGTTGAAGCGGGTCGCCACTTCGTTTTGACCGGCAGTGGCCACTTCGTGGTGGTGAGCTTCTACCACCAGCCCCATCTCTTCCATCACCAGACACATTGCAGAGCGCAGGTTCTGGGAAGAATCAACCGGTGCCACAGGGAAGTAGCCGCCTTTTACGGCTGGACGGTGGCCTTTGTTACCGCCATCGTATTCGGTGCCGGTGTTCCATGCCGCTTCGATATCATCCAGTTGGAAGAAGGAGCCGGAGATGCCGGTTTTGAAACGCACGTCATCGAACACAAAGAATTCTGGCTCTGGGCCAAACAGCACGGTGTCGGCGATGCCGGTGCTGCGCATGTAGTCTTCGGCGCGTTTGGCGATAGAGCGTGGGTCACGATCGTAACCTTGCAGGGTGCCTGGCTCTAAGATGTCACAACGGATAATCAGGGTGCTGTCATCGGTGAATGGGTCTAAAACCGCGGTTGCCGGATCCGGCATCAGAACCATGTCAGATTCGTTAATCCCTTTCCACCCTTCGATGGAAGAGCCATCGAACATTTTACCTTCTTCGAAGAAGTCGGCATTCACTTGGTGAGAAGGAATGGAAACGTGCTGCTCCTTGCCTTTGGTGTCAGTAAAGCGCAGATCAACGAATTTCACTTCGTGCTCTTGCAGCATAGCTAATACGTGTTCAGCTGACATGGTGTAACCTCCGATGTTGTCGCAATGTTTTATGTTGTCGTGGACTGCCAAAAATACTTTGTAGCGATGTAGGTCTTGGTCACTAGGCCGCTGCGGACCTTCATGGGGTATATAGCGAGAAGTGTGCCAAGTTTTCAAAACCTGTTTTGCCGCGTGCGGCTGCGGCTGGTCAGGGTGCAACGGCGCGGTATCCACAGAGGCGTTGCCATTTTTTGCACCGTGATGGGGAATCATTGCGCCATTTTGGTGCAATGCAGGAATTGATATCCTCTATAATAGGTTGGTTGTATAATCCTTCAGCAAAATTATGCGCAGAAAGCGCAACCCTGCCGTAAAGATCATATTGCCTGCGATATGTGGCAGCAAAATTACGATTCTTCTGTAATAATGTTCACACTTTGATTGTGCAGCTTGTGAAACGGCTCACGCCGGCAGTCAGCTAAACTTGCCAGTAATGTTTTGCTGTGATCTGTTTAGTCTTTTGCTCAAGCTGTGTACAATATCCGCTAATTTGTTAACCCCCAGAGACCACATCTGTGATTGAGAATCTGCGTAATATCGCCATCATTGCCCACGTTGACCACGGTAAGACCACCCTGGTTGATAAGTTGCTGCAACAGTCCGGTACCCTCGGAGATCGTAGCGACGCCACTGAACGTGTAATGGACTCCAACGATCTGGAAAAAGAGCGTGGGATTACCATCCTGGCTAAAAACACGGCCATCGAGTGGAATGGATACCGCATTAACATCGTTGATACCCCAGGTCACGCCGACTTCGGTGGTGAAGTAGAACGTGTGATGTCGATGGTAGATTCCGTACTGTTGCTGGTAGACGCAATGGACGGTCCTATGCCACAAACCCGTTTCGTTACGCAGAAAGCCTTTGCTTACGGCCTGCGTCCGATCGTGGTTATCAACAAGGTTGACCGTCCGGGCGCGCGTCCTGACTGGGTGGTGGATCAGGTGTTTGACCTGTTCGTGAACCTGGGTGCAACTGACGAGCAGTTGGACTTCCCTATCGTTTACGCTTCTGCTCTGAACGGTATTGCCGGTCTGGAAGCGGACGAGATGGCTGAGAACATGACTCCACTGTTCGAAACTATCGTTAAGCACGTTGAGCCGCCGAAAGTTGAGCTGGAAGCTCCATTCCAGATGCAAATTTCTCAGCTGGACTACAACAACTACGTAGGTGTTATCGGTATCGGCCGTATCAAGCGTGGTTCTGTTAAGCCAAACCAGCAGATCGTTATCGTGGATAGCGAAGGCAACCGTCGTAACGGTAAAGTCGGTAAAGTGCTGGGCCACATGGGTCTGCAACGTATCGAAGCGGAAGTGTGTGAAGCGGGCGATATCATCGCAATCACCGGTCTGGGTGAGCTGAACATCTCCGATACCCTGTGCGATCCATCCGCCGTTGAAGCGCTGCCAGCGCTGACTGTGGATGAGCCAACCGTAACCATGTTCTTCTGCGTTAACACCTCTCCATTCTGCGGCCGCGAAGGTAAATTCGTGACTTCCCGCCAGATCCTGGACCGTCTGCGCAAAGAGCTGGTACACAACGTGGCCCTGCGTGTTGAAGAAACCGAAGACCCGGATGCATTCCGTGTATCAGGTCGTGGTGAACTGCACCTGTCCGTTCTGATCGAAAACATGCGTCGTGAAGGTTACGAGCTGGCGGTATCCCGTCCGAAAGTAATTTTCCGTGACATCGATGGCCGCAAACAAGAGCCGTTCGAGCAAGTGACTCTGGACATCGAAGAGCAGCACCAGGGCTCTGTGATGGAAGCGATGGGTCTGCGTAAGGGTGAAATGCGCGACATGATCCCGGATGGCAAAGGCCGTATCCGTCTGGATTACATCATCCCTAGCCGTGGCCTGATCGGCTTCCGTACCGAGTTCATGACCATGACTTCCGGTACTGGTCTGCTGTACTCCAGCTTCAGCCACTACGATGACGTGCGTCCAGGTGAAATCGGTCAGCGCATCAACGGCGTTCTGATCTCTAACGGTACCGGTAAGGCTCTGGCGTACGCGCTGTACAGCCTGCAGGATCGTGGTCGTCTGTTCCTGGGTCACGGTACCGAAGTGTACGAAGGCCAGATCATCGGTATCCACAGCCGTTCTAACGACCTGACCGTTAACTGTCTGCAGGGTAAGAAGCTGACCAACATGCGTGCTTCTGGTACTGACGAAGCGACCACGCTGACTACCCCAATCAAGATGACTCTGGAACAAGCGCTGGAGTTCATCGATGATGACGAACTGGTTGAAGTGACTCCGCAGAGCGTGCGTCTGCGTAAGAAACACCTGACCGAAAATGATCGTAAGCGTGCGCATCGCGGCAGCAAAGACTAATTTGTCAGGCTAGTATAAAAAGACCGCAGGCATTAAGCCTTCTGTCGAATAATCCAAAGAGGGAGCCGGTAGGCTCCCTTTTTTTATGCTTTTTATCAGTGCGTTATAGCTGTGATTGGCTTTTGTCCCCAGCAGGTACTTATTAGACATCTGGCGATATTTAAGGCAACAGCAAGGAGTGAGCGGGTGTTATATATCTTTGATTTGGGCAATGTGATTATCGATATCGATTTTCAGCGCGTGCTACAGGTATGGAGTCAGCACAGTGGGGTGCCGGTGGCTACTTTGCAGGCGCGCTTTACCCATGATGCGGCGTTTTGTGAGCACGAGCGCGGGACCTTGAGTGATGCCGAGTTTGCCGAAGCGGTGAACCGAGTGTTAGGCATGCAATTGAGTTTTGCCCAGTTTGCCGAAGGGTGGCAGGCGATTTTTGGCGCGCTGCGTATGCCGGTGATTGAGCGCATGCAGCAACTGCGTGCGGCGGGTGAGACGGTGGTGGTGCTGTCGAACACCAATGCGCTGCACTGTGAGTTATGGCCGAGCCTATACCCACAAGTGGCGCACAGCGCCGATCGGGTCTATCTATCCAACGAGATGGGATGGCGTAAACCACAGCCGCAAATTTATCAGCAGGTGCTGGCAGATACCGGATTTACGCCGGCACAAAGCTGCTTTTTTGATGACAATGCCGACAATATTGCCGCCGCGCGCGCCTTAGGTATTGAGAGCGTGTGGGTAAAAGATGCGCAAACTGTCTTGGAATATTTCCGGCAGCGGGATCTCGGGGCGTAATTCGGCAACAGGATCGTTACTATAGGCACTGATTAATACAACGTGATTGATACAGTGAGAAGGACATTGTCATGGATACGCCATCTTTTGTGCGCAGTTGGGCGCAAGTACGGGCCTTTGCCGGTCTGCTATTGGCGCGCAGCAATGAAAACCGCCTGACGGTGACGGCCGGTTATTTAGCTTATGTGACGTTGCTGTCGTTGGTGCCGCTGGTGACGGTGGTCTTTTCGGTCTTTACCGCCTTTCCGGTGTTTGTCGGGGTGACCGATAAGGTGAAGCACTTTATTTTCAGCAACTTTGTCCCAGCGACCGGGGATGTGGTGCAAACCTATCTGGACGAGTTTGTCTCTAACTCCAGCAAGATGAGTGCGGTGGGGATCATCGCCTTGGTGGTGGTGGCGCTGCTGTTGATTTCGGCAGTGGATAAAACCCTGAACCACATTTGGCGTAGCCAGCGGCGTCGTCCGGCGGTGGTGTCGTTTGCCATTTATTGGATGATTTTGACGCTGGGGCCGTTGTTGGCCGGTGCCAGCTTAGTGACCAGCTCGTATCTGTTATCCCTGAAATTGCTTACCGATACGGGGATTAACGGGGTGCTCGACAACTTGCTGCTGCTGTTCCCGTTTGTGTTGTCCTCGCTGGCGTTTTGGTTGCTGTACAGCGTGGTGCCTACCGAGCGGGTACCGACTCTACATGCGCTCAGTGGCGCGCTGATCGCGGCGTTACTGTTTGAGATCAGCAAAAAAGTTTTCACCCTGTACATCACTTTTTTCCCATCGTATCAGGTGATTTACGGTGCGCTGGCGGTGATCCCGATTTTATTTGTCTGGGTTTACTTAAGCTGGTGTATTGTGTTGTTTGGTGCCGAAGTGACCGCAACCTTGGGTGAATGGCGACGGACACAGGCGCTGCAAGACGAGCCGTCACCCACGTTATAAATCGTGAACCGCTGGCCGCCATCAGGCTGGCACATATAGCTCGGCACCTATTCGCAGGAGGGAAGGCTTATGTTTCATCTGTATCCGCCCATTCAGCCGTATTACAGCGGGTTTATCCGCCGCGGTCAGCACCAGATTTATCTGGAGCAGGTTGGTAATCCGCAGGGGCTGCCGGTGCTGTTTGTGCATGGTGGACCGGGGGCGGGGTGCAATGAGACCAGCCGGCGCTTTTTCGATCCGCAGCGCTTTCGGGTCATTTTGTTTGATCAGCGCGGTTGTGGTCGATCATTGCCGCATGGGCAGTGGCACGATAATCAGGTCAGTGATCTGTTAGCCGATATTGAAGCGATCCGCGAAGAGCTGCAGATCCCACGCTGGCTGCTGTTTGGTGGCTCGTGGGGCAGTACGCTGAGCTTGCTGTACGCCGAGGCCTTCCCTGAGCGGGTGCAAGCGTTGGTGTTGCGCGGGATTTTCTTGGGGCGTCAGCGCGATCTGGAATGGCTGTATGGGCCCCATGGTGCGGCGCAAATGTTCCCGGAGCATTATCGGCACTTCATTGCGCCGCTGATGCCAGACATTGATGAGAGCAATGCACGTTTGTCGGCCGATACGGTGCTGGAAGGCTATTGGTCACTGCTCACTTCAAATAATGAGCTGGAGCGCAGCGCGGCAGCCCGGAGCTGGGCGTTGTGGGAAGCGCATCTGATACAGCTGCTGCCCGATCCGCAAATCTTAGAGCAGATGGGCAGTTTGCAGCATGCGGTGGCGCTGGCTACCCTCGAGTGCCATTACTTCCGCCATCGGTTATGGCAACCGGATAATCATATTTTGCTCAATGCCGAACGCTTGGCGGCGATCCCTCTGTATCTGGTGCATGGCCGTTATGACATGATTTGCCCGCTAGAAAATGCGTGGCTGGTGCAGCAGGCGTTGCCGCATGCTCAGTTGCAGGTGGTGCCAAATGCCGGTCACTCGGCGTTAGAGCCGGGGATCACTGATGCATTGATCCGCGCGTTGCACAGCGCGGCCGCCGACGCGGAGTCGGCCTCGTAAATCGTAAGAAAATCAGCAGTAGGTTGTACACAAGGAGTTGCAGTAAATGATTGGATTGATTCAGCGCGTCAGTGAAGCCAGTGTGACCGTTGACGGAGAAGTGACCGGCGCTATCGGCCCGGGCTTGTTGGTGTTGCTCGGTGTGGAGCAAGGGGATGATGAAGCCAAGGCGCGCCGTCTGGCGGATAAAGTGTTGGGTTACCGCATTTTTGAAGACGAGCAGGGCAAGATGAACCTGAACGTGCAACAAGCCGGTGGCAGTGTGCTGGTGGTATCGCAGTTTACCTTGGCGGCGGACACCCAAAAGGGGCTGCGCCCCAGCTTTTCCCGCGGCGCAGCGCCCGATGACGCGCAAGCGTTGTATCGCTATTTTACCGATTACTGCCGTGGCCAATTGCCGACCGAAGAGGGCCGGTTTGCCGCCGATATGAAAGTGGCTCTGGTCAATGACGGTCCGGTGACCTTCTGGTTGCAGGTGTAACCGGCAAGCTCTTCTTTGCTGCGCCGGCCAAACCGGTGCACTGGGTGAGTTTCTCACCGATACATCTTAGATCGATAGATCTCAGAGCGATGGATTGCAAGGAGTACAAGGATGTACCGCTTAAGTACCCCCACCACTGATGAAGCGCTGGCGCGCTATTATCACTTTCGCTGGCAGATGCTGCGGGCACCGCTGCACCAACCGCCCGGCTCAGAGCGCGATGGCTATGACGCCGGTGCGCATCACCAGATGGTGGTGGATGAGCACGATAATCCGGTGGCCATCGGGCGGGTCTATATCAATGCCGATGATGAGGCGGCGATCCGTTTTATGGCGGTGCATCCCGATTTACGCGGGCGCGGTTTGGGCACGCTAGTGGCCATGGCGCTGGAGTCGGTGGCACGGCAAGAAGGCGCGCGTCGTGTGGTATGTAGTGCACGGGAAGAGGCGGTGGCCTTTTTCACCCAACTGGGCTACCAGAATCAGGGGGAGTTGCAGACCGCCAGCAGCACGCCGGTACGCCATTTTCTGATGATCAAGCCGCTGGCTGACCTCGAGACTATCTTGCACCGTCCAGATTGGTGTTTGCAGCTGCAACAGGCGTGGTATCAGTCGATCCCGATCAGTGAAAAGATGGGGATCAAAATCATGCAGTACACCGGCCAGCGCTTTGAAACCAGCTTGCCGCTGGCGGCCAATCAAAATCCGTATGACAGCGTGTTTGCCGGAAGCCTGTTCTCGCTGGCGACTTTAACCGGCTGGGGCTTGATTTGGTTACTGCTGCGTGAGCGTAATCTGGGCGGTGAGATTATTCTGGCCGATGCCCATATTCGCTATCCGCATCCGGTCGGCAATCGACCACGGGCGGTGGCTGATTTGAACGATTTGGGTGGCGATTTGGATCGTTTAGGGCGCGGACGCAAGGCCCGCGTTCAGATGAAAGTGCGGTTGCTGTCGGATGACAGCCCCGGCGCGGTGTTCGTCGGGACTTATTTGGTATTACCGGCCGGTTGTGGGCCACATGCCGGTAACGGCGTGACGTCGACGCTGCTTTGAAGCGGCGGGGCTGCTACGGAATCGTCGGCGACAGCATTTGCTGGCGTGTTGGATTGCCAGTAGCGCGTGAGGTGCTCACACAAGCTGGGATTGGAGAGCGTCAGCTGCAACTGGGTGCGCTGGACGGCATCTGGCGTGCTGACGGTGCGTGCATAGCGACCGGTGAGGCTAAAGGGAAGCTGACCGGCGGCGCTGGCTTGTTCAATGTTCACCATCCCGCCAGCGGCGCGCAGGCGCAGTTGCAGATTACGCAGCAAGGTCATTTGCCCTTCTTGCTGGCTCAGATCCAACCAACGCCGTGGGTTGTCACCGGCTTTGGCTTCGGCAAACAGGCCGGCGGCCGCCGTATTTTGCAGCATCGCTTGCTCGGCGCTGACGGTCAGTTGTCCACTGAGTGGGCGTAGCCCTTGATCTGGGGCGCGTGCGCTGCTGGCCAGTTCCAGATGAATATTACCAAAGCCACGTAATGGCAGCGCTGACCAACCCCAGCGTTGCAGGCTATCTAAGGCCACTTGCTGGCCGGTGAGGCTTAAGGTGAACGGCCACTCCCCTTGTTGCTGCAAGCTGCCACTCCCTTCCCACAATCCTTGTCCACCAAAGGCGCTCAGCTCATGCAAGGTCAACTGACCGTCTTGTGCCTGCAGGTCTAACAGCAGGTGGCGTAAGTCCACTTTGTTGACGGTGGCATCGCGAGCATTCAGACGTAGACTGCCTTGCCACAGCCCCCAGTGCTGGTCACGGATCAGTTGCAGGTTACTGCCACTGGCACCCAGCGCGGTGAACTGGAAAGGAAAACGCGGACGGATATCCACCAGTAAGTTGTTATTTACATCGAGGCGCAGCACATTCAGCTGTTGCAGCCAGCTCGGTAGCGGTTGGGCGAGCCAGTGCAGCCAGCTATCAGGCAGGGTGTACTCAATACCGCTGATCCCCACTTCATCCAGCTGCAGGCTGTGTTGGGCGGCATTCCAACGCCCGTAGGTGCGCAGCAGTCCGTTTTCAAAGCGGGTGCTGACATCATCCAGCGTAATGCCATCAGGGGTGAAGGTCAGCTTGAGTACCGGATCGCGCAGGTGTACATCGCGGTAGACCAGATCGAGTGCATTCAGACTGAGCAAGCCATCGCGGGATTGCAGGCGGCCTTGGCCGAGTTGCAGGTCTTCGGCGCTCAAGTCCAGATCGTTAACCGACCAATCATTGCCCTCAAAGCGCGCATCCACCAGATCCAGATTGTGTAAGGTGATGGCCGGTAAACGCTGCCACAGACGACTGAGGACTTGCGGCAGACGGTTATCTTGCAAGCGCAAACGGGTTAGACGCAGATCGCGCAGACTCCAGTGGCCGTCGCGGCTACGCTCGCCGCGGCCACTGATTTGGCCTTGCAGCATATCAGCACCAAAATCTTGCAGCAGTAACCGGCCTTGTTGCCAGCGGCCGCGCAGCAACATCCGCTGCAATTCCAGTTCGCCATAAGTCAGGCTCTGGGCGCTGAGTTCAAAGCGTGAATCATCGCCGAGCCAGCCGCCGGGGCCGGGAATAAACGGGGTGATCCCGCCACTGACCGGATGCGCCACCAGTAAGCGGCCATCGAGTGGCGTACTGAGCGCCATGTTTTGCAGCAGCAGTTGGCGCGCTTGCAATGGGGGTTGGGCTTGCGGCTGTAATACCGCCGGTAGGCGCAGTTCACCGTCTTGCAGGCGAATTTGTTGCCAGTGGCGCGGATGGGTCAGGGTGTACCAACCCATGCGCAGGGTGACCGTTCCGGCATCCAGCAGCGGTTCACTTCCACGGCTGAGGCGTACTTCACGCAGGCGAATTTCGGCGGGATTAAGCGGACTGTGTTGTACGCCGGCAATGGTTATCTGGTACCCACTGCGGCGCGAGAGCAGATCACTGAGCCAGCCAGCACCGGTTGGCGTTTGCAGCAAGGCATAGGCGAGAACCAGCGCCAGAGCCAGCAAAATCAGAAGGGTGCACAGAAATTTGCTCAGTAATTTCATAGGCCATGCATCTCGTTTGGGTCCGCGCCATTACGATCGCCGCCGTCAGGATAACAGCAGATCGTTACATTTCTCCGCGTCACGGCGGGCCGCACCGGTGGCGAGCGGAGTGGCAGTCTCGGGCAGCCAATCGATAGTCAGTCCGCCGCAGCGCTGACGCAGTCGCGCCATGTGCTGTAACAGCTCGGGCACCGGTCCTAATTGCTGATGGGCGCTTTCCAGACAGCGTAAGGCCGGATGCAGCATATCTTGCTCGATAAGTAACGCGGCCAGCAATAACAGCTCTTCTGGGCGGCGTTGTTGCAGGATCTGATTGAGCAGGCGGAAATTATCGGTCATCACTCCTCCATGAGCAGATGGCTGCCTGATATAGCAGTCTGCCTGTTTCCGAGCAGCCTTACTAGAGGGTAGCCCAATAACTTGTCAGACAGATCACGTTCATCGGATGTGACAGACACCGGCCACCGATGTGGCCGGTGAGATGGGATCAGCGTGGTTCGGCAGGCAGGATCAGATTCAGGGCAATTGCAGTCAGGCCACCGGCGGCAAGGCCAGATGACAGCACGCTTTTTAGCCACTCAGGGGCAAATTGCAGAATTTGTGGTTGCTGCGCCACACCCAGCCCCATCGCTAACGAGATAGCGATGATCAGCACGGCGCGGCGATCCAGTTGTTCACGGGCCATGATGCGCACACCGGCAGCGGCGATCGAGCCGAACATCACGATAGTGGCGCCGCCTAAGACCGGCTCAGGGATACTCAGCACCCAGGTCGCGATAACCGGGAACAGACCCAGCAGGGCCAGCATGGCGGCCACGGCATAGCCTACGTAGCGGCTGGCTACGCCGGTCATTTGGATCACGCCATTGTTCTGGCTAAAGGTGGAGTTCGGGAAGCTATTAAACAGGCCGGCCAGCGCGGAGTTTAAACCATCGGCCAGCACGCCGCCTTTGATACGGCGCAGGTAGACCGGGCCACACACCGGTTGTTCGGACACTTCCGAGGTGGCAGTGATATCGCCAATCGCTTCCAGCGAGGTGACCAGAAAAACCAGCACCAGCGGCAGCAGCAAACTCCAATCGACACTCAGACCGTAGTAGAGCGGAGTAGGGATCATCAGCAGCGGCGCATCGTGGCTGGTGGTTGGCAGCATATCCAGCGCCCACGCCAGCAGGCAGCCCGCGCCCATGGCAATTACCAGTGACGCCACGCGCAGGTATGGATTACGCTGACGATTGAGCAGGACGATAATGCCCAGCACGGTACCGGCCAGCAGCAGGTTTTTCGGGTTACCGAAGCTGCCATCGCCGAGCGCACCATAGCCGCCACCGATGGAGACCAGCCCCACTTGGATCAGGGTCAGGCCAATTAAGGTGACCACAATGCCGGAGACCAGCGGGGTGATCACTTTTTGTGCCAGATGCAAAATGCGGGATAACAGCACTTCGCTAAAGGA
Organism: Plesiomonas shigelloides; assembly: GCF_900087055.1. Classification (NCBI taxonomy): domain Bacteria; kingdom Pseudomonadati; phylum Pseudomonadota; class Gammaproteobacteria; order Enterobacterales; family Enterobacteriaceae; genus Plesiomonas; species Plesiomonas shigelloides. The sequence goes on along the minus strand of NZ_LT575468.1, from coordinate 3,211,776 downwards.
GGCCAGAATGATGGTGCCAAACAGTGCCGCCATCATGGTCGGGACATCGGCGCCGCCTTGTTTGAGCGCCAAGCCACCGGCGATGATCGGGCCTAAAAAGTTGAAACTGGTGCCTTGAATCGAGAGTAAACCGGAGCCAATCGGGCCTAAAGTCCGGATGGTCAGGAAGGAGGCCAGACCGGAGACAAACAGTGACATGCTGATGATGCGTTGGGTGTCGGCAGCAGGCAGGCCCAGCGCCTGACAAATCAACAGAGGCGGGGTGATCACGGCCACGAACATTGCCAGCAGATGCTGACCGGCGGCAAACAGGGTTTGCGGCAGCGGCGGGCGGTCGTCAAGGCGGTAAACCAGATCCGGATTACGGCGGGAAGTGCTGGCAGGAGTGGTATCGAGGTGTTCCGTTTCGATAGCTTGTGAGCTCATGCTGATTCCAAAATGTCAGAGTAAAAGGATTCGGTTAACTGCTGTGACCAAGGCGATGGCTCGCCGTGCGGGTGGTCGTGCGTTCGGTATCGGTGCGGCGTCTGCGCCGTCTTATCGTGTCGGGGGGCAAGACGGCAGGTCATGCGTCTTTTCCTCTTATCCGGCGATAAATTATTCCAGTAATAGCGGAAGCAACCGTAAGTTCAGTACTGGCTGGTGTGCACGTTAAGCAGATAATGGCGCGCATTTTAGCCAGCTTTCGCCAAAAAGCAAACGTTTGCTTGTGATGGCGGTAACTTTTTTGCCGTGACATGCGTGTGGCTGCATAGCGGTGGATATATCAGAGAATATCTCGGGAAATACAGTGCAAGAACGCAGAGGACTATCAGGCGAGCCAGTTGGCGCGCATGCGGGAGTACACCGCAGTGTGCCGCGAGATTAAGCCTGAGAGTAATCGGTTCGCCGTGGCAGCCAGCGCTCGATTAAGGCGGCGGCGTGCTCGGGATAGCGCTCGTGCAGGTGACGGGCCAGTTTTTGCACTTCGGGGATCAGCGCCTGATCGCGCAGCAAGTCAGCAATTTTAAACTCAGCCAAACCGGTTTGCCGAGTCCCCAATAGCTCACCGGGGCCACGGATTTCCAGATCGCGCTGGGCAATCACGAAGCCATCGTTACTGTCGCGTAGCACGCTCAAGCGCTTTTGCGCGGTGGCGGTGAGTGGGGTCTTGTACAGCAGTACGCAGTGCGAGGCGACCGCGCCACGGCCAACCCGGCCACGTAACTGGTGCAACTGCGCCAAGCCCAGTCGCTCAGGGTTTTCGATGATCATCAAACTGGCATTCGGGACATCCACCCCCACTTCAATCACCGTGGTGGCGACCAGCAAGTCTAACGCGCCGGCTTTGAACTCGGCCATGACTGCCTGTTTTTCGGCGGCTTTCATGCGGCCATGCACCAAACCGATGCGCAGTGCCGGTAATTGCAGACGCAGATCGGCGGCGGTGTCTTCGGCGGCTTGTGCTTCAAGCTGCTCGGATTCTTCAATCAGGGTGCAGACCCAATAGGCCTGACGTCGCTCTTGCTGGCAGGCATCGCTGACGCGGCGGATGATATCGGCGCGTCGGGTATCGGGGATGGCGACCGTGGTGACTGGCGTGCGTCCGGGCGGGAGTTCGTCGATCACCGAGGTGTCGAGATCGGCATAGGCGGTCATCGCCAATGTGCGCGGGATAGGGGTGGCGGTCATGATCAGCTGATGTGGATACAGGCCGTTGCTGGCCCCTTTTTCGCGCAGGGTCAGACGTTGATGCACCCCGAAGCGGTGCTGCTCATCAATGATAATGAGGCCCAAGCGAGCAAAGTGAATTTCTTGCTGGAACAGCGCGTGGGTGCCGACCACCATCATGGCCTCGCCATCGGCGATCGCTTGTTGCTCCGCGATTCGTGCTTTGCCTTTTTGCTTGCCGGCTAGCCAGCCGACCCGAATGCCTAGCGGCTCAAACCAGCTGCGAAAGGTGGTGGCGTGCTGCTCGGCTAATAGCTCGGTCGGTGCCATCAAGGCCACTTGCTGACCGGCGCAAATGGCTTGCAACGCCGCCAGAGCGGCCACCAAGGTTTTACCGGAGCCGACATCCCCTTGCACCAAACGCATCATCGGCTGCGCTTTGGCCAAATCGGTGGCGATTTCACTCACTACGCGCTGTTGGGCACCGGTAGGCGAAAACGGCAAGGCAGCTAAAAACTGTTGATACAACGCGGCCTGCTGACATGGCGGCAAGCTCGGCGCTTGATGCGCTTGGGTTCCGGCGCGGACTTGTAGCATGCTCAGGTGATGGGCTAACAGCTCTTCGAGGATCAAGCGCTGCTGCGCCGGATGGCGGCCATGCTCCAGCGCCTCGGCGCTGATATCGGGCGTGGGCCGATGCAGCAGGTTTAACGCCTGCACAATGCTCATCTGACGGTGATTGAGGCTGTCGGGCAGTAACTCGGGGATGGCGACGCTATCGAGCATCGCTAATGCTTGATCGGTGAGTTTGCGTAAGCTGGCTTGCTTGAGCCCTTCGGTCGCCGGATAAACCGGGGTGAGCGTCTCTTCGACGCTGCTATCGGCCTGCTCACCGAGCAAGCGATATTCGGGATGCATCATCTCGGGGCCAATTTGCCCGCGTTTGACTTCACCAAAGACGCTGATGCGACGCCCCACCGCCAGCGAGTTTTTCATCGCCGCGGTAAAGTGGAAAAAGCGCAAACTGAGGATGCCAGAGCCATCACTAATCCGGCACAGCAGCATGCGCCGCCGACCACCGGTTAACTCACAGCTTTGGATGGTGCCTTCGACTTTGGCATGCACCAGCGGGAGCAAGCCGGCAATCGGCGTGATGCGGGTACGGTCTTCATAACGCAGTGGCAGGTGCAGCAGCAGATCCTGCACCGAGTGCAGGCCAAGCTTATCCAGCTTACCGGCCATGCTGCTGCCCACCCCAGACAGGGCGGTCAGCGGCAGTGCATCGAGCAGACGCCCGCGCATCGCTTAGTTATCCGCCGCCTGGATCGTCGCCCACCACTCGGGCGGTGCCACGATTTCGCCGTGTTGGTCAATCTGCGGCATCGGCAGCCCTTTGCGGCGCGCCACTTTGGCAATCACCGGATAGCCGCCTTCATACAGCAGACGTTGCTGCTCTTCTTCGCTCAGGCGACTGGCGGCGCTGCTGTCATACATGCCCGCCAGCTGACGCTGACGTTGGGCTTCGTACAAAATCAGCGCCGAGGCCACCGACACATTCAACGACTGCACCATACCGACCATCGGGATGATGATCTGGTGATCGGCTAACGCCAGTGCTTCTTCGCTGATACCGGTTTTTTCCTGACCGAGCAAAATGCAGGTTGGGCGGGTGTAATCGATGCTGCGAAAATCCACCGCTTTATCAGACAGGTGGGTGGCCAGCACTTGCATGCCTTGCGCTTTGAGATGGCCGACTGCCGCGCCAATGGTGCGGTGAGTGCGGATCTCCACCCAGTTGTTGCTACCGGCGGCGGTAGATACCAACGAGCGCATCCGATCGCCTGGCCATACCGCATGCACTTCGTGTACGCCGACCGCATCGGCGGTACGGATCACCGCCGACACATTGTGCGGCTTGTGCACTTGTTCCATGCAGACAGTCAGATCAGGCTGGCGCAAGGCCAGCATCTGTTGGATCCGTTGAAAACGTTCTGGAGTCATGATTAATCAGTAACGGTTACGGCTGACCTTGATGACATCCGGCATTACCCGGATTTTGCGCATGATGTTGGCCAAGTGAACCCGGTCGTGTGCGCTTAACCGGATGAAAATGTTGTACACGCGGCCATCGCGCTCTTCGGTGGTCAGGTTGTAAATATTGGACTCAGTGGTGGCAATCACCGCGGTCAGATCAGCGAGCGCGCCGTGATGGTTCACCATCTCGACTTTGATCTCGGTAATAAACTCTTGGCTAGCGGCGGATTTATCCCACTCGACGGCCATGAATTTTTCCGGCTCTTTCTGATAGCCGCGAATGTTGCGGCAAGACTCATGGTGGATCACCAAGCCTTTACCTGGGCTGACGTGGGCAATGATCGGATCGCCCGGAATCGGTCGGCAGCACTTGGCAAAGGTCAGCAAAATGCCATCGGCACCGCGGATCGGCAGCTTTTTGTGCGGTAAGGCTTTTCCACTTGGCTCCGGTTGCGGCTCACTGACTTCCTGTTGCAAACGGCGAGCAATCACCACGCTCATGGCATTACCGAGGCCAATTTCGGCCAGCAGGTCATCTTGCGTGTGCAGTTTCAGGTCATCCAGCACGCGTTTGACTTTCTCTGGCGCGATATCTTGCAGTTTCACACTGCCTAAGGCGTGATTGAGCAGGCGGCGGCCAAGGCTGACCGAGTCATCGCGTTTGAGGTTTTTCAGCATCTGGCGGATTTTGGCCCGCGCTTTGGAGCTGACCACAAAGTTGAGCCACGCGGCGTTTGGCCGGGTGCCCGGTGCGGTGATGATTTCCACCGTTTGCCCCGAGCTTAAGGCTTGCGACAGCGGGAATGGCAGGCGATCAACCCGTGCGCCAACACAAGTGTGGCCGATATCGGTATGCACCGCGTAGGCAAAGTCCACCGGTGTGGAGCCTGCCGGCAGCTCGACAATGCGGCCTTCCGGCGTGAACACGTAAATCTCATCGGGGAACAGATCGGATTTCACGCTCTCGATAAACTCAAACGAGTTACCGGCACTTTGCTGCAGCTCCAGCAAGCTTTGCATCCAGCGCTGGGCGCGGATTTGCGCGGTCGAGACCGACTCGCCTTGCTGTTTGTAGGCCCAATGGGCCGCCACCCCCATCTCTGCCATCTGATCCATATAATCGGTACGGATCTGCACCTCAACCGGTACGCCGTGCGGGCCGATCATCGAGGTGTGCAGGGATTGGTAGCCGTTGGCTTTGGGAATGGCAATGTAATCTTTGACGCGACCAGGGCGCGGTTTGTACAGACTGTGCATTTGACCGAGCACGCGGTAACAGCTGTCGACATCTTTGACGATCACCCGAAAGGCATAGATATCCATGATCGAGTGAAAACGCTGCTCTTTGAGCCGCATTTTGTTGTAGATGGAGTAAAGGTGTTTTTCTCGTCCGCTGACTTTGGCGCTGATCCCCACTTCACGTAGGCGACCGTCAATTTCGGATAAGATCTTTTGGATCATCTCTTTACGGTTGCCACGCGCCGCTTTCACCACCTCTTTGAGGACGCGAAAACGATTCGGGTACAGGGCTTCAAAGCCTAGCTCTTCCAGCTCGGTCTTCAGGTGATGAATACCCAGACGGTGGGCCAGCGGGCTATAGATTTCGAGCGTTTCGCGCGCAATACGCCGACGTTTATCAGGGCGCAGTGAGCCTAAGGTGCGCATGTTGTGCGTACGGTCGGCCAGCTTGATCAAAATGACGCGGATGTCTTGCACCATCGCCATGATCATTTTGCGAAAGTTTTCGGCTTGGGCTTCTTTCTTATCGCGGAATTTGAGCTTATCGAGTTTGGACACGCCCTCGACCAGCTCGGCCACGCTTTTGCCAAACCGCTCTTGCAGATCTTGATGGGTAATATCGGTGTCTTCAATCACGTCATGCAGCAGGGCTGCCATCAAGGTTTCGTGATCGAGGTGCATTTCGCCCAGAATACAGGCCACCGCCACCGGATGGGTGATGTAAGGCTCCCCGCTGGAGCGGGTTTGTCCTTCGTGTGCATCACGCGCAACAATAAATGCCTGCCTGAGGCGATCTATCTGATCCTCAGGCAGGTAGCGCTGTGCAACTTGGTACAGGCTCTCAAATAAATACAAGGCTTAAGGCGCACTCTGTAACAGAATTAACGACGGCCTTCAGCGATGGCTGCAACAGCTTGCAGTTCAGCCGCTTCTTGCTCCTGCTGTTCTTGACGCTCACGGGCATCCAGAATGTCAGCGTTGATCAGACCATCTTCGATCTCGCGCAGGGCGATCACGGTGTACTTGTCGTTCTCTTCCGGGACAAGCGGATCTTTACCCTGGGTTTGCATCTGACGCGCACGACGTGCAGCGACCAGTACCAGGTCAAAACGGTTACCAACTTTCTCAACGGCGTCTTGTACGGTTACGCGGGCCATGAACGACTCCAATGGATCCAATAGGGAAAAGACAAATGACTAGAAATGATACTCAATCCGAGCTTACTCTGCCAACAATTTGCTGATCATCGCACCGTGGCGCAGCCCCTGACGCTCTCGTTTTAGGCGCTCGGCGCGGATAATGTTCTTCAGATCAACCAGCGCTTGATCGAAATCGTCGTTCACGATCAGATAGTCATACTCATCGTAATGCGACATCTCGCTGACCGCTTTGGCCATGCGCTTGGCGATCACGTCATCACTGTCCTGACCGCGGCCACGCAGGCGGCGCTCCAGCTCTTCCCGTGACGGTGGCAGGATGAAAATGCTGCGTGCCTGAGGCATTTGCTCACGCACCTGACGTGCACCTTGCCAGTCGATATCCAAGAAGACATCGATGCCCTGATCCAACACTTTTTCGATGGTCGGGCGGGAAGTACCGTAATAGTTACCAAATACTTCCGCGTATTCTAAAAACGCTTGCTGCTCAATCAGCGCTTTGAATTCATCCACGCTGATAAAGTGGTAATGCTCACCATTATTCTCGCCCGGACGTGGTTCACGGGTGGTGTGCGACACCGAAACCTGCATGTCGTAGGTTGGGTGAGTTTTCAGCAATGCATTGATAAGGCTGGATTTACCAGCACCGCTCGGAGCGGAAACAATATACAGAGTACCTTTGGGCATAATGTCACTATACAGTTGCAGGTATACGGTTACAGGCATCCAGTTACAGGTACCCCGGTACGGGTGCCGAGCAGTGAAGTCGGTGACCGCCGCTATACGGGCAAAGGCCGGGGATTACGGGACGACAGGCTGTCAGTGTGCGGCGGTGCCTTTACGGCTAACCGAGCGGCAACTGACGGCGGGTAAACGATCATTTTAGCCCAAATTGCTCAGGCTGTCGTCAGGATTGTCAGGATCTGCGTTAGCCTCATGAGTGAGGTGCCCGATGAACGCGTATTGTCTGAAGAGGTTATCTGAAACTGTTATCGGAAAGGGAAACAGGGAAGACGGTACATCTAGGCATGCAAATACAGCCACCTAAGACGCGTTGCTTAGGTGGCTGAACAAAATTATTTCACTAACGAGATGGATTTCACATCCACTTTGTTTTTATCCATGCCCCACTCGCGATCGTATTCACCGGTAATTTTTACGGTGTCGTTCGGGCCGGCATTCACGCCATTCCACACTTTCTGATCGATCTCGACTTGGATTTCGCCGCTGCCGTCAGAGAACAGGTATTTGTCATGGCTAACTTGAGAAACCAGTTTGCCTTGCAGGGTTACCCACGCATCATTTTTCTGGTTAGCCAGATCTTTTACGCTGACTTGAGCTGCGGCTGGAGTACCGGTATAGGCTGCCATGGCCGGGGCCGCAGACAGAGCAGAAAACAGCGCCAGTGGTAATACGAATTTCAGCATTTTGTTCATAACGACCTCGGTAGATGGTTAAGCCAATTAAGTTAAGCTAACAATTCAGTGAGCGGGATACGCGGTATCCGTCATAACGATAGGTGTTGCTTAACGATGGAATGAATCATAACGCCAATTTTCTGAATGCGGGATGAATGAAAAAGTCAGTTTCTGTTTTTATTGGTTTGGCGTAGTTAGATACCATTGGTTACAGGTGCGCTAACAAAAACAAGGCCATTTATCACACCAATAATTATTTAACTCATTAATTATTCGGCACTATTTTATTAAATGCTTGGCGGTAAATTTATTTTTTGTCTGCGTGGTTTGGTCGGTGGGTTATTAAAAGTAGGCTAACCCTAAAAATAGGGGTTAGGTTATTTTCGGATGTGTTATATCGGATATGTTCTGCGGCGATAAGAATAAAGTTGAATATCAAGGCGGCATTTGAGTTCTGCCAAAAGAAAATAAATCAGGGCGACTGGTGTCGCCCTGATTTATGCCGCTAATAGAGCCAAGTTCTGGCGATAAAAAGCAGTGATAACAACAGTTATAAAATAACCGCTATAAAATGACCGTTATAAAATAAAGGTCGATACTTGCTGGCTCAGATTGCTGGCGCGACCTTTCAGGGCTTGCGCCTGATCCAGATCGCGCATGGCCGCGGCGGTGATCTCGTCGGTTACATCTTTGATCGCGGTGGTGTTCTGGGTGATTTCCCCCGTCACTTGGGTTTGCTCCTCGGCGGCGGTGGCAATCTGACTGGCCATATCGGAAATCAGCGCTACGGCATGAGTGATCTCTTCCAACGCTCGCGCCGCGGCATCGGCATCCTCCACACTGTTACCGGCCAGCGCCTGACTGGTTTGCATCAGACTCACCGCGCGGGCGGTGGTTTGCTGCAGGGTATCGATGGTGGAGTGGATCTCCTGCGTGGAGTCTTGGGTACGGCGTGACAATACCCGTACTTCGTCAGCTACCACCGCAAAACCGCGCCCTTGCTCTCCGGCGCGCGCCGCTTCAATCGCCGCGTTCAGTGCCAGCAGGTTGGTTTGCTCGGCAATGCCCTGAATGGTGGACAAAATACCGGAAATCGCCTGCGCATGCTGACTCAGCGCGCCGATCACTTCGGTGGCTTCGCTGACTTCATCGGCCAGATTATTGATGGACTGACGGGTCTTATTCACCAGCACTTTGCCTTGCTCGCTGCTGGCGGTGGATTGCTGAGCGGCGGTAGCCGTTTGCTCGGCGCTGTTGGCAATCTCTTGGGTGGCGCTGGCCATTTCGGTCACGGCGGTGGCGACCATGGTGACGTCTTGCTGCTGGCGCTGTAATTCGCTGACCGCTTCTTGGTTGATGACCAAGCTACGCTCGGCATCGGCGTTCAATTCGGTGGCCAAGGCGCGGATATGGGTGATCAGTTGATGTTGACTGCCGACAAAGCGGTTGAAGCTGTCTGCCAGTTGGCCGACTTCATCTTGAGTGTTAACCACAATGCGTTGGGTCAGGTCGCCGTTACCGTCGGCAATGCGTGCCAGCGCGCGCGCCACGTTACCCAGTGGGCCGAGCAGCACGCCAATCAGGTACGAGATAGCCCCGATGCTGCCGACCAACACCAGCAGTGCCAGCCCCAGTTGGGTCAACAGCAGGTTTTGCAGCGGTGCTTCCAGCGTGTCTTTATCCAGCACCAACACCAGCTCCCAATCGGTATCGGGAATGTTGGTAGCCCACACCAGCTTGTCGCGCTGCTCTTGCTCGAAATACAGCGGCGTCAGGGTATGGCCGTTTTTGCTCTGTTCGATGGTTTGGTTGTTCAGATCGTTATCGATTTCCGAAGCGGAGCGCATCGCCTTGGCCGCATCTTTATACGCGATCACCGTACCGTCTTTGTGCATCAAAATGGCAAAACCGTCGGCGGGCAGCACCATCTTGCTGATATCTTCCACGATCGTGTTAATCGCCAGATCGCCGCCCACGACCCCACTGACAAGGCCAGTGTTAACCGGCTGGGCAATGGTCAAAATAGTGCCTTCTGCCGCTACGCCCAGATAGGGTTTGGTGGTGATCATCTTGCCCTGTTGGCTGGCTTCCTGATACCACGGACGCGAGCGCGGATCGTACTGACTGCGATCGATTGTCGGGTCGGCATCGTGCATCACGCCATCGGCTTGACCAAAATAGGTCAGCTGGAAGCGACCGGAGTTTTGAGCTTGTTGCAGTACCGTCAGGGGTTGGGCGGAGATTTTACCGGCCATGGCCTGAATTACATCACGTCGCGCTGACAGCCAATCGCGAATGCGCTCCGCTTGCTGAATGCCCAGACGCTCGGTTTGTTCTTGCGCATCTTGCAACAAAATGGCTTTTTGCGCCGAGTAGCTGCGCCAAGATAACAAGGCGATCACCAGCGTCAGTGCCAGAGTGACCGAAAGGAGAATTTTGTGTTTGAGTGATAGCGTCTTCATAGGCGTGCTTCCTGATTGCTCCTGCATACGGCGCGGACGGATTACTGATCATCTTGGCTAGCGGCGTCGCAGGCGAAATCTGAAAGCGCAATGTTCTATTTTGTGACCGAGTCGTGCTTATCATAGCCAGAATGTAAATTCTGTGAAATTAAGCGACATTTCGTGCGGTTAATTGGGCGCGTCGAGTGCAAGCTGCGGGATGCATCACACTGGCTTGGGTACGCGCCACGTTGAGGGGCGATGGGTTAGCGGATCTCACTGAACTCGGCCACCGTGCGGCAAAATTCTTGCAGCAGTGGCGTGGTCGGCGCGGCTGGGCAGACGAGTCCGATTGTCCAGCACGCCGCGGGCTCGGTCAGGGGCAATACCCGCACCGCCGGATGATCGACCAAGGTGGACGAGGGCAAAATAGTCCATGCAATCCCGGCGGCGGCGGTGGCAATTCCGGCCGCAAAATCATTCAAATAATGCAGGCGCTGAAAACGTAGCCCGCTTTGCGCCAAATAGTGCATCAAGTTGTCGTAAAAAGAAGGCGCGCGATCGCGGCGTAACATCGCTAGCGGGTAGGCGGCCAACTCATCTAAGGCGTGGACGGGCGGGTAGTCAGCCGGCAGTACGGCCACAAAGTTGGCTTGCACCACCGGCATAGCATACCATCCGCGTGGGGCGGGTAGACGACAAAACCCCAGATCGAGACGATTTTCGCTTAAGGCTAAGATTTGGTGATGGGTGGACAGATCGTGCAGTTCAATATTAACCAGTGGCCGCTCACGGCGAAAGCGCGCCACCGCCGCCGGTACCAGACGATTGGTCGCCACACCAAAGCCGACTCGCAGCAGGCCACGGTTGCCGGCCAGCACATCTTGGGCAGTCAGCGGTAATTGCTCACTGCGGCGCACGATGTCGCGCGCTTCATCCAGCAATGCCCGTCCAAGTGGGGTAAGCGTGGTAGCGCCGGCACTGCGGGCCAGTAATGCGCCGCCGAGCGCTTGCTCCAGCCGTTTAATCTGCTTGCTGAGCGCCGATTGGGTAATGTGCAGCCGTTCGGCTGCCTGACTGAAATGCAGGACATCGCTTAAGGTGACAAAGGCTCGCAGATCGCGCAGTTCCATAGCTTCCCCCATCATTCCTCTGTGGAATGAAAAAGCAGATTAAATGTCATTGGACGGAATTGTAGGTCTGGGCGATGCTTATTGCCAAGCACGATCTGTACTGTGACCGCACTGTGACAAGGAGCTTTTGAATGCATCACTCTCACCTGCAGCCGTTTGCCACCGATTTTCTGTGGGGCGCCGCCTCCGCCGCCTATCAAGTGGAAGGGGCGTGGAATGAAGATGGCAAAGGGCCATCGGTCTGGGATCTGTTCACCAAAATTCCCGGCACCACGTTTCAAGGCAGTAATGGCGATGTGGCGGTCGATCACTATCATCGCATGGAAGAAGATGTGGCGCTGATGGCCGAAATGGGCCTGAAAGCCTACCGTTTCTCGGTCAGCTGGCCACGCATTTTCCCGACCGGGCGCGGTGCGGTGAATGAAGCCGGTTTAGCATTTTATGAGCGCCTGATTGATGCGCTGCTGGCGCACGGCATTGAGCCGGTGCTGACCTTATATCACTGGGATCTGCCGCAAGCGCTGCAAGATGAATACGGTGGCTGGGAAGATCGGCGCATCATTGCCGATTTTGAGCACTATTGCGTAACGCTGTACCGCCGCTTTGCCAACAAGGTGAAATATTGGGTATCGCTCAATGAGCAGAATTTTAATCTGACTAATGCCTACTTGCTGGGAACCCATCCGCCAGCGGTGCAAGATAGGAAACGCTTCTTTGCCGCCAACCATATTGCGTTTTTAGCCAATGCCTCCGTGATCAAAGCGTTTCGCCAGCATGTGCCGAACGGTTTGATAGGCCCTAGCTTTGCCTATTCGCCGGCCTATCCGGCCTCGGCGGCGCCAGCAGATATTCTGGCTTATGAAAACGCTGAAGAGATGACTAACTACTGGTGGCTGGATGCGTATTGCTATGGCCGCTATCCACAGGCTTCGTTGGCGTGGCTGCGTGAGCGCGGTGAGGCGCCGCAGATTTTACCGGGTGATTTAGAGCTATTGGCCGAAGGTAAGCCGGATTATATCGGGGTCAATTACTACTATACCCTGACCTATACCGATAACCCGCTCGATGGGCAGACGCTGCAGCGCATCAATAACACTGGGCGCAAAGGTACCACGCCATCTAGCGGTGTGCCGGGGCTGTATCGCACCACGCCGAACCCACATCTGGAGACCAGTAACTGGGATTGGGCCATCGATCCGACCGGTCTGCGCATTGCGCTGCGCCGTTTGGCCTCGCGCTATCACTTGCCGATGATGATCACCGAAAACGGTCTGGGTGAGTTCGATAAGCTGGAAGCGGATGACAAGATCCACGATGACTACCGCATCGATTACTTGCGCAGTCACCTGCTGGCTTGTCAGCAAGCGATGCAAGATGGCGTGCAGCTACTTGGCTACTGCGCTTGGTCATTTACCGACATTTTGAGTTGGCTCAATGGATATCAAAAACGCTACGGCTTCGTGTATGTGGATCGGGATGAGCAGTCGCCACGCACCTTGCGCCGGATCCGTAAAGACAGCTTCTTCTGGTATCAGAAGGTGATCCAATCCGCGGGCGCAGCATTACATGACCGTGTTGAGTGACCCCTATTCACGCAGCGCAGTCGGCCCATGAGCATGATCTCTACCAATGAGTATGTGGCCTGATTCAACAGGCTATTTTTCCCCGCCACCCGGCGGGGCTTTTTTTAGCATATGGCTTTATCGGTGCACGGTAGTGACGTGTGATCTGTAAGAGATCCAAAGTCGAAGACGATCTTGCCAAAATGACGCCCTGAGTCGAGCAATTGATGCGCGGCCGCCGCCTCATGCAGAGGGAAGGTCTGATAAATTTGTGGTTTAACTTGTCCACTTTCGAGCAGTGGCCATACGTGTTGTTTTAATTGCGCAATCAGTGCCGCTTTTTCTTGTGGAGTACGAGAGCGCAGCGTTGAACCTGTATGGGTAAGCCTTTTTTGCAGTAACGGGAACAGATCGAGTTGGCGAGCGGCGCCCGCTACGATGCCGATTTGGATGATACGCCCATGCATGGCGGCAGCGGCATAGTTACGCGCAACATAATCACCTCCAATAATATCGAGAATGATGTCGGCCCCATGGCCATCAGTGGCATGGAGTACGGCCTCAACGAAGTCCTCTTCTTTATAAAGTATGGCGACATCGGCACCGAGCTTTAGGCTGGCATCTCTGTTTTCCGGTGAACCCACCGTGGTAATGATTTTGGCCGCACCAAAAGCTTTAGCGAGCATGGTCGCTGTAGTGCCAATGCCTGACGCACCACCATGAATCAAAATGGTATCACCGGGTTTAAATTGACCCCGTTCAAACATATTGGTCCATACGGTCATCAATGTTTCAGGTAATGCGGCGGCATCGACAAAGCTCATTCCAGCAGGAAGCGGCATCGTATTGCTTTCGTGGGCAACACTGTATTGTGCATATCCACCGCCTGGGATCAGCGCCGCGACCTTATCTCCGATATTGAGATGAGAGACGCGATCACCTTTGGCCACGATGATCCCAGATACCTCTAATCCTGGAATATCGGTGACGCCGGCCGGTGCCGGATACAACCCTTTGCGTTGCATAGCATCAGGACCATTGATCCCCGCAGCATAATGGCGAATCAACACTTCATCACTTTTGGGCTGTGGTGTCGGGCGAGTGGTTAATTGCAAGACATCAGGTCCGCCCGGCTGGGTAATTTCTACGGCGTACATCGTGGCGGGAAGAGTAAAAGATTGTGGATGCGATTGTGGGTACATAGTGGGCTCCGATAGTAATTCGACCGCGGTAACGGGATCTCGTTGGTAGACGACGATAGTAGAAACTACCGATGAATAAACGCAGTATTAGCCCTAACCGATAATGCAAAAATGCATCTTGACGAGGAGATGTAATGAATTGGGATGATGCCAAGATTTTTTTGGCGCTATATCGTGAAAGGAGTTTGCGCGCTGCGGCGCGTGTCGTGGGGGTTGATCAAGCGACGATAGGTCGGCGTATTGCGGCGATGGAGCATGGATTGGCGGCCACATTGTTTTTGCGCACCTCGCAAGGCTATGTGTTGACCCCTGTGGGAGAGACGGTATTAGCCAGTGCCGAGCAGATGGAGTTGGCGGCTATGGATTTTGTCCGAGCCGCTCAAGGGGTGGATAACCGGTTGGTGGGGGAGGTGAATGTTGCGACCACCGATACGCTCGGTATCGATTTTTTACTGTCTGCGCTGCGTGAGTTACATCGGCATCATCCAGATATCCGGGTGATCCTCAATACTTCGACACAGGTGGCCAATCTGACCTTGCGTGAGGCTGATATTGCAATCCGCTCGGTGAAACCAACCAATCCCGATCTGATCATTCGTAAACTGGCCTCTTGGCCGATAGGCTTGTATGCCTCGGCCGAGTATTTGGCCCGCCAAGGAATGCCTGAGCAAGGCAATGGTTTTGCGGGCCATTCGCTGGTGGTTTACGAGCCACATTGGCAGAATTCTCGCACGCTAACGATGCTTGATGAACCGGCGGATGGGGCGAAAATTGCCGCTGGCGTTAATACCAGCTTAATGCTGCGTCACGCGCTGATGACGGGATTGGGGCTAGGTGAAATTGCGGTACCGCTGGCTGAGCAAGTCGGTTTGGTGCGCGTTTGGCCAGAAAGACAGTTACAAAAGCCTTATGAGGTGTGGTTAGTGATGCATCGAGATGTGCAGCATGCCGCGCGGGTTAGGGCGGTCATTAAGGCCATTGAAGTATCATTTGCGGCTATGTTCTAAATGCCGTCATGGCTTGTATTTCATGAGGCGCTTAGCGCAGTTAAAAGGTGACTCTACATGACATCACTACATGATAGTAATAATGATGAGAGTCGCCTTATTAACGTTCTTAGTGTGTGCTATCAACAAGAGGTCAGGGCGTCAAATTATCCCGTGAGCCACGAGGCTTATTTTTTGGCCTCGACGGTATTCAGTTTGGCTTGATGCACTTTTTTATGCGTGGCGGTTTTGTGGTGTTTTACCACCGCGCTGTGATGTGTCGTATGGGCTGGTGCTTTTTCTGGCATTTTCTCTGAGCCAGTGGCGGCAAAGCTCATGGCGGAAGACAGACTAAATACGGCGGCAACGGCGGTTAAGTAAATCTTTTTCATCTTTGAAGCCTTATGCGAAATATTATTGTTAAATAAAACTGCTCTTCTTACGTCTTCTTACTTTTACGTCTTCTTGCGAGGTTGCGAACACGGCGATCGCTCGGTGTTGGCAACGGCGAGAATGTATGCGCTCGGTTGCTTAGCTGCACGCGAATATTGATGTCGGACTGTAACCCTGCATGTCGATATTTGACTGATAATGGCTCGCATTTTCGGATTTATGCAGGATGAATAGCCTAATTAGCTCACGCTGTTTACCAAGTGCTTTATTTATCAAGTTGGGGCTATGCAGTGCTGCTGCATTAAAGGTGTTTCCGGCGTAGCGGCAAAATTTACAACTCAATAGCCGGCAGAATGAGGCCAGAAAAATTAATGTTCTCGGGTGGGAATGTTTTAAAAAACGGGCGGTCAAAATGCGGTTTTGGCTTAGATTTTAGTGTTGATTTTTGCTCACGTTTATTGCGTTTTATCGGCGCACTATTTGGGGGGATTATGAATGGGGGCGATGATGAATAGGTTGTCTTACGGGAAATAAAAAAGCGCCGTTACTGGCGCTTTTTTGGGGTATATCAAAACAGCTTGGCTTATTCGATATTCTGAATTTGCTCACGCATCTGCTCAATCAGCACTTTCAGCTCGACGCTGCAACCGGTGATTTCAGCATTGATGGATTTTGAACCCAAGGTGTTCGCTTCGCGGTTGAACTCTTGCATCATGAAGTCCAGACGACGGCCCACGGCTTCGTTCTTTTTCAAAATCGCGCGGGTTTCTTTCACGTGTGCTTCGAGGCGGTCGAGTTCTTCGGCCACATCCAGACGCTGGGCCAGCAGTACCAGCTCTTGCTCCAGACGGTTGTTGTCGGCCTGCACTTGCGCATCTTCCATCTTGCTTTGCAGACGCTCACGCTGCCACTGCAGCACATCTGGCATGTGACTACGCACGATCGCCACTTGGGCGCTGACGCCATCCAGACGCTGCTCAATCAGTGCTTTGAGTGCGCTACCTTCACGTTCACGGGCGGCCACGAACTCATCCATCGCTTGTTCAAAACCGGCCATTAGGGCGGCAGAAATCGCATCCAGATCTTGTTCGGCGGCGGCCATAACACCCGGCCAGCGCAGCACTTCCAGAGGATTGATGGTGCCTTCACCGCTGGTTTGCTGTACCCACTTTGCGGCGGCCATCAGCTGACGCGCCAGTTCTTCATTAATGGTCAGGGTGCTTTGTGCGGCCGGGTTGGCATCAAAGCGCAACGCGCACTCTACTTTCCCGCGGGTCAAACGCTGACGGATACGCTCACGCAGTACCGGCTCCAGAGAACGAAACTGCTCCGGCAGGCGCAGGTAAGTTTCCAGATAGCGCTGGTTTACGGAACGGATCTCCCAGGCGGCGGTGCCCCAGTCGCCTTTAACTTCGTTGCGAGCGAAGGCTGTCATACTACGGATCATGCGCGTGTATCTCGTCATCAAAATGAATGTCAGGCGATTATAACCCAGTGGCTCTAAGGCGTCAGTGCCAATCTCCGCGCGGGATTAGGCATCGGCGCCACAAATCCGTATAATGCGCGGTCAAACGATTTCCCCTGATACCTGATTCCCGATTAAGGAGGACGCGATGCGCCCGGCAAACCGACTGGCTTCGCAGGTTCGACCGATTACCCTGACCCGCAATTTCACCAAACATGCCGAAGGTTCGGTGCTGGTGGAGTTCGGTGAAACGAAAGTGCTGTGCACCGCGACCGTGGAAGAAGGCGTCCCTCGTTTCCTCAAAGGCAAAGGACAGGGCTGGGTCACCGCCGAGTACGGCATGCTGCCACGTTCGACCCACACCCGTAACCAGCGTGAAGCGGCCAAAGGCAAGCAAAGCGGCCGTACCATGGAAATCCAGCGTCTGATTGCGCGCGCATTGCGTGCGGCGGTAGACCTGACCGCGCTCGGTGAATACACCATCACTCTGGATTGCGATGTGATCCAAGCTGACGGTGGCACCCGCACCGCCTCGATTTCTGGTGCTTGTGTGGCTCTGGCCGATGCGTTGAACGCGCTGGTGGCTAAAGGCGCGCTGAAAGCTAATCCAATGAAAGGGATGGTGGCTGCGGTGTCAGTGGGCATCGTGGATGGCGAAGCACTGTGCGATCTGGAGTACGTGGAAGACTCCGCCGCCGAAACGGATATGAATGTGGTGATGATGGAAGATGGCCGCATGATTGAAGTGCAAGGCACCGCCGAGGGCGAACCATTCTCCCATGAGGAGTTGCTCAGCTTGCTGGCGCTGGCCAAGGCCGGCATTGCCGACATTATCGCCGCGCAGAAAGCGGCGCTCAGCGAATAATAAGAAAAGCGGCTTGATAGCCGCTTTTTTTTCGCCTGTTGCTATGTCTGATAAATCACGGCCGGATAAATCAAGGCACTGCCGATGTGCCGCATTAGATCTAGCAAACAGCGCGACAGCTGTTTTTGAAATGAACTATTGCTTTTGTAATGACTTAGTTAGGCGCAGCGCCGACAGGCGGCTGTGGCCGTGCATCACATCAACATCGTAACCGGTAACAAGGAAAGAGCATGAAAGCCTATCAGCGTGAGTTTATTGAATTTGCCCTGCGCAAGCAGGTACTGCGTTTTGGTGAGTTTACCCTCAAGTCCGGTCGCAAGAGCCCGTACTTCTTCAACGCTGGGCTGTTTAACACCGGTCGTGATTTAGCGCAGCTGGGGCGCTTTTATGCGGCGGCACTGAATGAATCGGGCGTCGAGTTTGATTTGCTGTTTGGCCCGGCGTACAAGGGTATTCCGATTGCCACCACCACCGCCGTGGCGCTGGCCGATCACTACGATCGCGATGTGCCGTATTGCTTTAACCGCAAAGAGGCCAAAACCCACGGTGAAGGCGGCAATCTGGTTGGTAGCGCGCTGCAAGGCCGCGTCATGCTGGTGGATGATGTGATCACCGCCGGTACCGCGATCCGTGAGTCGATGGAAATCATTGCCGCAAATCAGGCATCGCTGGCTGGGGTGATGATCGCCCTCAACCGTATGGAGCGCGGCCAAGGCGAGCTGTCAGCGATTCAGGAAGTGGAGCGTGATTATGGCTGTCAGGTGATTGCCATCATTACCTTAAACGATCTGATTAGCTATCTCGAAGAGCAAGTGGCCAGCCAGCCAGAGTTAGCCCCCCATCTGGATGCGGTGCGGGCTTATCGCGCAGAATATGGTGTGTAACTCGCACATGTAAAATAAAAAAGGCAGCCGATGGGCTGCCTTTTTCGTTGCGGCTGACGTGAAGGCGGGTACGCCATGGTTTAGGCGAAGCCTTCGCGCAATACCGTTGATGCTAGTGCCTTATTCTGGTGCATTATTCAGAGGCATTCGCCACAGTTGATGGCGGTTGCAGGGCGGGGCGCGCCAACATAAAAATCGCCAAGGTCAGCAGATAAGCTGCAGTAAAGGTGGGCAGCCCTAATGGGGTGAACAGGCGATTGAGCGCTGCTTGCACTAGCACTGTCACTAAGGTGGCGAAGATGGCTAACCATAAGCGCACTGGCGAACGTAGATAAAAGACGCGGCCAATGGCCAGCGCACTCAGTACCGGCGAAAAGCCGTACAGGCCGGTCAAAATCGAATAGGTATCGGCACCAAACAGGCGCGCCACGGTGGTGGCCAAAATCGCCCCGCCCAGCGTCGTCAGTGCCATCGCCCGTGAACGCCACGCCAAGCCAATTAAAATCAGCACGCCACTGACAGTATTGTTGAGCAAAAAGACTTGGGCAATGTTGCGGATACTGGCCTGAAACAGCATCAACAGAGTGACATGGTTTTCATCGGGATGCTGCACGGCGGCGGATAACACATGCAGATGCACCCCCGAGAGGTTATAACCGGCCAGCAACAGCATCCAACTGATCAGCACAAACGGCAAGGTAGAGCCGGGCACGCCCCAGCTGCGGGTGACCGATTGTTTAATTGCACATTCGGCAATCGGGCACAGCATCGCGCCGGAGATCAGCAGCACCCACATGAGTGGTGACGGGATGAAAAAGGTGGTCACCGTGATCCCAACCAAGATACCGTTAAAGCCGTGCAACCCTTGCGCGATGTCGTTATCGTCCAAGTGCAAACGGGTAGCCATCAAGGTAGATACCGTAAGGCCAACGATCGCGCCAAGGAGAGTATAAGGGGTGCCGTTTTGCAGCGCCGCAAAGGCAATGGCGAGTAAGAAAAAAGCGCCAGTGATGGCATTGCCGGCAAAAAAGACCTGTCCAGCACCGCGCAGTAGGGTACGAAGAAACTGATTGAACATGATGCTCACGTGTTGGGTGTTGACCAAAAAAAGGCGCAAAGACCAGCTTTGCGCCACCATAACTGTCGATAACGGTGATGTTACGGCTCTTGCTCGTCGCCTTGAGTGAGCCGCTGTCCGAGTAGCGTGCCAATGCCGGCGGCAGCTAATCCGGCCAGCAAACTGGCAGCGATATAGCACAGGGCCGTGCGAAAGGTGGCCGGGTTTTGCACCAAGGTCACCGCGGCATAGACAAAGCTGGAGAAGGTGGACATCCCACCCATGATGCCAGTGCCGACCAGCAGGTGCACATGTTCGTGGATCCGCAGGCGCTGACGACTGCCGGTGGACAAACCGAGTAAGAACGAGGCCAGCACATTGGCAAGGAAAATCGCCAATGGGAAATCACCGGCGTGGGTCGGAAACCCCAGCATAAAAAATTCGCGGCACATGGCGCCAAACGCGCCACCGACAAAAATCAGGATCACCAGATTAATCATGGTTGCGTTTCCCTCTTATGGCATCGCCAGCCAAGCACCCAGCGCGGCGGCAGCCATGCCTAGTGCGGTGGAGGCTGTTAAATAGGTCAATGCCAGCAGCGTTTTGTTATTTTGAATCAGGTGTGAGGCTTCCAGCTGCATACTGCTGAAAGTGGTGTAACCGCCCAAAAAACCGGTAATGATGGCCGCATTCACTGGCGTACCAATACGCGACGCCCAATCAACGCCAAATAACACGCTGAGAAACCCAATCACAAAGGCACCAAAAATATTGATGGTGAACGTGGCCAGCGGAAAGATCCCCTGGTAGCGGCGTTTAATTTGCACGCTAAACACGTAGCGCAATAACGCGCCGAGGCCGCCGCCTAAGCCGACCCACATCATGTCGAATGCAGTCACGAAATGCTCCTCGAAGTGATGGCATACAGGCGAGAAACAGCATGTACAGACCGCTGACACAGATGCCCAAGAATAATCTGAGTATTATTTGGTGTGGCGGCGGCGATAGCGACGTGAAACCTGTATCCGTTTATTAAAATTAGTAATCAAATACAACGCGCGGCAAACCTCGTGCGCAAAATTGAGAGCCTAAGCATGGATGTGGGGGAAAATAGCTCGCCAGTCGAGGATAAGACACCAACAACAGTGGCAGAGAGGCGGGTGCGGTAGATAGGGAGGCTGTAAGGTGTGTATGTATCTCGCAGAGAGACGTGACCGGCGGCAGTCCGCCGGTGCAGAGGTTCGCGCAGGCACGTAGCGTGGACTCAGCCGAGCTCCGCGGTCAGCAGTTGCCAGCGAATATCGAAATC
The DNA here is from genome assembly GCF_900087055.1 of Plesiomonas shigelloides. NCBI lineage: Bacteria > Pseudomonadati > Pseudomonadota > Gammaproteobacteria > Enterobacterales > Enterobacteriaceae > Plesiomonas > Plesiomonas shigelloides. The sequence continues at coordinate 3,190,981 of NZ_LT575468.1, read as the reverse complement.
TTGCGTGGGCAGATAGCGAAACTCGGAGCGAACAAAGCGTGACATCAGACCTTCACAAAACGCCAGTAACTGGCTAGCCAGCAGACCTTCGTCTTGAGCAAAGCCTTTGCCCTCGCGCAGTTTACGCTCGCGCATCACCTGACGCAGCTGGGTTTCAATGCGCTCAAACAGTTGATTGATCCGGTTTTGCAGCCGGTCTTGTTCAAACATGAGGGCATGACCGGTCAAAATACGGGTCAGCCCCGGGTTTTTCTCGGCAAAGCCTAGCAGCAGCTGAACGATTAAGCGCAGGCGCAGCAGGGTGTCTTTTTCATCTGTCAGGATCAGGTTGATCCGCGACATCAGGCTCTCTTCAATAAACTCGATCAGCCCCTCAAACATCCTGGCTTTACTCGGGAAATGCCGGTAAAGCGCCGCTTCCGAAACCCCGACCGTGGCCGCAAGGCGCGCGGTGGTGATCCGTTGTGACCCTTCACTGGACTCCAGCATTTGGGCTAGCGCCTGAAGGATCTCTTCTCGACGGTTTTTCTTATTATTTCCTGCCATTAATCGCGGTTCCCTTAAGACCAAAAGCCATCTGATGGGCCTCAGATGGCTGAAAATCAAAGCACCAGGGTAAGGCCGGGTACGGTGGTGTCAGTGTTACTGACGACCGGTATGGCCAAAGCCACCCGCACCACGTTCACTCTCGGCAAAATCGGTGACCAGATTGAATTCGGCCTGCACCACCGGCACGAACACCAGCTGTGCCAGACGTTCACCCGGTTCAATCACAAAGGTCTGCTGGCCACGGTTCCACACCGATACCATCAGCTGCCCTTGGTAATCGGAGTCAATCAGACCGACCAGATTGCCGAGCACCACACCATGCTTATGGCCAAGGCCAGAGCGCGGCAGGATCACGGCGGCTAATGACGGGTCACCGATATGAATCGCCAGACCGGTGGGCACCAGCACGGTGTTGCCCGGCTCCAGCGTAATGGCATCATCCAGACAGGCACGCAGGTCCAGACCCGCAGAGCCTTCAGTGGCGTAAGACGGCAGCGGAAATTGATCACCGATGCGAGAGTCGAGAATTTTCAGGTCTATTTTTTTCATGAGAGCGTATTGTTTGCTGTATGCCGGTAGAGCCGGACGATGTTGTCCATCAGTTGCTGGCCGAGAGCGGCCTTGCTGTCCAGCGCCAGTGAGTGTTGCCCGTCTTTCCAGAATAGATGCAGGGCGTTCTGATCGGCGTTAAAGCCTTGTCCCGGTAGGGACACGTCATTGGCACAGATCAGATCCAGATTCTTGCGGGCGAGCTTGTCGCGCGCATATTGTTCCACATTCTGGGTTTCAGCCGCAAACCCCACCACAAAGGGGCGCTGGGTGGTCATTGCACCAACGCCGGCCACAATGTCAGGATTTTTGACCAGCGTCAGGCTGATTTCGTCACCGGCTTTTTTGATCTTTTCCGGCGCGACGCAGGCGGCACGATAATCGGCCACGGCAGCGCAGGCAATAAAAATCTGGTGATGTGTGACTTCGGTCATCACCGCACTTTGCATTTGCAACGCGCTTTCCACATCAATGCGCTTAACCCCGGCAGGGGTTGGCAAATTGACCGGTCCGCTGACTAAGGTGACCTTGGCGCCACGTGCGGCGGCGGCGGCGGCAATCGCATAGCCCATCTTGCCAGAGCTGTGATTGCTGATAAAACGCACTGGGTCGAGCGCTTCGCGAGTTGGGCCGGCGGTGATCAGCACCGCGATGCCGGCTAAATCTTGTTGCTGGGCAAAGTGCTGGCTCACGCGTTGGCACAGCTCGGCTGGCTCTAACATGCGGCCTGGGCCGACATCACCACAGGCTTGCGCCCCTTTGGCTGGCCCCCAAATCAGCGCACCACGAGCGGCCAGTTTGGCGATATTTTCTTGGGTGACCTGCGCTTGATACATCTGCTGATTCATGGCCGGTGCAATCGCCAGTGGCGCGCTGGTGGCCAGACACAAGGTCGTTAGCAGGTCATTTCCCATACCCGCCGCCATGCGCGCCATCAGATCGGCGGTGGCCGGTGCCAGCAACACCAGATCGGCCCATTTGGCCAGCTGGATATGCCCCATGGAGGACTCGGCAGCCGGATCTAACAGATCATCAGCCACAGGGTGTCCGCTGACGGCTTGTAAGGTCAGTGGGGTAATAAAAGCTTTGGCGGCGGCGGTCATCACCACCCGCACTTCTGCGCCTTGCTCACGCAGGCGGCGTACCAGCTCCACACATTTGTACGCTGCAATCCCGCCGCTGATCCCGAGCAGGACTCGTTTATTGGTTAATGCACTCATGGCCGATTTCCGCCTCTGGCAAATTGGCTACATCACGTTGACTCAATGCGGCACACTTTACCACATCCGTCGGTGTTTGCGCTTCGCCCACCGGGCTTGCGCCGTGAAGCCGCGTACGTGGGCCGCTCTCTGGGCGCAAGTTGCGGTCAGTCTCGCAGCTTTTTGCCGCGGCGATCGCACACGCAGTCGAGATCTTCTACAACCTATCAGCGACCGATTACGGCCAGTATTAACCGTATATCGTCAAGACGCGTATTTTCACCGATGCAGGGAATGCCACAGATGACGCATGTTCCATTAAAAGCATTGCCGATGGCCGAGCGACCACGGGAGAAATTATTACAACAGGGGGTCGGTGCGCTGAGCGATGCCGAGCTCTTGGCGATTTTCCTGCGCACTGGTATTCAAGGTTGTAACGCGGTCGAACTGGCGCGGCGTCTGCTACGCGATTTTGGTTCGCTGCGCGCCTTACTGGCGGCAGACCAGCTGACGTTTTGCCGCCAGCATGGATTAGGTGAAGCCAAATATGTGCAGTTGCAGGCCAGTATCGAAATGTCACGCCGCTATTTGGCCGAGAAGTTGCAGCGCGACAGTGCCTTGAGTAGCCCGCAAGACACTCAGCAATATCTGCAAAGTTGCTTAAGCAGCCGCGAGCGCGAAATTTTTTTGGTCCTGTTTTTGGATAATCAGCATCGGGTGATCAAAAAAGAGGAGTTATTTGCCGGAACATTTAATAGCGCCACCGTGCATCCCCGTGAAATAATCAAAGCGGCACTGGCATGTAATGCAGCGGCGCTGATTTTGGCGCATAACCATCCCTCTGGCGTTGCTGAGCCCAGTCGAGCTGATCGGCAAATTACGCGTCAGATTCAAGATGCCTGTGCATTGGTGGAGATCCGCGTGCTCGATCATGTGGTGGTTGGCACCGGTGAAACCGTTTCGTTTGCGGAGCGGGGGTGGATTTAGCGTAAATTAATAATAAAAAGAGCATGGAAAATTGCATGATTGATAATCAGCATCAGCCACACCCATATGATAAATCTCATATTCGTCTGTCATATATCACGCACTTTTACTGCAACCAAACCAATATTGACTCGGTTACCGAGCTACTGCGCCATTATGAGCAGTATGATCCGGCCTTGCTGGATGTGATTGAATTTGTGATTGTGGATGATGGTTCACCGGTTGAATACGAGATCCCGCAGCTGAATCTGAACATCACTTGGCTGCGTATCAATGAGGATATCCAGTGGAATCAGGCCGGAGCCCGCAATCTGGGGGTCACCTATGCGAAGTCCGATCGGATTGTACTGTCTGATTTAGACCATATTTTCCCGCCTGAAACACTGCATTATATGGCGTACCGTCGTCATCCGGGGCGCAGCTTTTTTAAAGTGTACCGAACCGATGAGCAGGGCCAGCGGCAGACCGGCCACTCTAATTTATTTTACATGTCACGCGCACGCTTCATGCGTTTTTTTGGCTATGACGAAGATTTTGCCGGTCACTATGGGGCGGAAGATTACCGCTTCGTGAAGTTTCAAAAGCACCACGGCTCGCGGCAACGTTATTTGCCGGCGCGGTATCGCTGTTTTGAGCGGCAAAAATTAAACCGCAAGACCTCCTACCACAGTTTGAACCGCAGTTTGGCCTACAATACGCCGGTGGATGCGCGTAAAAAGCAGGAAATTGAGCAACACGGACGGGAATTTGGCCACAGTCGACTGTTTTTAAATTTTACTTGGCACGTGAAAGCGGTATTCTTACGCCCAGCCCCAGTAAAGCCATCCCACAAATTGTGGAAGCATCTTTGGTGGTTTAGATACTTGTCGGGGTATCTTGCCCGTTAACGGCAGATCCTTTCTTGATCCTGAGGGTGACTGCCTCTTGAGCAATGGCAAGATATCTTGTACAATCCCCGACCTTTGAGAATCACGGGTAAGGCACGTTGCCTGACGAGGTAGCCTTAACCTAACGACGCTCGAGCTGATTTGATTTTTGGAGAATTGACATGTCCCGAGTATGCCAAGTAACTGGCAAGCGTCCGGCAGTCGGTAATAACCGCTCTCACGCGATGAATGCGACTCGTCGTCGCTTCCTGCCGAACCTGCACACTCATCGCTTTTGGGTAGAAAGCGAGAAACGTTTCGTATCCCTGCGTGTTTCCACCAAGGGTATGCGTATCATCGACAAAAAGGGTATTGAAGCTGTTCTTGCTGAACTGCGTGCCCGCGGTGAGAAAGTGTAAGGAGCTGACTCATGGCTAAAGGTATTCGTGAAAAGATCAAGTTGGTGTCTTCTGCCAACACTGGTCACTATTACACCACTACTAAAAACAAGCGCACTATGCCTGAAAAACTGGAACTGAAAAAGTTCGATCCAGTTGTTCGTCAGCACGTAGTGTACAAAGAAGCAAAAATTAAATAATTTTTCTTCTCTGACTTGTCAAAAACCCAGCTTCGGCTGGGTTTTTTTATGTCTGCGATTTGGCCTGCGCGGAACATTTGCGTGTGGCGTGCGCTTTATGATGGGTTTGCTAAGATAGGGCGCATGTTGTTTGCACCTATGTTATCCATACCTTGGATGATAAGTGGTCGCGTGAAAAAGGATCGTTGTGATGCCTGAGTTGCCGGAAGTCGAAACTAGCCGCCGCGGCATTTTGCCGCATGTTTTACAGCAAACCATTGTACAGGTGGTGGTACGGCAGCCGAAATTACGCTGGCCGGTGGCCCCGGAGATCATGGCGTTGTCTGGCCTGTGTGTGACGGCAGTGGAGCGGCGAGCCAAATATTTGCTGTTGCAAATCAGTCAGCCTGCCACCTTGCAGGCGGTCGGATGGATCATTATCCATTTGGGCATGTCGGGCAGTTTACGTGTGGTGCCGGCCGGTACGCCACCGGCGTTGCACGATCATGTGGATGTACAACTGAGCAACGGGCGGGTATTGCGATATAACGATCCGCGCCGTTTTGGCTGTTGGTTGTGGAGTGAGACGCCGCTTTCACATGCATTATTGGCCAAATTGGGGCCAGAGCCGCTGAGTCCGGAATTTAATGCCGAGTATTTGTATCAGCGTAGCCGTAAACGGCGTACTGCACTGAAGGCGTGGTTGATGGACAATCAGGTAGTGGTCGGTGTGGGTAACATCTACGCCAATGAGGCCCTATTTCAATGCCGTTTGCATCCCATGTTACCGGCGCATTCGCTGACGTTGGCGCAATGTGAACAGTTGGTGAGCGTTATCAAGTCGGTGCTGACGCACTCGATTGAACAAGGTGGCACGACGCTGCGTGATTTTACCCAGCCCGATGGTCGCCCCGGTTACTTTGCGCAAACCTTACAAGTATATGGCCGCGCGGGTGAACCCTGCCGCGTGTGTGGTACCCCAATTGAAAGCGTGCGGATCGGCCAGCGCAACAGTTTTTATTGTCCACATTGTCAGCCGGTACCGGCGCAAGCGCCTGTAACGAAAGCGCCGGTCACGAAAGCATCGACAGCAAAATGATCTACAGAGAACGTCTTTACGGATAAGTGACCGCATAGCTCGTGTGAGCGAGTTTATCGGTCATGTTAACGTCAGATGGCGCTCAGACACCGGGGGCATGCGGCGGAGCCAGCCATGCTCCGCCGTTGTGAGGTCGTCGTGGGTTTAACGTGCAGGTGTTCGAGTATCGAGACGGCTTAGCGGTAAGTTTGTTTATGGCGCAGAACATCAAGGACGGCTGCCGGTACAAATTCGCTGACATCGCCGCCGTGTAAGGCGATTTCACGCACTAGAGTGGAAGAGATAAACGACCACTGTTCGCTCGGTGTGAGAAAAACGGTTTCCAACTCGGGCATCAAACGGCGGTTCATATTGGCCAATTGATGCTCGTAATCAAAGTCGGTGACGCCACGCACGCCACGCAGTAGCACCGTTGCGTGCTGCGCTTTGGCCAAATCGACCAGCAAGCCTTTAAAGCCGATAACCGTCACATTGGGGAGTGCGGCTACAGACTGGCGCAGGAGTTCAACCCGCTCATCCAGCGTAAATAACGGTTGTTTGCTTGGGCTGGCCGCTACGGCCACGGTGACTTGACCAAACAAGCGGCTGGCGCGCTGGATTAAATCCAGATGGCCATTGGTGACCGGATCAAAAGTGCCGGGGTAGATAACGTTCACACTCATCATTTATTTCTCGCTACCAGACAAAGCGGTATCCAATAGAGTTAATAGTCGCGACAGCGCACCTTGATTTTCCTGCATGAAGGTGAGTGCTTGCTTACCTTGGCGGGCAGCCAGTTCAGGCTGTTGCAAACGCTCGTTGACGGCTTGCTGTAAGCTACGCGCATCACTGACGCGTGTTAAGCCGCCGGCTTCTTCCAATTGCTGACAAATTTGCGCAAAGTTGAAGGTATGCGGCCCCATTAAGACCGGTAAGCCATAGGCGGCGGGTTCGAGCGGGTTATGTCCGCCGCGTTCAATCAGGCTTCCGCCGACAAAGGCCAGATCAGCCACGCCATACAGCACCATCATTTCGCCCATGGTATCACCTACCACTACTTGCGTTGTCGCCGTGACCGGTGCTTGGCTGCTGCGCGTGATACTTGAAAGTTGGTACTTACTTACTAATTCATGCACGGCAGTAAAGCGCTCGGGATGACGGGGGACTAAAATGAGCAGCAGATCTGGAAATGCAGCAAGCAGTGCTTGATGGGCTTGCAAGATAGCGCTTTCTTCGCCGTCATGGGTGCTGGCGGCAATCCACACGGGGCGCTGCGCCGCCCATTGTGCTCGTAGCGTGGTGGCGGCGTTTTGTTGCTCCGCAGTGACGCTGATATCAAACTTGATGCTGCCGGTTACGGTTAGTTGCGCCGCGGGCAGACCGAGTGCGATAAAGCGCTCGCCATCGGCAGGTGTTTGAGCGGCGATATGGGCAATTCTGGGTAATAATTGCGCCATAAAGCGCCGGATTTTTCCGTAACCGCGGGCCGAACGTGCAGACAGCCGTGCATTGGCAATCACTAACGGGATCCCGCGTCGGTGGGCATGCCAAATCATATTTGGCCACAGCTCGGTTTCCATCACGACGACTAATTTAGGTTGTAGATGACGATAAAAACGGCGCATGGCATCCGGTAAATCATACGGCAGATACAGGTGCTGCACGCTGTCACCGAATGCTGCGCGGGCGCGCTCTGAGCCGGTCGGCGTCATGGTGGTGACTGTGATCGGCAATTGTGGGTAACGCTGCTGCAGCGCTCGAACTAAAGGGACTGCGGCCAGTGTTTCGCCGACCGATACCGAATGCAAAATAATGCCGTGTTGTGATACCGGAGTTCGGTACAGGGCATAGCGCTCGGTCCAGCGACGGCGGTACGCCGGTGCTCGGCGGCCACGCCACCACAGACGCAATCCAATCAGCGGCTGGAGCACATAGAGCAGCAAGGAATAGCAAAATCGGAGCATGGAGTACCTGTTGTTGGTGGCCGGGGTAAAAATATCAGGGTGATCAATTATAAGGTACAATAAGCCACTGGGAAGGCGTGATTTATGCCTCAACCTCCGGTGCCTGCGTATCATGGGTACGAGTGGGTGTGCGTAACGTACGTGAGATAACATAACGATACGCCAGTATAGATAAGTAATAAAAGACAGGAACACCATGAAATTCAGCGGATTGGTCATCACCTTTAACGAAGAAAAAAATATTCAGGCTTGCTTGGCCTCGTTGCAGCAGGTGTGTGATGACATCGTGGTGGTGGACTCCGGCAGTCAGGACCGCACCTGTGAATTAGCGCGAGCCGCTGGTGCGACCGTGGTGACCAGCGTGCCGTTTCTCGGTGATGGGCCACAGCGTAGCCATGGCTTGCCGTTTTGTCAGCATGATTGGGTGATCAATCTGGATGCCGATGAACGTTTAGATGATGATCTCGTGGCCTATCTGCAGGGCACCGATGTGTCTGCGCTGGGTGTAGATGCGATAGAAAACCGCCGTAAGAACTATATTGGGCAACGGACAACGCCATATGCGGGTCAATATCCCGATTATATTTGCCGTATTTTTAACCGCACTCGTACTGATTTTTCACCGGTATTTACTCACACACGCATTATGGCGCGTAACACGCGCAAGATTGATCAGCACGTAATCCATTATTCGTATGCCGATTATCAGGATATGTTTGCCCGTTGTGTCAAATACGGTCACTGGCAAGGACGTACGCTGGCGGAGCGCGGTAAGCGGGTACAAGGCTGGCAGCCGGTGGTACACGGGGTGTGGACGTTCATCCGTTTATACGTGATTAAGCGCGGTTTCTTAGCGGGGTTAGATGGTTTTTCTATCGCCAAAGCCAAAGCGGTGAGTTCATACCTCAAATATGCCGTAGCGTGGGAATTACAGCAAACCGAGCAACAGACGAACAGATAAGATAGCGGCAGTATTTTTGTCCATCTTCATGGCGTATTCATAGTGTAAAAAAACGGGGGAGCATAGACGGATGCTCCCCGTTGTTTATGGAGTATCAGAAAAAACTCAACGCCAGTTTTGTACCTTTAGCACGCTAAATACTGCTCGCACGCTTGTGTGCGAGTGAACCGGCTAAGATCTACCGTGGATAAGTCTACCGGATGCGCCACAATTTCTCGCATCGCGTTAGCCAGTGCCGCAGCGGACATGTCGCTGGCCAGACCGCGCTGTAAGTCACCGACTAAAATCTCCTTTGGTCCGCCCGGACAAGGGGAGCTGATCACTTGCGTTTGGCAGGCGAGCGCTTCAACCAGCACGTTGCCAAACCCTTCACAATCGGAACTTAGCACTAAGGCGCGTGCGGCGCGCAGGTAGCGGTATGGGTTATCTTGAAAGCCCAGATAGCGTACTTTTTCGCGAATACCTAATTGCTCGGCTTGCTGGTTGATGGCCTGCACGGCCTCGTCACCGCCGTTGCCCAGTAGCACCAGCGGTTGTGATAAACCACTTTGGGCATAAGCATCGAGCAATCGGTCATGGCGTTTTTGTGGGTGCAAACGGCCGACATGCAGCAAGAAATCTTCGCCATCCAGTGGACAAGGCGCGGCGGCGTGCTGGCGGATGCTGTCGAAGTCAAACGGATTGTAGATCACTTTTTGCGCAGCCGGTACCACCGCAAACTCTTGGCATAAGTCATCCAGCACTGCTTGGGAGACGGCGATTAACTGCTTATGTTGATAGGTTCTGGCCATGCGCCACCGCTTCCACCAATGGGCGAAGCCTTGCTTGTGTGCCAGATAAGACAGAGAAAGCATGCTATGGATGCAGAACCATAGCTGTTGCGGTTGTAGGCTATGACAAAGAGATACAATTCGGTCAGTTTTCGGCAAATTGGAAAATACGCGATCAAAGACCCCCAAATCCGCTTGTAGCTGGGTAATGGCATGATCCAGCTGTTTGGCACGGCGGCGCAATTCACCAAGTTTGCGCAGTGGGCCGCGCGCCTGATCCGCTACGACCTGATAGTTAAGGCCTACGGGAAGAGAGTAGTGACACACATCGCGCAGGGAAATCAGCGTCACTTTATGCCCTTGCGCCAACATGCCTTCGGCTAAGGTCAGCACCACACGTTCGGCGCCGCCCCCCGGTAAGCCATCAATAATAAACAGAATATTCTGGCTCATTTATGTAGCAGCTCCCGGTACAAGTTGATCAGCTTTTCGGACATCTTTTGTGGTGAACAATCCAGTATTTGCTGGCGTGCGGCCTCACCCATGTTTGAGCCGAGCGCTCGCGGCGGTAATTGGCTGATGGCTTCTTGAATCGCGGCGGTATCCAACGCATCGGTCACAAAACCCTGTTGGCCGTTTTGAATAAATTCGGCGCCACCACAATGCGTGCTGGTGATGACCGGTAAACCGCAGGCCATCGCCTCGAGGATCACGTTAGGGAACGGGTCATAGCGTGTTGGCAGTAACAATGCATCGGCTGCGTGGTAAAAAGCTAAGACATCGCGCTGCATACCGAAAAAGTGAACTTGATGCTCAAGGCCCAAGCTGCGCGCGAGGGCGCGGTAACGTTGTTCGGCTTTGTCCTTACCAATCACCAACAGATGCCGTTGACTGCCTTGTAGCGCGGCGATAGCGGTAGCGAGCCCTTTGCGCTCAAAGCCGGAGCCGACGTAAATCAGATAGCTAGGCTCACTTGGCAGCCCTAAGTGGGCTATGGCTTGTTGGCGTTGTAGCTCGGTGGCGGGCACGAAGCGCGTGCTATCAATGCCGTTGTAAATCACGTGGATTTTTTCATCCGCCACCCCAAAATCGGCCATAATTTCTCGTTTGACCATTTCGGCATTACAAATCACCGCTTGCAGCTCTGGTGCAGTGAACATCTCACGCTCGGCTTGCAGTACATAGCGATGATAGGGGTCGGCGTACAGCAGTTTGCCGCGCCAGCCGGGCAGGGTACGACAACGCTGTTCTAAGTAGCGACGATGGACGCCATCACCTGCTCGGTATAAGCCACAACCGGGAATGCGCTCATGGCTTTGCACCAAATCAAAGCCTTGCTGTGTCCACAGCGCCCGCGCAGCATGGGCAAATCCACGTTCGCGGCTAATCCGGCCCCATTTCGGGGGATTACAGATGTGAATGTGCCAGTTAGGATTGACGGCATCATTCCACTGGCGGGTGATCACATTCAGTTCGATGTTTTGTCCTGATAACGCGGTCAGGGCGCGTGCCACAAAGCGTTCAGCGCCGCCATCAGGACGGTATTTTTGCCGGACGAGGGCAAGGCGGAAATTATCCATGTAAAAGCTCTCTGGCTGCCTGGATCACATCTTGACTGGGGATCAGATCCAGATAACGTTGTTCGGTGTGGGTATCAATGCTGTCCGGATCTGGCAAGGTGCCGTAATCTCCGGCCCAGAATACTTTCCCCTTGGCTTGCCACGGACGCCAAAAGTGTAGTTTAGTCGGTCCAAATAGGGCGATCAGCGGCGTTTGTAGCGCCGCGGCCATGTGCATTGGCACGGAATCAACACCGATAAACAGCGCGGCGCGGTCAATTAGGGCGGCGAGCTGAGGTAAGGTCAGTTGGCCGGAGAGGCTATAAGGCTGCCCCTGTCGGCACAGGGCTTGGATCTCCTGCACCATCTGCTGTTCACGGGCATCAGGACCACTGGTTAAAATAACAGCATAACCATCTTGCTGGAGCGCATCGATGACTTCGGCAAAGCGAGCATTTTGCCAACATTTAAAAAACCAGCGTGCAGAAGGCTGGATCACCACATACGGCTTATCAATCCCTAAGTCGTGGCAGCGTTCGACAACCTTGGCACTATCGGTAGGCGCATACGCCATGGTGACTTGTGCGTTCTGTGTGGGCAGTTGTAGTGGTGCTAAGATAGCCAGATTTTGCTCCACGGTGTGCATCTGCTGCAGTGGCTGGCAATCAATCAAAGTGGTGTGGCAGTGTGACCATAGCCAGCCACGACGTTTAGGCAGATCGAGGCCAATTCGCTGCGGCGCACCAGTAACGGCGGTCAGTATGGCACTGCGCCATTGATCGGCCAGATTAAGCACCAAATCGTAGCGTTGACGGCGTAGTTGGCGCAACAACGCGAACTCTTCCGCCAGTTGTCGACGAACACCCAATTTTTTCCATTGCCGATCGATGACCCGCAACGTATAAATGGCCGGATGTTGTGCCAGCATGGGCTGGGTTTCGCTATACAGCAGTACATCTATTTGTGCAGACGGATAATTGTCGTGCAAGGTGTTGATGACCGGCGTCAGCAGTAGCATATCGCCATGGTGGCGCAGTTTGATCACCAAGATCCGCTCAATAGAGTCAGAATGAGCTTGGCGCGCAGATTCGGTCGTGTGTGCTGAGTTAGGCATGCAAAATCATCACTGTGAGACATGACAAAAAAGCGTAAACTAACGCTTTGTATGCGAGGCAACAGGCGTTGGCTCGTTGGTCACTATTGTGGCTTACTATACCATATAACCCGTTATACGGCGGTACGGTCCGCGCTTACTCCTGCGAGCATCCGAATGAACAAACCTTTTTTTATTATCACCATCGATACCGAAGGGGATAATTTATGGCAGAACAGCCAGCAGATCACGACCAAAAATACCCACTATTTGCCACGCTTTCAGGCGTTGTGTGAAAAGTACGGGTTCAAGCCGGTCTATCTGACAAACTATGAAATGGCCTCGGATCCGGCCTATGTTGAGTTTGCCCGTGATGTGATCCGCCGAGGTCAAGGTGAGGTCGGGATGCACCTGCATGCCTGGAACAACCCGCCGTTACAGCCATTGACCCGTGATGATCTGGTACACAAACCGTATTTGATTGAATATCCGCAAGATGTGATGCGCGCTAAGGTCGATGTGATGACCAAGCTCTTGGAAGATAACTTCCAGACCAAGATGCTGAGTCACCGCGCCGGCCGTTGGGCGTTTAATAGCTTCTATGCGCAGTTGCTGGTGGAGTACGGTTATCAAGTGGATTGTTCCGTTACGCCATATGTCGATTGGCGTGGAGCGAAAGGTAATCCGCATGGGCAAGGGGGAACGGATTATCGCCATTTCCCCGCACACGCTTACTTCATGGATTTAACCCAAATTGAACGTGCCGGTGATTCGCGTTTGCTGGAAGTGCCGATGAGCACCTGCCTGAAGCATCCTAGCTGGTATAACGTACTGAAGGGTGGATATGATCGTTTACGTGGTAAACGGCGTGCGCCATCGGTCAGCTGGGTGAGGCCGCGCGGTGGCAATAGCGCCGAGATGCAGCGGGTGGCGAAAAAATACCTTAGCCAAGGCAGTGATTACGTGGAGTTTATGCTGCACTCTTCCGAGTTTATGCCTGGTGGTAGCCCAACGTTCAAAACCAAGCAGGATATCGAGCAGTTGTATCGCGATCTGGAAGAAACCTTTGCTTGGCTTGCACAGCGCACCCAAGGTGCCACGCTGGCGGAATATTACCAATATAAAACTGCCCGTTAACGGGCAGTTTTAGGCATGGTTGCGCTATCTTAATTGTCTGCGGCGAGATAAGTCCGGCCGTTTAGCGGCCGGCTAGGCTGCGCAAGCGTTGTAGCAGAGCCGTGGATAATTCCGCAAAACTACGGCTATGTTGCGCGTGTTGCTGCGCTGCACGGGACATTTCTGCGTAACGTTGCGGATTCTCACATAAGTGCAATACCGCTTGTGCGATTTGCTGCGGAGCCAACATGGTTGGTGCGGTTAAACAATCCAGATCTGGGCGATACACCAACGGTGAAAATGCGGTTGAAGCCCCTGTTAGCGCCGCATACTGTTCGACACTTAATTCTGGGCTGAGGCATAGACCGGTTTGTTGATTGATTACGGCTTCAGGTAATCCATCGACATTACTGGTGATGGTCGGAATGCCATACGCTGCCGCTTCTAGGCTCGTTAGCGATACACTTTCATGCATTGACGGGCACACATACACATTCAGTTGGCGGTAAAAGCTCGCCATATCATCTACATGTCCGAGCAGGGTGACTTGCTCATTGATACCCAGTGCCGTGATGGTCTGCTCCAGATAGTCTCTTTCTGGGCCATCTCCCGCAATATAACAATGACAAGGTCTACCGAGTTTATTCAGCTCTACGACGGTGAACAGTAATAGACCAAGGCATTTGAGCGGAACCATTCGTCCTGCGCTACCAAAGATGAGTGGTTTACCGGACTGCAATGGCTTGATGGGTTGCATAGCGGGGAGTAAACGCGGCGCGTTAAACTCAACGTCAATCGGCACCGATATTTTATGTTTGAGTTCCAACATCCTTTTGGCGGCATGAGAGACGGCAATGCAATGATCAACGTGGGCAAAAAAGCGCTGAGGTAGCGTTGGACGATGTTGATACCATGACATGCCATGCTCATAGTAAACCACGGGGCAGGGCAAATAGCGCTGCACCTGTTTGGCAGATAGATGCCACTCAGTGAACTGATTCCAGACTAAAATCACATCCGGCTGAATATCACGGATCATGCGTAGTCGATTCCACGCACGAAACAGTTTTGGCCGGTTAGGTAATTTTAGAAATGACAGACGCTTGATATCTTGCACCTGCAGCGCCGTTTGGGTAGCTAAGCGTGGCTGTAAGGGCGCCGCAATCGCGGCATGATCCATTAAGACCGAGTGCCGCACCGCGCCTAGGGCGGCAGGCTGTCGGACAAAGTCACAAAACATTGTCTCAACCCCACCGACTTTACGTAGGTCGATCAGGTGCAAGATGTGCAAGGTATCAGAAGACGTGCGGCTCATCGTTGCAGCGTGTCCTGATAAAAGTTAACCATCTCCTGCATCATATAATCGAAGGTCATAAATTGCTGAGCATGCTGCAAAGCATGTTGCTGGAGTTCAGTTTTCAGTGACGGATTTTCTACCAGCCGCTCGATAGCATGTGCTAGCGCATTGGCATCGCGTGGTGGGCAGAGTAGACCAGTTTTTTCATGCTGGATCATTTCTGGCAGCCCGCCGGTGGTGGTGGCAACGATATTCTTTTGCATAAAGAAGGCTTGCGCGACTAAGCGGGTTTGCGCTTCGGTGGCTACCGAGGCAATCACCACGATATCGGCTAACGCTAGGTAGTTTTCAATATCATTGTGATAACCGAGGAAACGAATTTGTTGCCCCAGATAAGGTTGAGCAGCGGCCAGTACTTGCGCTTTAAATTCTGCCGTTTGACCGGTTGCCTCACCCACTTGGATACAGGTCAGGGGGAGCCCTTTATCTAGCAGGGTTTTACAGGCATCAATGTAATAGTTCTGCCCTTTATCCGGGCGGATCATGCCGATGTTAGCAATTATCATATGCTCGGCAGGAATACCCAGTTCGCGGCGCAGAGCTTGGCTATCAAGCGAGGCTGTAAATCGCGCAGGATCTACGCCGGCAGGGGCGACCAGCGTCTTATCGCGATTCGGGATCCCAAGCTCTTCTAGCATATCCTGAATTTTTTTTGCGGTGGTAATGATGCCGTGATTGCCATGCCGCCAAACCAACCCGTGTAATCCGGACGTTTTAATGGGGTCAGTGACATGTCGTGAACGGATCACTTTAATGCCACTTAATGCCTTGACCAACGCACCATAGACACTGTCTCGGCTGCCGTGACAGTCTAAGAGTTGGATCTGATTTTGTTTGAGGAATTGCAGCAGACTTTTTAAGGTACTCGGATGTACCGAACCCCGCACGCGCAATTCAAACACGGGCAAGTTTTTTTCGCGCGCTTTTTTAATGATCGCCGCACCTGGACGGGCAACAATCCATGTCGGATGACCATGCTGGTTCAGCCATTCAGTCTGTTCTACGATCCGTAATTCCTGACCACCCCAATCCATGGAGGTTTCAAAGTGAGCTATTTTCATGTTGATTTCCGATCATGATCGCAAGTGCTAGTGCTGACATATAAGTAACCGCGACTTCTTGGCTGAAGAATAGAACATCGCTAAGACCATAAAGAATGATAGTTAAACTGATTGACAGCAATAAATAGTTTTTTTCTTTCAAACTGAATTTTATTGTAAATAGATAGAATAATATTAATGCTGAAAATCCGGTAATTCCTTGTAGAGATATTGTGTCAATCGTCTCATTGTGCAGGTGAACATCTACGTATCGATAAATCATGGGATTGATGATATTTTCCTTAATTTGTCTATCTATCGATTGATAGCGTTGCTCCGCTGATTGCCCGAGGGGATGAGAGTAGGTTGATTTAGCACCTGCGATCCACATAGTAAAACGGTTGCCAAGGGAACCATTATCTTTTGTTTGGTCGAAGTTTATAATCTCTGTGAACGCTTGTGTTGCTCGTGGCTTAACTATACCGTCATAGTTTATAATGGTAGCTACTGAAATAATGGTTGCAAGCGATAGCAAAACGGTTTTTCTTATTTCATTTTTTAGCTTAAACATGAGCATGAGTAATGCGATAAATGTAAAGGCTAATATTGCAGCGCGTGTTTGTGTTAATAGGATTGAGTAGAGGCAAGCTCCGAATACTAAGGCTAAAAATATAATGTTATTCAGTGAGGGTTTTTCTTTTATACAGCAAAATAGGCTAAGTAATAGAACTGGTGTCAACATATAGGCGGTTGCTGTTGCTCTGTTTGTTGATAATTCAGTGCGTGCTAAGCCAAGAATATGAAACTGATAGGCTGAGTATACAGCGATAGCTAAAGCGACAAATGGCATAACTAGCCGAATGATGTTCGTTAGCTTTTCCTTATGTACACTGTCAGTATTGATTGCAAATGAGACAAGGAATGATGCTATGACAAGTCTTTTTCCTACATCAAAATAAGAGTTGTAAACATTACTGAAGTTGGAACTACTTGGTTCGTAGTACATTGACCAGATTATTTTTGAAAGTCCAAGGAGTAAAATCGATAGAGGTAATGCATTACTGATAATAGTCTGCTTGTTGATATTTGTTAAAAAGTAAATGATAGATAGATATCCTGCAATATAAAAAGTATCACGAGAATATGCTATGTTAAACATCGCTAAGGAAATAGACGCGAAAATAAATAATATTGTCGTATTAGGCAGTAGTTCTTTTTTATTCATGTTACATTCATTACCTTAAGTTTTAGTAGCATTCTTTTCCTACTTAATCTTACTTTGGGATCTAGAACGAAGCTAAGAGTGTTTATAGTGCTAAGTTTTCTTTTTGCATTCTCAGGAATAGGTAGTCTACCTTTGCCTCGAGCAACAAGATCTGATATGCATTTTACCCATAGGGCATTAACGATATTGGCATACTTTAGTTGAGGTGAGAAAATGTTTTCGATTTTTTCTAATGCATCGAATAACATAGCAATTTTTTCACCGCCCTTATCATTAGATATACTGCCAGTTCTTTTCCTATAAAGATAGAGGTGGCTATTGCAAAATAAAATATCGGTTGATTTTGATATGGCGTGGCCAATGGTGATTATATCTTCATAGCAGAGTGTTTCAGGGAAAAAATCATCTGTTAATAGTGAACGTTTAATAAACTTTCCAGCAATGTGTCCTTCTATTTTTTTATGCGACAGAAATAGTTTTGTTGCATTATCTTGACTGATTTTTTCTTGTTGAGTTAAATGTGTTATTGCGTCAACCTGAAAGTTATTATATACCTCGCTAATGGGTGTTATTACCATGTCGTATTTATTTGAGACGAGGGTTTTTGTAATTAATGTTAATGCGTTATTTCGAAATGCATCATCGCTATCTAAAATAGTGATGTAATTGCCTTGGCATTGTTTAAATGCAAAACGTTTTACTTTTCCGACGTTATTATAGTTAACAGAGAAAAATCTTTTTTTAAAGTTATCTGGTTTATAGTTATTGATGATTGATACTGAGTTATCAGACGATGCATCATCAACGATGATTGCTTCAACTGTCGAACTTAATTTGTAGCCATGCAGAGCTTGATCTAAACTTTTTAGAGCTTGCTCAACATACTCTTCAGTGTTATGCACGGCAATAATTACGGATAAAATAATCTGTTCCATGATGCAATTCATCCAATATATATATCGATAATGTTGGATGCATTAATGCTATCCATATCATTATCGTTGGCAACTACTGATTCCTGCCCCTTCCCATACCCACCAATCAATCCCGGATCAGTTGGTCCATACAGCGTGATATTCGGGATATCCAGTGCGGCGGTCAGATGGCTGAGACCGGTATCGACGGAAATCACTTGCTTGGCACCGGCCAGTACGGAGGCAACTTGTGCCAAGGTTAGCTTGGGCAAAACGTCGACGTGGGAAAAGCCTGCGGCCAAGCGTTCTGCTCGTGCTTGTTCGTGCGGCGCTCCCCACGGTAATTTTATACGCAGTGCCGTATTTTTGCCGACCCAATCAATCAATTCGCGCCAGTGTGTCTCCGGCCAGTGCTTATCATCACGGGTGGTAGCATGCAGAAAGACCATATATTGGCCGGCATCGGCCGGTAGCGTGCTGGTGAAGTGACGGGCAATGGCGTAATCGCCCAGCTGTGTCGGCACTGGGTAGTTCAAACTTTGCGCGACCAGTTGCCGAGTGCGTTCGACCGCGTGTTGCTGAGTGGCCACTGGGTGCTTGCAGTCATAAAACAGACTGGCTAATGGCTCACGCGCGCTATGACGGTCAAAGCCATGCTTGGTGCCGTGACTTAAGCGGGTGATTAGCGCCGCGCTTTTCAGTAACCCTTGTGCGTCTATCACCACATCATAGGTTCGCGCTTGCAATTGCTGGCGAAAGGCATGCCATTCTTGACGGGTCTGTGGGCTCAACAAATTTTTGCGCCAGCGGCGGATCGCCACCGGGATGACGCGGTCGACGGCAACATGCCAGCTTGGGATTTGAGCAAAGCCCTCTTCGACGACCCAATCCACCTGCAAATCGGGGATTGCCCGCTTGGCATCGGTGAGCGCCGGTAGCGTGTGGATCACATCGCCCATGGAGGAAGTTTTGACCATTAACACGCGCATGCCGCTTGCTCCTGACTCAGTAACGGCTGCAGCGCATCCAATACCTGTTGTGGCGTAATATCAATCAGACTCTGGTGATAGCCGGCATCGGCATCCCCTTTGCGCACCTTATGGTAACCGCTAATCAGGCGCAGTACCGTTGATTTATCTGACAGCGGCGGCGTGAAGTCTGGGCTGCTCGGGCCGTACAGGGCGACCAGCGGACGACCGAGTGCGGCGGCCACATGCATCAAACCGGAGTCATTACTGACCACCGCTTGGCAATCGGCAATCAGCGCCACGGCTTGCGCCAGTTCGGTCTGACCGGCCAAATTAATGCAGTGCTCCTGCAACTCGGCAGGCAAGCTGGTGATAATCTGCTCACCAGCGTCTTTATCTTTGGCTGAGCCAAACAGACGTACTTGGTAGCCTTGGCGGATCAGCGCCTCGGCCAGTGCTGCATAGTGATAGTGTGGCCAGCGTTTGGCCGGACCAAACTCAGCGCCAGGGCAAAAGCCGATGGCTTGACGCTCATCATTCAGATCAAAGGCCGCACAGGTGTTGGCAATCTCGGTATCTTCAATGACCAGTTTCGGCCACAGCAGTGGCGTGGGCAGCTGTTCGGCGCGGCTAATTTGCCCGTCGTAGGCTAACGCAACGTAGCGCTGAACCATCAAGGGAAAGGCGGCTTTATCCAGCACACGCAGATCATTGAGCAAACCATAGCGCATTTCACCGCGCCAACCGGTACGGGTTGGGATCGAGGCAAAAAATGGGATCAGTGCGGATTTAAACGAATTAGGTAACACAATCGCCTGATCATAGCCCTCCGCTTGTAGCTGCTTACCCAGTGCCCGGCGCTCGGTCAGGGCAAAACGGCCATGACCAATCGGCATTGCAATTGCGCTGTGAACCTCGGGCATCAGCTCGAGCAGCGGGCGGCACCAAGCGGGTGCCATGACATCAATTACACAATCGGGATGCTGCGCTTTCAGCGTACGGTATAAGCTTTGTGACATCATCATGTCACCGACCCACGAAGGGCCTATCACCAGGATTTTCATGTGTCCTCAAAAAATAAAACGAGCAACCGTTGTTACTCGTCAGAAGATGGCGCACGACATTTGCCGTGCGCAGCAGTCGGGCATGGCAGGCCGCAATTAACGCTTATTCAGCCACGCCATATATTCCGCTACCCCTTCGGTCACGGTTTTGAATGGCTTGTTATAGCCAGCCGCGCGTACTTTGGTCAAGTCGGCTTGGGTAAAGGCTTGATAACGGCCCTTTAAATGTTCAGGGAATGGGATGTATTCCACCTGACCTTTTTGATGGTAGGCGGTGACTGCATCGGCAACCGCTTGGAAAGATTCCGCATTGCCGGTACCGCAGTTGAAAATGCCAGACACACCGGCTTCCCAGAACCACAGGTTCATGGCGGCGACATCACCGACATACACGAAGTCACGCTTGAAGTTTTCGCTACCGGCGAACAGCTTAGGATTTTCACCCTTGTTGATCTGAGTGTTGAGGTGGAACGCGACGCTGGCCATGCTGCCTTTGTGGCCTTCACGTGGTCCGTAAACGTTGAAGTAACGGAAACCGGTGATTTGCGACAGTGTTTCGCCATGTTCTTCGGCATCTTGCCACAAACGACGCACATAGTTGTCGAACAGCTGCTTGGAGTAGCCGTAGACGTTCAACGCGCCTTCATAAGGGCGTTCTTCGATAAAGTCGTGGTCACGGCCGCCGTAAGTGGCTGCCGAAGAGGCATACAGGAATGGGATCTGGCGATCCAGACAGTAATGCAGCAGCTCTTTGGAATACTCATAGTTGTTGAGCATGACATATTTGCCGTCCCATTCCGTGGTGGCAGAGCAAGCGCCTTCGTGGAATACCGCATCGATATCGCCGAAGTCATCGCCGGCCATAATCTGGGTAATGAAGTCCTCTTTATCCATATAATCAGCGATATCAAGATCAACCAGATTGACGAATTTAGTGCCGTCTTTCAGGTTATCGACCACCAGAATGTCGCTGCGTCCCATGTCGTTCAACGCTTTAATGATGTTGCTGCCGATCATGCCGGCGCCGCCAGTGACGATAATCATGGATGGAATCCTTCTTGTTTACACTACAGAGTGATTGCCCTTGGATCTGAGTCCGTTATCATAACAAACGGCTCAAGCTGGAGCCTTTGTTGAGGAGCGTTGTGCAGATGAAAACCCGTGATCGTATTATTCAGACCAGTCTGGAGTTGTTCAATCAACGCGGTGAGCGCAACGTAACCACCAACCATATCGCTGCACATCTGGGGATCAGCCCTGGCAACCTGTATTATCATTTTCGCAATAAAGAAGACATTATACACGCCATTTTGTGCGAGTATGCAGACCATTTGGCGCTGGCCTTCCAGCCTAAACAGCAATCTGAGCTCAGTCTGGATGTGCTGATGGGCTATCTGGATGCCATCTTTTACACCATGTGGCGCTACCGTTTCTTCTATGCCAATCTGGCCGACTTGTTAGGGCGCGATGAGCGTCTGCAGCGGCAGTACTTGGCGGCGCAGGCAGATCTTGACCAAAAGCTGATCGCCATCATGCGCAACATGCACGCTAGCGGTTTGCTGGATATGTCGGCGGAAGCGTTGCCAGAGTTCGTGCATACCATGAAGCTGATTGTCACCTGCTGGATCCCCTACCAGAGTACCCAATCCCCGCAAACCTTGATTACCCGTCAGGTGGTGTATCAGGGCGTGCTCAGCATGCTGAATCTGATGCGCCCGATGATGACGCCGGTGGGTAAAGAGCGAATTGAACGCCTCAGTGCCCATTACCGCGAACAGCTCGAGCGCGAGTTGCACGAGTAACGCCGGCGACCACGATTTTTCTCTAGCGAGATCGCTGTTTTTATATACAGTTGTGGCGACTTAGTCAGCGGCGGTCTATACCGGTTGAGTCGGTCACGGTGGCATGCCGTGATCATCTCTAGCCGGTGAGAGGGAAGCATCGTGTCAAATCCATCTATGCAATTACAAGACTTGGCTGCCTGTGAGTTAGCTGGGGTGCGCGTGACAGGGCCGTATGGTCAAGGTTACGAGGCCGCCATGCAGCATTTGATGCAATGGGTGCATCAGCATGGGGTCGCAACGCGCGAAGTGATTTTTATCTATCATGACGATCCGAATACCACCGCACCTGAGCAATGTCGTACCGATTGCTGCATTACGCTGGCCGAGCCAGAGGCGGTCGCGCCCAGTGAGGCGATTAGCCGCATCAGTTTACCGGGCGGGCGTTATGCCACCTTGCGCTGCCAGATTGCCTCGCCAGAGCAGTATGGCGCAGCATGGCAACAGTTGATGCAAGAGCTGGAGCAAGCGGGGTTACAGTGGGATGAGCGCCCATGCTTTGAGCTCTATCATCACAGCGGGCCGCAGGCGGCTAGTTATGATGTGAGCATCTGCATTCCGGTGCGCTAATCTCGGCGCTGTGTCGGTGTGGCTAGCGGTCATTCTTCGCGTTGACCGCGCAGCAGTGGCAAATGGCGATACGGAGGCACCGAGGTTGGTGCTGGCAGCAAGTCCAGCTGCTCAAGTCCGACTACACCGGTCTCGTTACTTGGTGTGAGGTTTGGTTTGTTAGGGGCGGTTGAAGGCTCGGCAGTCGAGTTCGCCTCTGTTGCCGCCGGCGTGCTAGTGCGCGTAGGCTCTATAATCGGCCCCGGTTGGCGCAGACTCGATGATGGGGCGCTGTTATGCTTGCCTGTGCCTGTGCCTGTGCCTGTGCCTGTGCCTGTGCCTGTGCCTGTGCCTGTGCTAGGCGCAGGTTGTTTACCGTCGGCCGGCAGCTCAGCGATCAATGCGCGTAAGCTGATCAATTGCACATCAGCTGGCAAATGGGCGAGGCCCTCTTGCAGCACTTTCAAGGTATTGGGCCGTGGATGGCCGATGGCGACCGCCCAGCCTTTGTGGCGCGCCATGCTCACCGCACGCTGAAACTCGGCCTGTACCTTGGTCAAACTGTTGTTGTCATCCAAAAACACTGTGCGCCGCAGCGTGGGCACCCCAAAACGACGCGCGGTAGACTCAGCCACGGTCGCCGCTGTGGTGCGGCTATCGAGAAACAACAGATGGCGAGCTTTTAGCTCTTGCATCAACAGCTGCATCAAGGCTGGATCGGCGGTAGCGGCACTGCCCATGTGGTTATTCAGCCCACGCGCGTGCGGTACCACCTGTAAGGCTTGTTCTAGGGTGCGACGTACCGCGGCGGCATCCATACCGGTGTGCAGGGCGCCGGCTTCAACACGCGTGCTACCGCGCGGTTGCATCGGCATGTGGATCAGCGCGTCGCGCTGCTGCTTGGCCGCTTGTTCGGCCATGCGGGCGGCATGCGGGGCGACCGGTAAAATGGCCACCGTCACCGGTAACGGCAAACGCATTACCGCCTGATCGGCAGGGCGGTAGCCGACATCATCAATCACAATCGCCAGTTTGCCGGCATGGGCATAGCCAGTCAGTGTGCCGCCAACCAGCAACGTGAGGCTCAAACGAGTGAGGTTTAAGCGTACGAGACGACTCGGTTGCAAGGTCAGCCTGTTGCAAGCGAATAGACAAGGGCGAGCGGATAAACAACGTCTGGCAGCCGAAAGAACGGCAGTGGCAGCCAGTGAAAGACGGGATAACAGCAAGGACGGGCTGGACACGCCGCTTAGCCACCTAGCCATGGGCGCGGGTTGACCGCTTGCCCTTGACGGCGAATTTCAAAGTACAGACCGGCACTACCCTGACCGCCACTGTCACCGACTAAGGCAATCGGCTGACCGGCTTTGACGTTATCGCCCGGCTGGAATAACACGGTTTGGTTATAACCATACAGGCTCATGTCGCCTTTACCGTGCTCGACCACCATCACCAGACCGTAGCCTTGCAGCCAGTCGGCCAAGAGCACTTTGCCGTCGGCAATGGCGCGTACTTCGCTGCCTTCTGGCGCGGCGATCACCATTCCTTTCCAGCGCAGTTCGCCTTCTTGGCTATCGCCGAAACGATGCAGGATACTGCCGCGTACCGGCCAGATATGTTGACCTGCCGGCCGGCCAAGACCGCCGCTTTGTGCCATCAAGGCCCGCTCGCGATCGTTAGGCACATACGGTTTACCGGTACGTTTTTCTTCTGCGGCTTGTTTGCGTGCTAGCTCGCGCGCTTCACGTTCGGCGCGCGCTTTGGCTTCACGCTCAGCGCGCGCGATTTGATCGCGCAGGCGTTGTTCGTTCTGTTTGAGTTGTGCCAGCTTTTGCTGGTTTTGTTGCAGGTCGGCTTCTAAGGCACTCAAGGTTTTCTTCCGCTCGGTGCGCGCTTGCTGCAATTTATCCTGTTGCTGTTTTTGACTTCCCAGCAACGTGGCTTGTTCTTTTTGTTTAGCTTGTAGCTCATCTTTTTGCTGCTGCAACTCGTGCTGATTCACGCTGATCTCGTTCATCACGGCTTGGCGTTCTTCATTGATGGCACGGTAGTAATGCAGCATGCGTTCGGCGCGGGCCGGATCATCCGAGGACAACATGGCCTGCAATTGGCCTTGTTTACCCTGTCGATAGGCGGCATCTAACTGGGCCGCTAAACGCTGTTGATGCTGTTGCTGCTGCTTTTCCAACTCGCTGATCGAGCTAGTCAGGCGTTTGAGATCGCGGGTTAAGCGAGTCAGCCGCTGCTCGGTTTGGCGCAGTGCTTTGCTGGCGGAGCTGATGGACTGATCTTGCTTACGTAGCGCCTGTTGCAGTTGCTGGCGCTGATCTTGTTGCGCGGCCACTTTACTGGCCTGCTGGGCAATTTCTTGTTGCACGCCCTGCAGCGCCGATTGGGGTGCTGCAGGGGCATACGGCGCGCACAGCAGCATACCGGTGCAAAGAGCACCGGTACACCATTGACTGATACGTGAGCCGTATGTATTTAGCATGTGAAAATTATTTCACGATAAACAGCGGCTTGCCAGTCATCTCTGCTGGAATTTCCATGCCCATCAAGGTCAGCATGGTTGGTGCCAGGTCAGACAGCTTGCCACCGGCGACCACTTCAGCCGGTTTGCCAACATAAATCAGTGGCACTGGCAGGTTGGTGTGCGCGGTGAATGGCTGACCAGTAGTCTGGTCTTTCATCAGCTCGGCGTTACCGTGGTCGGCGGTGATCAGCAGCTGACCATCCACTTTACGTACGGCGGCCACCACTTGCTCGATGCAGTGATCCAGCGCTTCAACGGCCTTCACTGCTGCATCGAACACACCGGTGTGGCCGACCATGTCGCCGTTCGGGTAGTTACAGATGATGGTGTCGTACTTACCGCTTTCGATTGCACCGACCAGCTTCTCGGTCAGCTCGGCAGAGCTCATTTCCGGTTGCAGATCATAGGTCGCCACTTGTGGCGATTGGATCAGAATGCGATCTTCGCCTGGGAACGGCTCTTCTACGCCACCGTTGTAGAAGAAGGTGACGTGCGCATATTTCTCGGTTTCCGAGATCCGCAGCTGGGTTTTGTCATGCTTAGACAGCCACTCACCCAGGGTGTTTTCCAGATTCTCTGGCGGATAGGCGCAGGCGGTTTTGATGTCAGCAGCATATTCGGTCAGCATTACGAAGTTGCTGAACTTAACCACTTTCTCACGGGCAAAGCCGGTGAAATCTGCGTTGATGAAGGTACGCGTCAGCTGACGCGCACGGTCGGCACGGAAGTTCATGAAAATCAGTGCGTCGCCATCTTGCATCGCAGCATCAGCTTCGCCTTCAGCGCGGATCACAGTTGGTTTGACGAACTCATCATTTTCTTCGCGCGCATAAGCGGCGTTCAGGCCGTCTAGCACGTTGCTGGCGTGGAATTCCGCTTTGGCTTGGGTCAGCAGATCGTAGGCCAGTTGTACGCGATCCCAACGGTTGTCGCGGTCCATGGCGTAGTAACGGCCAACCATCGAGGCGATGCGGCCTTTACCCAGCTCGGCAAAGTGGTGCGCCACGCGTGCCAGTGAATCTTCGGCGCTGCGTGGTGGGGTGTCACGACCGTCTAAGAAGGCGTGCAGGTAAATCTTGTCGGCGCCACGTTGGGCGGCCAGATCGATCATCGCCAAGATGTGATCTTCATGGCTGTGTACACCACCCGGTGACAGCAGACCCATGATGTGTACGGCTTTACCGGCGGCGACAGCGGTGTCGACAGCGCCAGTCAGCACGGTATTGTGGAAGAAATCACCATCTTTGATCTCTTTATCCAAACGGGTCAGATCCTGATACACGATGCGGCCGGCACCTAAGTTAACGTGGCCGACTTCAGAGTTACCCATCTGACCGTCAGGCAGGCCGACATCCAGGCCGGAGCCGGAAATCAGGCTGTGCGGACACTCGGCCCACAGCTTGTCCATGACCGGGGTGTTAGCATTTAAAATGGCGTTGTCCTGCTTATCTTCGCGGTAGCCATAGCCATCAAGGATGACCAGAACCATCGGTTTCTTCGCGGTAGTCATGTAAGACCTCTCGTCGATAATAAAAGAATAGCTGTGTATTGATAGTGCAGTGTTGAGGAATTTTACTACATTACTGACTCGTGTCAGCTAATGATTGCGCCAGAATGTGTGACTCACAGCACCCTGGTTGCCTGCTTACCTGCAATAATCTCTGATCATAGAGTAACCCATCGCTTGCGTTACTCCACATATTACTGTGATAGGCGGGGCTTAAAGCTGTAATTGGTGTGGCACGCAGGTATACTCAATCACCTTTCTTTCACCGATTTTTTGATGGCGAAATTCTATGCAGCAACAAGTGATGCTTTTTATTCAAAGTCACACCATTTTGAGCATGGCGTGGATTGCCCTGTTTGTAGCCGTGATCGTAATGACCTTCAAGAGCCGTTTTTCTGCGGTGAAGAGCATTGATAACGGCGAGGCGACCCGTCTGATCAATCAGGCCAACGGTGTGCTGGTGGATATCCGTTCGCCGGATGAGTTCCGCAAAGGCCATATCGTAGACAGCCTGAATCTGCTGCCATCCGCGATTAAAGCCAACAATCTGGGCGAGCTGGAAAAGCACAAAACCCAGCCTGTGGTGGTAGTGTGCGCAACCGGTATGACCGCGCGTACTGTGGCAGAAGATCTGAGCAAGCAAGGCTTTGCCCAAGTACACGTACTGCGTGAAGGCATTGCGGGCTGGAGCGGCGCGCATCTGCCATTGGTGCAGGGCAAATAATTCGGTCTTGGTGCGCTGGTACTCGGCGGGATAAGCCCGTTGTGGCAACGGCACCAAGATGTGGGACAACAGTGAATCCGGTGGGGTGTGTGATGGCCCAAATTGAAATTTACACCAAAGCGACCTGTCCTTTTTGTATCCGCGCCAAGGCGCTGCTGACCCGCAAGGGCGCAGCCTTTGACGAGATAGCTATCGATAACGATGCACAGGCGCGCGCAGTGATGATTGAACGCAGTGGCCGTACGACGGTTCCACAGATTTTTATCGACGGCCAACATGTCGGTGGGTGTGATGACCTGCACGCACTGGACGCTGCCGGTAAACTGGATCCGCTGCTGGCCCGCTAACGCGACTTTGGCGCACTGCGCACGGATTGGTGTCACTAATCTGAGTCACTGCGCTCTGCGTAATTTAAGTTGTGTCATTGATGAGTGGCTAGCCACTGACGCATTCGCATGGCAACGCTCGGGTATCCTGAGGGTTGCCTTTTCAGGAAGAATATTCCGTTTTCAAGGAACCAGAAACCAAAAGGTAAGAGTCATGTCTGAACAAAATCCAAACGAAACCCTGTTCCAAATCCAGCGCATTTACACTAAAGATGTGTCTTTCGAAGCGCCGAACTCACCAGTGATTTTCCAAAAAGAGTGGCAGCCAGAAGTGAAACTGGATCTGGACACTGCGTCAACTGATCTGGGTGACAACGCTTTTGAAGTGGTTCTGCGTCTGACCGTGACCGCCAACGTAGGCGATCAAGTGGCGTTCCTGTGTGAAGTGCAGCAGGCGGGTATTTTCTCCGTGGCTGGTCTTGATGGTGCGCAAATGGCACACTGTCTGGGTGCATACTGCCCGAACATTCTGTTCCCGTATGCCCGTGAGTGTGTAACCAGCCTGGTTGCCCGCGGTACATTCCCGCAGCTGAATCTGGCTCCGGTAAACTTTGATGCGCTGTTCATGAACTACCTGCAAGAGCAGGCGCAGCAAGACCAGAGCGTAGCGGCTGAATAATTCAGACCAAGAGTAAAGACAATGAAACCAGATGTAGCCATGACAGTGATCGGTGCCGGCTCTTACGGGACGGCTTTAGCCCTGACGCTCGCGCGTAATCAGCACCCCGTGGTGTTGTGGGGCCATGATCCGCAGCATATGGCACGTCTGGCGGCGGAGCGGGAAAATGCGGCCTTTTTGCCGGGGATCCCGTTTCCGCCGGATCTGCACATTGAAGCAGATCTGGCCAAAGCCGTGACCGCCAGCCGCGATATTTTGGTGGTGGTACCGAGTCATGTTTTTGGCGAGGTGTTGCAACAACTGCGTCCGTATTTACGCCCAGACAGCCGTCTGGTGTGGGCGACCAAAGGCTTAGAAGCTGAGACTGGTCGTCTGTTGCAGGATGTGGCGCGTGAAGTCTTGGGTGACGCTATTCCGCTGGCGGTACTGTCCGGCCCCACCTTTGCCAAAGAGATGGCGGTGGGCATGCCGACGGCGATTTCGGTGTCGGCCTCCGACCCGCAATTTTCCGCTGATTTGCAGCAACTGTTTCACTGCGGCAAGAGTTTTCGGGTTTATAACAGCCCGGATTTCATCGGCGTCCAACTGGGCGGCGCGGTGAAAAACGTGATTGCCATTGGCGCGGGGATGTCGGATGGCATGGGCTTCGGGGCCAATGCGCGCACCGCCCTGATCACCCGTGGTCTGGCGGAGATGACCCGTTTGGGCGTGGCGCTGGGCGCCGAAGCGGCCACCTTTATGGGGATGGCCGGTTTGGGCGATCTGGTGCTGACCTGTACCGATAACCAATCGCGTAACCGCCGGTTCGGCATGATGCTCGGTCAAGGGCATGATGTGACGCAGGCGCAGGCCAGTATCGGTCAGGTGGTGGAAGGCTATCGCAATACCAAAGAGGTGTACGTGCTGGCCCAGCGTCTGGGGGTGGAAATGCCGATCACCGAGCAGATTTATCAGGTGCTGTATTGCGGCAAAGATGCCCGTGAAGCGGCTGTGGCTCTGCTGGCGCGCGCCAGTAAGAGCGAATAAAGGTTAATGACATCATCTATTGGAGTCGGTTTGCATGTCTGAACCGGAACTGGAGTTGGTGTGGCAAGAAATCCAACAAGAGGCGCGTCGTCTGGTTGACGGCGAGCCGATGCTGGCCAGTTTTTTCCATGCCACCATCTTAAAGCACCGCCACCTTGGCAGTGCGCTCAGCTATATTCTGGCCAACAAGTTAGCCACCGCCACCGTACCGGCGATTTCGGTGCGTGAAATTGTTGAAGAAGCCCACGAAAGCGATCCGCAGCTGATTGTTAGCGCGGCGCTGGATATCAAGGCAGTACGTGATCGTGACCCCGCAGTCGGTAGCTGTACCACGCCATTACTGTACCTCAAAGGGGTGCATGCGCTGCAAGGCTATCGAGTGGCCAACTGGTTGTGGCGTCAGGGGCGCACGTCACTGGCGGTGTATCTGCAAAACCAGATTTCGGTCGCCTTTGCGGTGGATATCCATCCGGCGGCGCGCATCGGCCACGGCATCATGCTCGACCACGCCACCGGCATTGTGATCGGGGAAACCGCGGTGGTGGAAAATGATGTGTCGATTTTGCAGAACGTTACCCTCGGCGGTACCGGTAAAGAGTCTGGCGATCGCCATCCGAAGATCCGCGAAGGGGTGATGATTGGCGCCGGCGCGAAAGTGCTGGGCAATATTGAAGTGGGCTGCGGCGCTAAAATTGGTGCCGGTTCAGTGGTCTTGCAACCGGTACCGCCGCATACCACGGTGGCTGGGGTGCCGGCGCGGGTGGTGGGGCGTCCGTGTTGTGACAAACCATCGCTTGAGATGGATCAGGACTTCAGTGGCTTGATTCAGCAGTTTGCCCACGGTGATGGGATCTGAGCTGCGCGTCTCTCATCACAAACCACGAATGACTCATCGCGAACGACTACATCACGATCACGCACCGCCAAAATGCGGCGCTGAATGAGCTTCAGTCGCACCTTTGGATAACGCCCTGTCGCCGGTTGGCCGCAGGGCGTTGTTGTTTATCGCTTGGCGCCGGGATAACCAAGCTGCCGCCACGACTCGAACACCACCACCGCAACGGTGTTGGACAGGTTCATGCTGCGACTTTCTGGACACATCGGTAAGCGGATCTTCTGCTCGGGCGGCATCGCATCGAGGATTTCCGGCGGTAGACCGCGCGTTTCGGGGCCGAACAGCAGATAGTCACCGGCTTGGTACTGGATGTCGCTGTGCGCAGGGGTACCTTTGGTGGTCAGGGCAAACAGACGCGTCGGTTGTTCGCTGGCCAAAAAGGCAGCGTAGTCATGGTGACGCTGGATTTCGGTGAACTCGTGATAATCCAGACCGGCGCGGCGCAGGCGCTTGTCATCCCACACAAAACCGAGCGGTTCAATCAGATGCAGGCGATAGCCGGTGTTGGCACACAGGCGGATGATGTTGCCGGTATTAGGCGGAATTTCCGGCTGGTACAGAACAATATTCAGCATGATAGTGGTATGTCAGCGTGGGCGCGAAGGCCGGCGGATAAACGAATGAGCAGCAGGATACCCGATTGCAGTGATGGGGTACAACCGGCGGCGTGGTGAAGCTACGTTGTGGTGGAAATAAGCGCTGACTGGCGGTATCGGTCAGCGCTTTGGCGTGTGAGGGCCGCGTGATGTTCGTTTGGCCGTTTAGGCAAGCAGCGGTAAGCGCAGGATCAGCCGCAGTCCGCCCAGTGGGCTGGTGGCCGCTTCGATATGGCCTTGATGCTGGCGCAGGGCATTATCGACTATCGCCAAGCCAAGCCCGGTACCGCCGGAGGTGCGCGCCCGCGCTTCATCGGTGCGATAAAACGGGCGGAAAATTTTCTCGCGCTCGCTTTCCGGTACGCCTGGGCCATCGTCATCCAGTGTGATACAGAGCTCATGGCCGCCGTCGGGCAAGGCGGTACGGCAGAAGCTGACATGGATGTCATGGTGCGCATAGCGCAGGGCATTACGAATGACGTTTTCCAGCGCACTTTCCAGCAATGCACGATTGCCAGACAGCAGCCAAGGGCCTGGGGCGGCGCTGATGGTCAGCTGTTTACCGCTTTGTTCGGCTTCGAAGATGGCATCGTCTAACACCGGCAGCCACAGCTCATCGGCAGGCACGGTTTCACGCTCCAAATGGCTATTGAGCTGCAAGCGCGATAAGGCCAACAGCTCGCCAATCATGGCATCGAGGCGCTGAGCTTCGGTTTCGATACGCGCCAGTTCATGACTTTCCCCTTGGCGGCGGCGCACCAGTGCGGTGGCCAATTGCAGGCGCGTCAGTGGCGTGCGCAGCTCATGGGAGATATCCGACAGCAAACGTTGCTGATTACCCACCATCTGCTCCAAGGCCGAAATCATCTGGTTAAAGCTGCGGCCGGTAGCACGAAACTCTTTGGCACCGAGCTCAAGTTGCGGGTCGGGGGTTAGCTCACCACGCGCCACTTTGTTGGCCGCTTGCTGTAAACGCCGTGCTGGCCGAGCCAGACTCCAAGCGAGCCAGAGTAAAAATGGTGTACTGATCAGCATGGTCACCCCGAGCAACGTCAGCGGGTGATCGAGCAGGTAATTGAGAAAACCGGCCTTGCTACTGGCTGGGTGAGACAAAAATAGCCGGAACGGCTCACCGTGGACTTGGATCAGAAACGGGCCAATCACCATCCGTTGGTTATACAGTTTCTTACGCGGCGCTTGCAGCTCTTCGGACAGGGCGATGAAGTTATTCATCTCACGCACGCCCATGTGGTTGGTGTTGAGCAGCAGCCCATCGGCCCGTTGTAGAGTGATGCGCAGTCGGCTGTGATCGCTGTTGCGCAGCGCTTGGCGAATCTGCTGATCTTGGCTGTCGCTCGGCAGTGCTTGCAGGCGCTCGGCAATTTGGGTCACAAAGCGCTGGTAGTTCAGCTGCTCGCGCTCTGACAGTGCCGAGGCGTTACGGCTGTCCCAACGTGGCAACATCAGCACCACCAACAGCACCAGCGCCAGCGTAAACCAGAAGATGGCGAAGATACGTGCGGTCAGGCTGTTACACAGCCCGAATGTGGAGGCGCACAGGCGACGCGTATTCATGAGGCGGCCACCAGCAGATAACCGCGCCCGCGCAGGGTCTTAAACCACGGCAGACCGTCTTGGCGGTCGGGCAGTTTTTTGCGCAGATTAGACATGTGCATGTCGATCGAGCGGTCAAACGGTGACAGGCGTTTGCCGAGAATATCGAGGCTCAGGCTCTCGCGCGACAAGATCTCGCCCGGATGCTGCACCAGTTGTTGCAGCAGGCTAAATTCGGTGCCGGTTAGCTCCAATAAGGTGCCCGCAAAGCGCGCTTCTTGCCGCCCAGGATAGAGCTCCAGTTGGTCAAAGTGGAGGGTATCGCTGGTCTTTTCTTCGACCGGACGGCTGGTACGGCGCAAGATAGCGCGAATGCGCGCTACCAGTTCGCGATCGTTAAACGGCTTGGGCAGATAGTCATCGGCGCCAAGCTCGAGGCCCAGCACGCGATCCAGCTCGCTGCCGCGCGCGGTCAGCATCAACACCGGAGTATTGTGCTCTAGGCGTAAGGCTTTTAGGGTTTCCAGCCCATTGCGTTTGGGCATCATCACATCCAGCAAAATCATATCGATAGAGGCATCGAGCATCGCCAGAGCCTGATCGCCATCATGGGCGACCGTGACGCTAAAGCCTTCCATATCCAGCAATTCGGACAACAGATCGGTGAGCTCCAGATCGTCATCTACCAACAGTAATCGGGTCATGGGAACAGTCTCCATCAGTTATGCTTTATAAGGTAAGGGATCCCACGCAGCAGGGCTATTAGCCTTTACACAGCTTTACATCTACTGACAGCACTTTGCAGGAGACGGCGTACACTTAAATCCATAGACACATTGCACCAGAGAGTAACGCGCTTGGCGCTGCACTCGACATATATCGCACTGTTTTTTTGAGGAGATAACCATGCGTGTACTGAACAAAGTGATGATCGCATCTGTTGTGGCTCTGACTTCCACCATGGCATTTGCACAAGGTGGTCAAAATGACACCATGATGATGGGCAAAGGTATGATGGACGGCGGCATGATGCAAAAGCATCACAACGGTCAAGGCCGCGGCATGCGTTGTGCCGGTTTCGCCACCAAAGGTCTGAACCTGACCGAAGCGCAACAAAAACAGTTTACCGAGCTGTGCACTCAGCTGGATCGCCAGCCAATGATGGACGCGCAAATGCGTACCCAGATGCACGCTATCATGACCGCGCCAAAATTTGATGAAGCTGCGGCGCGCACCATGTTTGAAAAAATGAATACTCAGCGTATCGAGCAGCAAGTACAGCGTGCCAAGGTGCACAACCAAATGTACAACCTGCTGACACCAGAGCAGAAAGCCAAAGTTGACCAGCGTTTTGCGGCGCGTCAGCCGGTAGCGACACCAGCTCCAGCGGCGGCTCCGGCGACTCCCGCCAGCAACTGATTTTATAACAACAAAATAGCCTGTCTCACCCCGGTCTGCATTGCTGTGCAGGCCGGGGTTTTTCATTGTGCGACGCAGAGCGGCGTTGAAACCGGTATACTGAGCAGTGCCAATCGTCCATACAAATGAAGGCGGAGTACATTCAAATGAACAAGGAATACGGGCACTGGGTCAAACTGGCGGCGTTGTGTTCAACGTCGGTGGCGACCCTGTTGCTACTGGTCAAAATCGTGGCCTGGTGGAAGACCGGCGCTGTCAGTCTGTTGGCTTCGGTGGTGGATTCGCTGCTGGATATTGCTGCTTCATTGACTAACTTGCTGGTGATCCGCTACTCACTGCAACCGGCGGATGAAGAGCACCGTTTCGGTCACGGCAAAGCCGAGTCATTAGCTGCGTTGGCTCAGAGCATGTTTATCTCCGGCTCGGCTTTTTTCCTGTTGCTGCAAGGTGGCGAGCGTTTGATTAACCCGCAGCCGATGACCGATCCAGGATTAGGAATGGGCGTCACCGTGTTTGCGCTGCTGGTGACTTTGGCGCTGCTGGCGTTCCAACGTCAGGTGGTGCGCCGTACCGGCAGTCAGGCCATCAAAGCCGATATGCTGCACTACCAAAGTGACTTGTTGATGAACGGGGCGATTTTGCTGGCTATCGGCCTGAGCTGGTGGGGCATCGGTATGGCGGATGCGCTGTTTGCCGTCGGTATTGGTTGCTACATCCTGATCAGTGCGGTGGTGATGGGCTACCATGCGGTGCAATCGTTGCTGGATCAGGCACTGCCGGAAGAAGAGCGCGCCCAGATTTTAGAGCGTGTGCGCTCAACGCCGGGCGTGCGTGGCGTGCATCAACTGCGTACCCGCCGCGCGGGGCCTACCCGCTTTATCCAGCTGCATCTAGAATTAGACGATAACCTGCCGTTGGTCGACGCTCATCGGATTGCCGATGGGGTAGAGCACGATCTGATGGCGTTGTTCCCGGGGGCGGATGTGATCATTCACCAAGATCCGGTATCGGCGGTGCCATTGGAAATGAAAAACAGTGCTGTGAGCCAAATCTCGTAAACTTTTATCACAATCCTTCATGCTGAAAGGAGTAAGCCGATCGATTTTGCCCTTGCAGTGGGTGTGATGAGTTACTGTGATGCGTATCAATTTAGTTTTTTTTCAAAATTGTAATACTCATCACGTACTTATTTTTTCCTGTCATCTTATGTCCGCATAACTTGGGGTAAGATGCCGGAGTTTAGCTGCAATGGCATTCGGATCAGAACATTGGGGGATGTGGATCCGGGTGGGCAGTCTGAGCAGTAACTAACTTCCGAAAGTCAGAGGGTTGTCATGATTAAAAAGATTGGCGTATTGACCAGTGGTGGTGACGCACCGGGAATGAACGCTGCCATTCGCGGTGTGGTTCGGGCAGCATTGAGTGAAGGGCTGGAAGTTTACGGTGTGATGGATGGTTATCTGGGTCTGCACCAGAACCGTATCCGTAAACTGGATCGTCAGAGCGTGTCCGATGTCATCAACCGTGGTGGTACTTTCCTCGGTTCAGCGCGTTTCCCAGAATTTCGTGATGAAAAAGTGCGGGAACAGGCGGTGGCCAATCTGCGCAGTCATGACATCGATGCTCTGGTAGTAATCGGCGGTGACGGCTCCTACATGGGGGCTAAGAAGCTGACGGAAATGGGTTTCCCATGCATCGGTCTGCCGGGCACGATTGATAACGATGTGGCCGGTACTGACTACACCATCGGTTATTTCACCGCACTGGAAACTGTGCTGGAAGCGATTGACCGTCTGCGTGATACCTCATCTTCGCACCAGCGTATCTCTATCGTAGAAGTGATGGGCCGCCACTGTGGTGACCTGACACTGGCCGCGGCGATTGCCGGTGGCTGTGAGTTTATCGTGCTGCCGGAAGTGGAATTCAACCGCCAAGAGCTGGTGGAAGAGATCATGGCCGGGATCAGCAAAGGTAAAAAACACGCGATCGTGGCGATCACCGAGCACATCTGTGATGTGAACGAGCTGGCCAAGTTCATCGAGAAAGAAACCGGCCGTGAAACCCGCGCCACCATTTTGGGCCACATCCAGCGTGGCGGTGCGCCAGTGGCGTATGACCGTATTCTGGCTTCCCGTATGGGCGCTTACGCAGTTGAGCTGCTGCTGGAAGGTTACGGTGGCCGCTGTGTCGGTATTCAGAACGAGAAGATGGTGCATCATGACATCATCGATGCTATCGAGAACATGAAGCGTCCATTCAAAGCCGATTGGCTGGCGACAGCGAAAAAACTGTTCTGATACGCAACCCGTACTCTGAGGCGTATCGCCCATAGCTTATCGGTATGGCGAAGCGCATCTTAAAAAGCGGTCACTACGGTGGCCGTTTTTTTTATGGCCGGAATTCTGTGGCCAGCGCACGGCAAAGTGGAGGGAGGCAGTGGATAGGCAAGTGGAGCGAGTAGTGTGGAAAAAGCGTGTTGTGCCGATACTGAGCCGGTATGGATATAAAAAATCCCGGCCTCGAGAGCCGGGATTTTTGAATGCTGCGAGGAGCTCGCTGGCGTCGCCGTATCAATGTGACATCAATGAATGCGACGCGGAAAATTAGGCTTTGGCTTGCGCTGCCGCTTTAACGATCACCGCAAAGGCGTCCGCTTTCAGGGAAGCACCACCAACCAGCGCGCCATCGATGTCTGGCTGGGTGAACAGCTCAGCGGCGTTAGCAGCGTTTACGGAGCCGCCGTACTGGATGATCACTTGCTCAGCAACGTTGGCGTCATGCTTAGCCACGTGGCCACGGATGAATGCGTGCACGGCTTGCGCTTGTGCTGGAGTGGCAGACTTGCCAGTACCGATCGCCCATACTGGCTCGTAGGCAATCACTGCGCCCATGAACGCTTCGGCGCCCAGAGTGTTCAGTACGGCGTCCAGCTGCTTAGCGCACACCGCTTCAGTTTGGCCAGCTTCGTTTTCGGCTTCGGTTTCACCGATGCACAGTACTGGGATCAGACCGGCAGCTTTCAGTACGCCAAATTTTTGCGCAATGAACGCATCGCTTTCTTTGTGATAAGTACGACGCTCGGAGTGACCGATGATGATGTATTCAGCACCGAACTCTTTCAGCATGTCAGCAGAGATGTCGCCGGTGAACGCGCCAGACAGGTTTACGTCAACGTTCTGGCTACCCAGAGCAATGGCAGAGCCTTGCAGCGCAGTTTGCGCTTCGGCCAGATACATCACTGGTGGCGCAATCGCCACGCCACAACCGTCCACACCGTTCA
This sequence comes from Plesiomonas shigelloides, assembly GCF_900087055.1. Classification (NCBI taxonomy): domain Bacteria; kingdom Pseudomonadati; phylum Pseudomonadota; class Gammaproteobacteria; order Enterobacterales; family Enterobacteriaceae; genus Plesiomonas; species Plesiomonas shigelloides. Next base: position 3,154,216 of record NZ_LT575468.1, on the reverse strand, counting down.
ATTCGGTTTTCAGGCCAGCAATCAGCTCTTGTACCATGGCTTTGTTGCCGTTCAGCTTCCAGTTACCCATAACTAATGGACGACGCATGCTTTACTCTCCAGTCAATATAGAGCGATCTGAATAGCCGCACTGGGCTACCGCCGCTGATCTGTTAAACATATCCGAAAAAATATAACAGTTATCTGAATCGATTTATCAGAGAATCATCATAGATTTGTGCTTCCATCGGCATTTTTTGTTGCCTATTTACGAAAGCCAGTAACTCAGCACCATACGCAATCGAGCATCAGGCTTTTGCTGCGTACCACTCTGGCTGGCCGGCGGTGATCCTGACTGCAAGTATGTGTAATAGTTGGGTGAGAGTGGGACAAAGCCACGGCACACTGTCGATTTTTTAACCCGAGTAGGCTAACGTTGAAACAGAGGATTGAAAAGGCCTAAGGAGAGGGCATGCGTCTGTTTAAAGCCGAAATCTGGAATTTGGAGCTACTGGCCGAGGCGTTTGAGCGTTATCGAGTGCTGTTTGGCGGGAAGCCGGATCTGAAGCGTTCGCAGGTCTTTTTGAAAAATCGCATCCGCTTTGATGAGAGCATCATTTTTGTCGCAGTCCAAGAGGAGTCGCAGCTGCTGGGTTTTGTGCAGTTGTATCCGCTGCTTTCTTCCATTGATGTGCAGCGCACGTGGCTGGTCAATGATTTGTACGTGGATGATGCGTTTCGCGAACAAGGGGTCGGACGGGCGCTGATGGAAAAAGCGCGCGAGTTTGCCGAATACACTAACGCTGGCGCGTTGGTGTTGGACACCGAGTTTGCCAATCATCCAGCACGGCAACTGTATCAGTCTTTGGGTTACCAACCTCTGGATAATCGCCTGCTGTATGCGTTGACCTTGTAGCTTCGCGTGAGCTATCAGCGGCGTGGATGTGGCACGTGGTAGGCGCTAAAGTTGTGTGCTTTCGCACGCCTTGCACTTTTACTGCTGGGAAGTTCCGTTGGAAGCAGGATAATGTGCGGCCTGATAGAGTGACTGGATACAAAGGTGAGTTATGCCGATAAGCACGTGGTTGTTTTCATTTCAGGGACGACTGGATCGTCGAGGATTCTGGCTGGGTATTGCAGTCTGTCTGCTGCTACTGATGCTGGGCACGGCGCTGTTATCGGCTTATCCGTTGCTGCGTGATGCGTGGGTATTGGTGTTGTTGTGGCCGCTGCTGGCGGTGATCAGCAAACGCCTGCACGACCGTGGCAAACCGGCGGGCTTTTCGGCTCTGCTGCTGATCCCTATTTTGTTTCCCGGTTTAGCGCCGCATGTGACCGATCCGTTTTGGCAATGGGCGATTGCACGCTTTATGCCGCTGTTTGTGCTGGTGGTGTTGGTGCTCGATTGCGGGGTGTTTCGCGGCCAGGCGGAAGCCAATCGTTTTGGTGACCTGCCAACCGCGATCCGTTGGCGTGGATAAACACGGCGACAGCGCAAACTGACAACAGAAAACAACATCAGAAAACATAAAAAAGTGGCCCACCGTGGCCACTTTTTTTGATCCGGCATGCGGTGCGGAGATTTGGTTACCAGTAGTGCTCGCTGGTGATCTGCCCGGGCTTGCGACGCAGGTGCTTGCTCAGGCCATATTGTTCTTTCAGTAAGGCTTGGGTGTCGCGTACCATCTGTGGATTTCCGCACAGCATCAGGTGACTGTGCTCGGCACTGATCGCTAAGTCGGCGGCCTGCTCGAGAGCGCCGCTGGTCAGCAGATCTGGGATCCGTCCTTCCAGCCCATCAGGATTGGCTTCGCGGCTGACCACCGTCAGGCAGCGTAGGCGGCCAGCGTAACGCTGCTCTAACTCGCGCATCTGCGGCAGGTAACTTAAATCTTCTTGCCGGCGCACGGCGTGGATCAGGCGCAGATGGGTAAAGCGTGTTAACGCGCTCGGGTCGGCCAGGATCGACAGGTAAGGGCCGATGGCGGTGCCAGTCGCTAGCATCCACAAATCGCGCGCGGGCGGGATCTCATCGAGGACAAAAAAGCCATTGGCATCGCGGGTTAACCACAGGGAGTCGCCCGGCTGCAGACGTTGCAGCGCCGGTGAAAGACGCCCTTGCGGCACCTGAATAATGTAGAACTCTAACTCCGGATTAGCGCTGCCATTGACATATGAGTAAGCGCGCTGCACGCGCTCACCATCGAGATCCAACGCCAGTTTAGTGAACTGACCGGCTTGAAACGGGGCAATATCAGCCCGTACTCGTAATGAGAACAACCGCTCAGTCCAGCGGGTGTTGCTGATCACGGTGCCTGCAACCCATTCAGTCATGGCTGACTCCTTATTGGGGCGAGAGGGGGGAGCAAGAGGCGTGTCGTGGGGTGATCCGGTAGGTACAGCGCCGGTCACCGCCGACAATATGTTCGGTTCGTTCAATGTGGCAGTCGTCACCCAGCAGGCGCTGGAATAAGCGTAGTTCACTGCTGCACAGTGCCTGACATTGACTGGCGGCGTGGCACACCGGGCAGTGTTGCTCGGTCAGGATAAAGGCGTCATCCTGCGCTTGCAGCGATGCCATGTAGCCATCTTGTTCACGCAGGCGCACTAAGGCGCTGAGCCGCGCTTCGAGGGTGGTGGCGTGCACCATCGCCTGCGCATATTGTGCAGCCAGCTGATCTTCCCGTGTTTGCAGCAACGAGGGTAGCGCCTGTTCGCCATATTGCTGCTGTACGGCCAGCAGCAGATGGGCGGAGAGTTCGGCATGCCGATCGGGAAACTGGGCATGCCCTTGTGCGGTCAGGCTCCAGTAACGCACCGGACGGCCAATTTTGACCCGCTGATCTTCGTAGCGCACCAGCGCTTGCTGCTCGAGTTGCTGCATATGCTGACGCACGCCCATGGTGGTCATGCCGAGTTGCTCGGCCAGCGCCTTGACCGGCAGCGGCCCCTGACTTTTCAGGCGGTGCAGGATGATATCCGCAGTTTTCATCTCATGACTCACTGGGTGACGGAAATTGTTAATATGTTGTGTATTATGCCCCCTGTTGTTTATAAAGCAATAGCTTTACTTAACTCGAATGGCAAGGCGTAGGCTGTGCACAGAGTCAGCGTGCAGGCATGCTGTGGAGGCGGTAGAGCATAAATGTAAAGTTTTATTTCCATTCGGTGCGGGGTTATTTGTACAGACGCCCCAAGGCGTTACAGGATAAGGAGTTGTGAGCAAGCTCACGACTTTGCTATCGTATCGCGTCTGATCATTTCGGTCGTTTTTCCATCTGATTTTCCCTTAATACCAAGAAGTAAACTCTGCATCTCACACTGTCTGCTCGCAGCCGGTGGGGCTCCGGCAGGGTAACTGAAGCCTGATTAAAATGAATAAAGCACAAGAAAATAAAATGTTATTGCTGCTGATTTTGCTGGTAGCGGTCGGGCAGATGACCCAGACCATCTACGTACCGGCAATGACGCAGATTGCCAGCGGCTTGATGGTGCGCCCGGGGGCAGTGCAGGCGGTGATGGCTGCCTATCTGCTGACGTACGGTTTATCACAGTTGGTGTATGGTCCGCTGTCGGATCGCTTTGGCCGTCGTCCGATGGTGTTGTCCGGCTTATTGGTGTTTGTGTTCGGCTGCGTGTTTGCGCTGCTGGCGCCGTCACTGGATATGCTGGTGGCCGGTAGTGCCATTCAGGGCATGGGTACCGGGGTGGCTGGGGTGATGATCCGTACCGTACCGCGGGATCTGTTTGAAGGCGCGGCACTGCGCCGCGCCAATAGCCTGATCAGTATGGGGATTATTTTCAGCCCTCTGCTGGCGCCGGTATTGGGTGGTGTGCTGTCGACTCACTTTGGTTGGCGCGCGTGCTTTGTGTTCCTGCTGTGTCTGGGAACGGGCGTGTGGCTGGCGATGGCGGCCTTGCTGCCGGAGACCCGTCCGGAAGCGGCGAAAAACAATGCCATGGGACTGGTGCGCAGCTATCGGCACCTGCTGGGCAATGCTGATTTCCTCGGTTACGTGCTGATCATGGTGTTTGCCTTGGCGGGGATCGCAGTATTTGAAGCCAGTGCAGGGGTACTGATGAGCAACGAGCTGGGCCTGAGCGAAGTGACGGTCAGCATTTTGTTTATTCTGCCATTACCGGCGGCGTTTGTTGGCTCGTGGCTGGCATCGCAAAAAAGCTTCTCTTTGCATCAGCTGATGTGGATTGCCGTTAGCGCGGCGCTGCTGGCTGGCTTTAGCATGTGGCTGTGCGGCGTGCTGGGCATGCTGAGCGTGTATAGTTTGCTGATCCCAGCGGCGATGTTCTTCTTCGCTGGTGGCATGCTGTTCCCGCTGGCGACCACCGGTGCGCTGAACCCCTTCCCACTGCTGGCCGGTACCGCTGGTGCGCTGGTGGGCGGTTTGCAAAATATGGGCTCGGGGATCACCACTTGGTTGTCAGCCAGTTTGCCGATGCACGGCCAGACCACGTTGGGTCTGTTGATGCTGAGCATGGCGGTGCTGATTGTGCTGAACTGGGCACTGATTGTGTGGCGGGCGCGTCAGCATGAGCAGATGCTGGTAAGTCGCCGGATTGGCTAAGCGGTGGCTGACACGACCAATAAAAACGGCGCTCATCATGAGCGCCGTTTTTGTTTGTGCGGTTTTGCGGTTTCGCAGCGCATGGCCGAGTGGCAAGGCGCTCAACGCGCAGCCTTACAAAATGATTTGGCAGATGGCGGCGTCTTTACGATCCAGATAATGGGTCGATTTGATACGGCGGATGGTGCGCGATTTACCGCGGATCAGCAAGGTTTCCGTGGTCGCCACATTGCCCTGACGGTGAATACCTTCCAGCAGGTCGCCTTTGGTGATGCCGGTGGCGGAGAAAATCACGTTATCGCTGCGTGCCATATCGGACAGGCTCAGCACTTTACCGGCCTCAATGCCCATTTCGGCGCAGCGCGCCAACTCGCTTTCACCCAGACGGCGGTTTTCGGCGCTATCGCCTTTCACGTCGTGACGGGCCAGCAGGCGGCCTTGCATATCGCCATCCAGCGCGCGGATCACCGCCGCAGAAATCACCCCTTCTGGCGCGCCGCCGATGCCGTACAGCACATCCACTTCGCTCTCGGGCATACAGGTCAGGATTGAGGCGGCCACATCGCCATCAGGAATGGCGAACACGCGCACGCCCAAGGCTTGCATCTCGGCAATCGCCGCTTCATGGCGCGGTTTGGCCAAGGTGATCACGGTCAGCGAGCTCAGCGGTTTATCCAGCTTGGCGGCTACGCGCATCAGGTTGTCAGCCAGTGAACGGTTCAAATCAATCACGCCTTTGGCGCCTGGGCCGACCACCAGTTTTTCCATGTACATGTCAGGGGCGCGCAGGAAGGTGCCTTTCTCGCCAACCGCCAGTACCGCCAGTGCGTTGGCTTGTCCCATTGCGGTCATACGGGTGCCTTCAATCGGATCGACGGCAATATCTACCGCATCGCCTTTGGTTGTCCCGACTTTTTCTCCGATGTACAGCATCGGCGCCTCGTCGATTTCCCCTTCACCGATCACGATTTCACCGGCGATGTCGACCTGATTGAGCATGATGCGCATGGCGCGGACGGCCGCATCATCGGCGGTATTTTTATCGCCACGACCCAGCCACTTGTACCCGGCCAGTGCCGCTGCTTCAGTCACCCGGGAAAACTCAATGGCTAATTCACGTTTCATGGGAGCAAACCTGTATGCAAGAGATTGAACAAAAAGACTAAGGATCAAAAAACGCCGCTGATGGTATCACAAAAGTCAAAGTAACCGTTTGCGTAATGGAAAATAAAAGCGTGATGCAGGATACATTTGTCGGATGACACTCGGCTGCAACAGCGAGCATTGAGGTGCGGTGGATGAATTATGGCGCAGAGCAATGGTATCGCGTAGATGAAAGGGCGATAGAAAACAGCAAAGGCGCTCGAGGGATAAAAAAAACCGCGCCGAAGCGCGGTTTGTCATAGGGTGGAGAGGGCTATCAGTGTGATAGCGGGTCAGCATACGGTGACGATCAATCTTCCCAGTGCTGGGCGCGGCTCACCGCTTTTTGCCAGCCTTTGTACAGACGGGCGCGTTCGCCTTCGGACATGCCTGGCTCGAACACGCGGTCGATCGCCGCTTTGCACTGCAGCTCGTCCAGATCTTTCCAGAAGCCGATGGCCAGACCGGCCAGATAGGCGGCACCCAGCGCAGTCACTTCACGCACCACTGGACGCTCAACGGTGGTGCCCAGAATGTCAGACTGGAACTGCATCAGGAAGTTGTTCTGCACCGCACCGCCATCAACGCGCAGCGCTTTCAGCGGCGTGCCGGAGTCGGCTTGCATCGCATCCAGAACGTCACGGGTTTGGTATGCCACGGATTCCAAGGTCGCACGGATCAGGTGGTCACGGTTCGCGCCACGGGTCAGACCGAAGATGGCGCCACGGGCATACGGATCCCAGTAAGGCGCGCCCAGACCGGTAAAGGCCGGCACCACATACACGCCGTTGCTGTCTTTCACTTTGGAGGCGAAGTATTCAGAATCGAACGAGTCGCCCAGCAGACGCAGCTCGTCACGCAGCCACTGAATCGACGCACCACCGATAAACACGGCACCTTCCAAGGCATAGTTTGGCTCGCCTTTTGGACCGCAGGCCAGGGTGGTCAGCAGACCGTGACGGGAGCGTACCGCTTCCTTACCGGTATTCATCAGCAAGAAGCAGCCGGTACCGTAGGTGTTTTTCGCCATGCCCGGCTGTACACACATTTGGCCGAACAGCGCGGCTTGCTGGTCACCAGCAATACCAGCGATTGGGATACGGGTACCGCCTTTACCACCAATGTTGGTTTGGCCGTACACTTCAGAGGATGGACGTACCTGTGGCAGCATTTCACGCGGGATGTCCAAGACCTCCAGCATCTTGCTGTCCCAATCCAAGGTGTGGATGTTGAACAGCATGGTACGGGAGGCGTTGGTGTAGTCGGTCACGTGTACGCGGCCTTGGGTCATCTTCCACACCAGCCAAGTATCGACGGTACCGAACAGCAGCTCACCACGCTTGGCGCGCTCACGGGCACCTTCCACGTGATCCAAAATCCATTTTACTTTGGTGCCGGAGAAGTACGGGTCAACCACCAGACCGGTGTTGTGGCGGATGTACTCTTCCAGACCTTGCGCTTTTAAGTCTTCGCAAATCGGTGCGGTACGACGGCACTGCCATACGATGGCATTGTAGACCGGCTTACCGGTTTCTTTTTCCCACACAATGGTGGTTTCACGCTGGTTGGTGATCCCGATACCGGCCACCTGATCTGAGGTAATACCGGCTTTGGCCAGAACTTCCACCAGTACCGCACTTTGGGTACCCCAGATTTCCATTGGGTCATGCTCAACCCAGCCGGCTTGCGGGTAATGCTGGGTAAATTCGCGCTGCGATACGCTAACGACATTGGCATTGTGATCGAGGACTATGGCGCGGGAACTGGTCGTACCCTGGTCCAGCGCGACCATGTATTTTTTTTCAGTCATCATCGATTCCATTGTTCTACCCTAGGTAATGTTTATTGTGGTGGTTTTTAGCGTATTGTTCATCAAGGGGTGCGAGTTTCCCCGCACCACTTTGGATCAGGCTTGCTTGGTTTGCGCGCTTTCGTCTTCATCAGACAGGCGGCAGGTATTGCATGGCAGGTTGCGACCAATCATGGCGCGGTAGCCCGCAGCACCCAGGCAGGCACCGACAATCGGCGCCACAATTGGCACCAGGAAATAAGGGATATCACGTCCGCCGGTTAAGGCCATGTCGCCCCAACCCGCCAAGAACGCCAGCAGTTTCGGACCAAAGTCACGCGCTGGGTTCATCGCAAAGCCAGTCAGTGGACCCATTGCGCCACCGATTACGGCAATCACCAAACCAATCAGTAGTGGAGCCATTGGGCCACGTGGCAGACCGTTACCATCATCGGTCAGCGCCATGATCAGGGCCATCAGCACCGCAGTGATCACCATCTCCACCACAAAGGCATGGCCAACAGAAATGGCCGCATGTGGATAGGTAGAGAAGACTCCGGCAGTTTTCAGGCTTTCGGCGCTACCACGCACGATATTGTGCGCAGTTTCATATTCAGCGAACAGATTACCATACAGGAAGTACACCAGTGCAGCCGCGGCGAACGCGCCCGCCACTTGGGCGAGGATGTATGGCAGCACACGTTTGCGTTCAAAACAGGCAAACAGCCACAGGGCGATAGTGACCGCTGGATTTAAGTGGGCACCGGAAACTCCGGCGGTCAGGTAAATTGCCATCGCAACCCCGACACCCCAGATGATACTGATTTCCCATAGGCTTAAGGCTGCACCGGCCAGATTGGCCGCAGCCACACAGCCGAGGCCGAAAAAGATTAACAGGCCGGTGCCGATAAATTCCGCGATACACTGCCCGGTCAATGAGGGCTGGGTCGTTGTGCTCATACGTGCTGTCCTTGAATTTATTGTGGGGTACGTTATCGGAAACACTATCTGGTTCGACCAGTTGGCTGGTCAATGGTGTAAATGTAACGTTAAAGCGCGAATACGAAAAACAGCAAAAGGTGAATGTGCGTTATTGGTCAAAATTTTAGAGAAAATGCTCATTATTTAGTGAACAGGCTCAAAAATTGGGCGTGTGCAGAGTAATCTGCTGCTAAGCCCTTTTCTGATAGCTGAATCAATTAAGCGAAAGAAAGGTTGCGAGTTTGCATGAATGTAATGAGTGTTAATTGATGGTTAACGCAAAAATCAGACTGTGGCATGGCGTTTTATTGCGATTTATTGCGAGAGCAGAAAGTCGGGCGTGATTAAGTCAGGTCGTTGCTCAGTGCACAATGCGCGATATGGAACATCGGTCGGTTACAGCGCAAATCCTGCGGCTCGCCGGATAGCGCTGGCTCGCAGCCGGTGGTAGAGTACAAGGAAATGCACACCGATCGCGATGAGGCGATGTTTAAGGGAGTCCTTATTTATGTCTTTTGAAGTATTTGAGAAGCTGGAAGCCAAAGTACAACAAGCAGTAGATACCATCCAACTGCTGCAGATGGAAATGGAAGATCTGAAAGAACAGAACCAAGCACTGGAACAACAAGTGCAGCAGAATGCGGCAGAACGTGAAGCGATGCTGCGTGAAAATGAACAACTGCGCGCTGAGCATCAAGGCTGGCAAGAGCGCCTGCGCATGCTGCTGGGCAAAATGGAAGAAGTGTAATTGGCCCGCCGTGGGGATGTGTAACCGGTTCAGTCTCGCTAGGCGAGTTTGCTTCGGTCGCTGCACGTGCTCACATCAAAGCTATTACAATATCAATAAAAAAACAGAGCATTATGCTCTGTTTTTTTATGGCGAACGTTGCACGCTACGCGTTAACAGCGGTGTTATTCCAGATCCAACGCTTCTGGCGACAGGATGATACCGGTGCTGTCAGCGTACACGTGGTCTTCCGGTAAGAAGGTCACGCCGCCAAAGTTGACCGGCACATCGGTTTCACCGTGGCCGTTGCTGTCTGCGCCTACCGGAATGGAGGCCAGCGCCTGAATGCCAATATCGCACTCTTCCAGCTCATCAACCTGACGCACCGCGCCATAAATGATCATGCCTTCCCATTCGTTCTCGGCTGCGCGGCGCGCCAGTTCGCCGTCGAGCAGTGCACGACGCAGTGAACCACCGCCATCGATCAGCAGCACCCGGCCAAGGCCGTTCTCTTCCACCACATCACGCAGCAAGGCATTGTCTTCAAAGCATTTGATGGTGGTGATTTTGCCGCCAAAAGAACTCCGTCCGCCGAAGCTGGAGAACATCGGCTCAACCACATCAACTTGGTCCAGATAGATATCGCACAGTTCGGAGGTATCGTATTTCATAGGATAAGGCTTTAGTTGTTGAAATTGTACGAAGTATAACCCCGTCTGGGGTGATTGCAAAATCACCAGCTGACAGCGTGTGATTTTGCAAGCAGGACGGCCGCCGAAAAGCGGCCACGAGGATCAGCTGAGTACCAGTCCGGCGGCAAACAGCACGTTGGTCAGCAGCGCGCCTTTCACCACTTGCTCCAGCAAAGGACGCAGCGCAGCGCCATTGGGCTCTTTCCACACTGCCACACCGTGACGCAGCAGCAGCGGGCTAGCCAGCAGGAACAGCCAGATCACCGCCGTATGCACTGCCAAGGCCGCGTACAGCGCCAAGCTCAGCAGCGCGCCACCTAACAGCAGCAGATGGTAGCGACGGCCCCACAGTGGCCCCATGCGCACGGCCAGGGTGTTTTTGCCACACTGACGATCGGTATCGATGTCACGCAGGTTGTTGAGGTTCAGCACCGCTGTAGCCAGCAGACCACAGCCGAGCGCTGGCAGCAGCACCATGGCTTCAAAGTGGCCGGTTTGCAGATAGTAGGTGCCGCCCACGCCGAGCAGGCCAAAGAAAATCAGTACCGAAATATCACCGAGCCCCATATAACCGTACGGCTTGTTACCCACGGTATAGGTAATGGCAGCCACGATCGCCAGCACGCCCATCACCAGAAATCCGAGAATATCTTCCGGCTTTTGGCAGGCTAGCAGGATCAACACCCCACCGCTCAGTAAAGTCAGCAGCAGTACCAGCAGCATGGCCCGTTTCATGGCCTGCGGCGTGATCAAGCCACTTTGTACCGCACGTCGTGGGCCGACTCTGTCCTTGTCAGTTCCCTTGACGGCATCGCCATAGTCATTGGCGAGATTAGAAAGAATTTGCAGCAGAGTCGCAGTCAGCAGTGCCAGTACTGTGATCCCTGCATGGAAGCGTCCTTGCCACATAGCAACCGCAGCGCCGGTGACAATGGAGGCCAGGGCCAGCGGCAGCGTACGCGGTCGGGCGGCTTCCAGCCAGATGGCAAATTTAGAGTTACTCATGGATATGGCTTCAGGCTAGTTAAAAAATGAGCGTGCTAGTTTACCGCAGAGCGTCGGCGGCGGGTATGCCTGTTTTTGGGTAGTGGCGTCGCCGATAATCAACGGCAGACCCTAAACAGCAGATAAAATAAAGGCGCCGTCAGCAGACGGCGCCCAGTCCAACCCGATGAGCGCGACAACATGCGCGCCGTCATCTGACGGGCAGCACTTACAGGATAAAGCGGCTCAAGTCTTCGTCTTCGACCAGCTCGCCCAAGTACTTACTGACGTAATCGGCATCGACGGTCAGTGTCTTGTCTTGACGCTCGCTGGCTTCAAAGGACACTTCCTCGAACAGACGCTCCATCACGGTGTGCAGACGGCGAGCACCGATGTTCTCGGTACGCTCGTTAACTTGGAACGCGGCTTCGGCCAGACGGCGGATCCCTTCATCGGTAAACGTCACGTTCAGCCCTTCGGTGGCCAGCAGTGCTTTGTACTGCTCGGTCAGGGAAGCGCTTGGCTCGGACAAAATACGCTCGAAATCACCGGTAGTCAGCGCTTCCAGCTCAACGCGGATTGGCAGACGACCTTGCAACTCTGGCAGCAGATCCGATGGACGTGCAACTTGGAAGGCACCGGAGGCGATGAACAGGATGTGGTCAGTGTTCACCATGCCATGCTTGGTGGAGACGGTACAACCTTCGACCAATGGCAGCAGGTCACGCTGCACCCCTTCACGGGACACATCAGGACCAGAGCTTTCGCCGCGCTTACAGATCTTGTCAATCTCATCGATAAACACAATGCCGTTTTGCTCAACCGCGTGGATAGCCTGCTCTTTCAGTTCTTCTGGGTTCACCAGCTTGGCCGCTTCTTCTTCAATCAGCAGCTTCATCGCTTCGGCAACTTTCAGCTTACGCTTTTTCTTCTGCTGACCGGCCAGATTCTGGAACATCGATTGCAGCTGGTTGGTCATCTCTTCCATGCCCGGTGGGGACATGATTTCCACGCCTACGTTACCGGCGGCAGAGATTTCGATTTCGATCTCTTTATCGTTCAGCTGACCTTCACGCAGTTTCTTGCGGAAAATCTGACGGGTATGTGATTGCTCGTCAGTCTTTTCGGTCTGGCCCCACTGATCGCGCGCTGGCGGCAGCAGTGCATCGAGAATGCGGTCTTCGGCCAGCTCTTCCGCGCGGAAGCGGTTTTTCTCGATAGATTGCAGACGCACCATCTTCACCGCGGCATCAGTCAGATCGCGGATGATGGAGTCCACTTCTTTACCCACATAGCCCACTTCGGTGAACTTGGTGGCTTCAACTTTGATGAACGGCGCGTTAGCCAGTTTGGCCAGACGACGGGCAATTTCGGTTTTACCGACCCCGGTTGGGCCAATCATCAGAATATTTTTTGGGGTAACTTCATGGCGCAGCGCATCAGGCAGCTGCATACGACGCCAGCGGTTACGCAGAGCGATGGCGACGGCACGTTTGGCTTTGTCCTGACCGATAATGTGGCGATCAAGTTCGTGGACAATTTCGCGAGGAGTCATTTCAGACATGGTCAGGCCCTTAGCTCTTACTTGGCAGTTCTTCGATGGTTTTGTGCTGGTTGGTGTACACACAGATGTCACCGGCGATAGTCAGCGCTTTTTCCACGATTTCGTGGGCGGACAGATCGGTATTTTCCAGCAGAGCGCGTGCAGCAGATTGCGCGAATGGGCCACCGGAGCCGATCGCAATCAGATCATTTTCTGGCTGAACCACGTCACCGTTACCGGTGATGATCAGCGAGGCATTCTCATCGGCCACTGCCAGCAAGGCTTCTAGCTTGCGCAGTGCGCGGTCGGAGCGCCAGTCTTTGGCCAGTTCAACCGCCGCCTTGACCAGATTACCTTGATGCATTTCCAGCTGGCGCTCAAAGCGCTCAAACAGAGTGAAAGCATCGGCGGTACCACCGGCGAAACCGGCAATCACCTGATCGTTATACAGACGGCGCACCTTACGGGCGTTGGCTTTCATTACGGTGTTGCCCAGAGAAACCTGTCCATCACCACCAATTACTACTTTGCCGTTACGGCGCACACTTACGATGGTTGTCACTGTGTGGTCCTCAGCGTGGGAATAGAAAATGCCCTGCAGGATGCAGGGCTCATATTTTCTTAGATGGGGATGGGGAAAGTAAGTTTCAACCCTGGACCGGAAGAATTAAACAGGACATACCACTGCCTTTAAGGCGTGATTGCTGTTTATCGGCCGCGGCACGGCTGCTGTACGGCCCTAATACCACGCGATGCCAGCTGTTGCTGGTACGCACGTTACTTTCGATCCCCTGAAAAGCCAGTGTAGCCTGAACTTCTTCGGCCTGCGATGAAGTACGGTAGGCACCGCACTGTACCAGCCATTTCTGACTGCTTTCGGCAGGTTTTTCGGCCGGCTTGCTGGTTTCGCTGTTACGCGGGATCGGTGGCGGCTGCACCAGTACCGGTTTGGCTTCGGTCACGCTAGGCGCCGGTTTGCTTGGCGGTGTCGGTGGCGTTGCCGGACGGGGTGGAATTTGCTCCACGCGCGCGGTTTGCCCTGTGCTGGCCGTTGGCGGTGTATACAGCGGTTTATCTGGATTCACCCGCGTTTCACCATCGATATTGCCGTTCCGATCCGCTTGCGGCAAGGTGATTGGTGCTTGCTTCATCTCGGCCTGCAACTGGCTCAAAATCGCCTGTTGCTCGGGGCTCAATTGGGTTGGTGGCGTGCTGTCTTGAACCGGATTGTGGTCAGTGACCACCACTTCTTTGTTTTCCAGCTCTTTAATATAGCTCCAGCGCTCTTCCGGTTTGACCGGCAGGCCGTTTTTATGCGGCTGTTGCTGCAGAGCCTGCGCTTGTTCGGCGGAGCGATGCTTAAGATAATACAGACCACCGGCAAGGCCAGCGATCAGCAGCACGGCGAGACCGATTGCCATAACAGGCAACGGCTTACGGGCTTTTTTGTTATTACGGCGGGTTCGCGCCGGAGCGGAACGTTTACCGCGGGATACATAGTCTCGTTGTGCCACAGTGAGTATCAGATCTGACGGGTTAACAGGTAAGTTAAGCATGTTACTGAAGTGGAACAGTGTTGACCAGTTACCCGGTGCAAAAGTTACACAGATTGGGGCATCGGTAACGGCATTTTATGCGGCTCGATGCGGAAATAAGGCATATCGCCTCGCTGGCGTTGATCTGGGTCTTGCTTTTACGTCAGCCACTCTATGTCGCGGGGTAGATGTAGCCTGGTGGCGTGCACCGGCTAAGGGGAAGGACATCAGGCCACAGCATACAGACCTCATGTCCGGTTAATCCCCGGTGTGACGAGTCACGTTCGGTTTAACGACGTGGCGGCGCAGCACTGGCACGCACCACCAACTTGGCCTCCAGCAGACGCGAGCTAGTACCGATATCCTGACCTTTGAGCATGTTCAGCAGTAAGGTCATGGATTGACGGCCAATTTCATAGCGTGGTTGGCTGACGGTAGTCAGTGGCGGATCGCAGAACTCCGAGAACTTGATGTCATCGAACCCGATGATCGACAAATCCTGTGGTACGCGAAAGCCCAGTTTTTTCGCCTGCTGCAAGGCACCAATCGCCATGACATCGCTTTGGCAGAAAATCGCGGTCGGTGGCGACGGTTGTGCCATCAGTTGCGATACCGCTTGTGCACCGGCTTCAAAGGTGAAGTTGCCGTAGGTCATGTAACGCTCTTCCACCGCAATACCGGCGCGGCGTAGTGCCTGAATGTAGCCTTGGGTGCGATAGCTGCACAGTGGCATGCTGCTTGGGCCGGCGATACAGGCCACACGCTTGTGTCCTAACTGAGTCAGGTAGTGCACGGCGTCAAAGGCGGCGGTCAGGTTGTCGATATGAACGGTCGGCAGCTCCAGCTCCGGTGAGAACTCATTGGCCATCACCATCGGTGGCAGGTTCTTCTGCTCCGGTTTGCTGATATCAAACGGCAGGTTGGAGCTCAACAGCAGCATGCCATCGGCTTGCTTAGTGAACACCAAATTGACAAAAGAACGCTCGCGGGCATTTTGCTGAGCACAATCGCCCAGTAATACCAGATAGCCCTCTTCGGTGGCGGTTTCCTCGATACCACGGATCACATCGGCAAAGAAGGGATCACTGATATCCGGCACGATCACCACGATCGTTTTTGATTCGTTGCGGCGCAGATTGCGGGCGAGTGAGTTCGGAGAGTAACCGACCTCAACCACGGCTTTTTCAACACGTTGTCGGGTCGCTGTTGAAACCTTATCCGGGTTCATCAGCGCACGTGATACCGTGGCGGTAGATACACCTGCAAGCTGGGCAACGTCCTTCATTGTTGCCATAAAACGGTTCTCCTACATCTGAAATTGACTTTCTCCCTGTCGGCAACAGGCTGCCAAAATCCGCAGCCAAAAAGTCAGCCGCCGAACAACCAATATTGTAAACAGCTGTGGCAGGAGGACAAACTCGTTTGCTTGCGGAAATTACATTCTTTTCGTGATGCAGTTCGCCTTTTAGAGCAAAGGTTTGCGCAGCCCTCTGGATCATCCCGATTTAGATCATCTCAATCGGATCGACATCGATGTTCCAGCGCACTTTGCGCGCTAGCGGTAATGCTTCAAAGGCGGGTCTGGCGATCGCCAAGATCTGCTGCAATTTACGCCGCGATGGGTGCTGTAACAGCAGTTGCCAACGAAAGCGTCCCGCGCGTTTGCTTTGCAGTGCTGGAGCAGGCCCCAGTAGCCAAAAATCGCTGTCCAGCAAGGGGCTGGCTTCGAGGATGGTACGCAGTTGCGTCAGCAGCTGGGCGGGCGGATCGCTTTGGTGATCTTCGGCGCGGATCAATACATGGTAAGTATAAGGTGGTAACCACGCCGCTTGGCGCTCGAGCAGAGCTTGCTGGGCGAAGGCGCCATAGCCGCTTTGTAGCAAGGTTTGCAGCAATGGGTGCTCAGGCTGGTGGGTTTGCAGTAACACTTCACCGGCTTTACCGGCACGACCGGCACGACCCGCTACCTGCGTATACAGCTGAGCAAAGCGCTCAGCGGCGCGAAAATCGGCGGAGAACAGCGCGCCATCCACATCCAGCAAGGCAACCAGCGTGACATCGGGAAAGTGGTGGCCTTTGGCCAGCATCTGGGTGCCGATCAAGATTTGGCTGCGCCCGTCGCGGATATCGTCCAGATGTTGCTCCAGCGCGCCTTTACGGCGGGTGCTGTCGCGATCAATCCGGCTGATGGCAAATTCCGGCAGCAATTGCTCTAGGGTGTGTTCGACCTGCTCGGTGCCAACGCCGACCGGCACCAGCTGTGTGGAGCCACACTGCGGACATTGGTGCGGCACCGGATGCTGGTTATCACACTGGTGACAGCGCAGGTCGCGGGTGGCCTGATGGAAAGTATACGGACGCTCACAGCGCGGACAGTGGGCAACCCAACCGCACTCATGGCACAGCAGCGCCGGTGAGAAACCACGCCGGTTGAGAAACAGCATCACCTGATTGCCCTTCTGCAAGTGCTGACGCATGCGCGCCAGTAAGGCAGCGGACAGTCCCGCTTGTACCGGCTGACCGCGCATATCTATCACATGCTGCTGTGCCGGGCGGGCATTACCGGCGCGGCTGGCCAGCGTTAAGAGGTGGTATTTCCCTTGTCGTGCATTAAGCAGACTTTCCAGCGATGGGGTGGCCGAGCCTAAGATAATCGGAATTTGCTCGGCATGGGCGCGCATCACCGCCAGATCGCGGGCGTGGTAGCGCCAGCCATCTTGCTGCTTGTAAGACGCGTCGTGCTCTTCGTCAATCACCAGCACCCCAGGGCGCGCTAAGGGGGTGAACAGCGCCGAGCGGGTACCGATGACAATGGCACTTTCACCGCAGCGCGCCCGCTGCCAGACGGCCAAGCGTTCGCTGTCATTGAGCGCGGAATGCAGCACATCTACTGGTACCGCAAAGCGCTGGCGAAAACGGCTGATGGTTTGCGGTGTCAGGCCAATTTCGGGCACCAATACCAGCGCTTGCTTGCCTTGGCTGAGCGCCCGCTCAATCACATTCAGATAGACTTCGGTTTTCCCCGAGCCGGTGATGCCATCGAGCAGCCACGCGGAAAAACCGTCTTGTGCATTGATGGCGGCAACCGCCGTGGCTTGCTCGGTGTTGAGGCGCAGCGGCGGCTCGGCGCCGTTGTGGCTCAGCACGCCGGTGCTACTGGCGTGCGCTGCGGGATAGCTACGCCGCCAGTCGGTCAGCTCTGGTTGGCGCAGTTGCTGGTCAATCAAGCCTTTTTGCCGCAGGGCATTAAAGGCGCTGTCGCTACAGCCTTCGGCCTGCAGGGCGCTTTTTTCCAACGCACCGTGGCGCAGCGCCTGAATGATCTGCCATTGCTTGGGCGAGCGTTTGAGCTGCTCAGGTGTGCACAGGCGACCGCTGTCGGTCAGTTGCCACACGGTTTGCGCGGCGGGCTCGGCGCTGTGCCCTTGGCGCAGCAGAACGGGCATTGCTTGGGCAAACACATCTCCCAGCGGATGTTGATAGTAGCTGGCGGCCCAGTGCAGCAGATCCCACATCGGGGTTGGCCACAGCGGCTCTTGATCCAGCACGGCCAGCACAGGTTTGCATTGATCGAGCGGGATCTCGGTGTGATCCGGCAGACTATCGATAACACCAATCAGCTCACGTTTGCCAAACGGCACCCGAACCCGTACACCAGGGCGAGCTTGCGCCTGCCAAGAGTGTGGCAAACAGTAATCAAACAGGCGGGGCAGTGGCACAGGAAGGGCCACGCGAACTAGAGTATCGCTCATCGAAGGGTCGCTGATCCGTTATCATTCAAAGTGTAAGCTGGTGTTGGCAGTGTACGGCTTTGGCGCGCTTTTGTCGCCTGCTGGGCGGCGTTGGCGCGTGAGGCGCGCGCGCTAAAAAAAGGCGAGCGGGAGCGGTGAAAAAGACGGCAGATGGCTTGAAAGGGGTAGGCGAATGCCGTATCATTCTGCGCCTTATAACTGAGTTATTAACCCTCGTGTGGTGTTTGGCTGGCAGTAGCTGAGACCAAATAGCGACACGGCCTTTACTTGAGGTTTCCCCATGAAACAAGGTATCCACCCAGAATACAAAGAAATTACTGCAACTTGCTCTTGCGGTAACGTAATCAAAATCGGTTCTACCGGTCACGACCTGAACCTGGACGTGTGCGGCAAATGCCACCCGTTCTACACTGGTAAGCAGCGTGAAGTGTCTACCGGCGGCCGTGTTGACCGTTTCAACAAGCGTTTCGGCGCACTGGCTTCCAAGTAATTTTTACTCGGACGACCACGAAAAAAAGCACCTACGGGTGCTTTTTTTGTTTCTGTGATCTGGGCACGGATCTGACGATCGTGCGCTGATCGGATCTGCATTATCCGGCCACGGTTATGCTGGGCATCCCGCCTGAGATTGATTATCATCCCCTGTGCTCCACTACCCTCATCTAATTATAATGTTATAAATGCAGGAAATTTTGATGTCTGCCGATTTACGTCAACAAGCACTGGATTACCACGCCTACCCGATGCCGGGCAAAATCACCATCGCACTGACCAAACCTGCCGATACGGCGCACGATCTGGCGCTGGCTTACAGCCCAGGTGTGGCTGAGCCGGTGCGCGAGATTGCTCGCGATCCAGAAAATGCCTACCGCTATACCGGTAAAGGCAATCTGGTGGCGGTAATTTCCAACGGTACCGCAATTTTGGGTTTGGGCAACCTCGGCCCGCTGGCGTCAAAGCCGGTGATGGAAGGAAAAGCCTTACTGTTCAAACGTTTTTCTGGGGTCGATGCGATTGATATTGAAGTGACCCATGATAAGGTCGATGAGTTTGTCGATACTGTGGCGCGCATTGCCGACTCGTTTGGCGGTATTAACCTTGAAGATATTAAAGCGCCGGAGTGTTTTGAGATTGAACAGCGTTTGATTGAGCGCTGCAATATTCCGGTCTTCCATGATGATCAGCACGGCACCGCGATTGTGACGGCGGCCGGTGTGCTCAACGCCTTGGAAATTCAGGGCAAAACCTTGAGCCAAGCGCGCATTGTGTGCTTGGGCGCGGGCGCGGCGGCCACCGCGTGCATGGATATGTTGGTAAAATGCGGCGCACAGCCGGACAACATGCTGATGCTGGATCGTAAAGGCGTGATCCACAGCGATCGCGGCGATCTCAACGAATTTAAAGCGCGCTTTGCGCGTCAAACCGATAAGCGCACTTTGCATGATGCGCTGACCGATGCCGATGTGTTCTTGGGCGTATCAGGCCCGGATCTGCTGCCAGCCGATGCGTTGGCACTGATGGCGCCAAATCCAGTGGTGTTTGCTTGTGCTAACCCAGATCCTGAGATCACGCCGGAGCTGGCGTTTGCTACTCGTAGTGATTTGATCATGGCCACCGGCCGCTCAGATTACCCGAACCAGATTAACAACGTATTGTGCTTCCCGTTCCTGTTCCGTGGCGCGCTGGATGTACGTGCGCGTGCCATTAACGATGCGATGAAGCTGGCCGCCGTTGAGGCGATTCGTCAGCTGGCGAAAGAGCCGGTGCCACAAGACGTGTTGCAAGCGGCTGGTGTTGCGGCGTTGGCGTTTGGTCGTGATTACATCATTCCAAAACCGATGGATTCCCGTTTGCTGGAAAAAGTGTCGCAGGCGGTGGCTAATGCGGCAATTGCATCAGGCGTGGCCAGTGCACAGGCCGTATCGGCTATGGAGCGCGCGCGTCACACTGAAGCGGCGAGTGCCTAAGCTCAGCTCTCCTCTGAGTCATAAAAAAACGCCGCAATCGCGGCGTTTTTTTATCTCGGTATTTTTTCTCGGTATTACGTGGCCTGAACAGCGCGCGCGTTTAGTTACGCACTAGCCACTGACCGGCAATGGTCATTAATATTCCCACTCATCGGGGTTGATCCCCATCTGACGCATCAGCTCTTTAGCCTCGACGGGGATCTCGTCATGGCGCTCTTTGCCCAGATCATCATCGGTCGGCAACGGCTGACCGGTAAAGGCGTGCAAAAAGGCCTCACACAGCAGCTCGCTGTTGGTGGCATGACGCAGGTTGTTGACCTGACGGCGGGTGCGCTCATCGGTCAGAATTTTCAGGACTTTAAGCGGGATCGACACGGTAATTTTCTTTACTTGTTCGCTTTTTTTACCATGTTCTGCATAAGGGCTGATGTATTCGCCGTTCCACTTAGCCATAAAACACCTTGTACTTGGGTCGCGGCACGACACTTAGCGCGTAAAGTTTTCGCGTACAGTTCTCGCGTAAAGTCAGCGTGGTCGTGCTATCAGAGAAGATTGAGATATACCTGCGCATAATTCTAACGGGTTATGTAAGGTCTTACAATCTAAACGCAAAGATGTTTAGACATCCAGATGTATTGACGGCTATATATAAAAGCCGCTACATTGAAGCATCGCATGCACGAGGGAAATCGTAGGCATGTGTTGGGTTTTCGCAGGGAGAGCATGACCAGCATGAGCAAACACTACCAACCGGCCACCGCCGCCATTCGTAGCGGGCTGAATAACGATGATCAGTTCGGCTGCGTGGTGCCGCCGATCCACTTGTCATCCACCTACAATTTTACCGGATTCAACCAGCCGCGGGTACACGATTATTCACGGCGCGGTAACCCCAGCCGCGATGTGGTGCAGCAGGCGCTGGCTGAGCTCGAAGGCGGTGTGGGCGCGGTGATGACCGCCAGCGGCATGGCGGCCATCCACTTAGTTTGCACGTTACTGCTGCGCCCGGGTGATGTGCTGGTTGCTCCGCATGATTGCTATGGCGGCAGCTACCGGCTGTTTGCCAGCCAGCATCAGCGCGGCGCGTATCGCGTGATTTTTGTCGACCAAGCGGATCCCGAGGCGCTGGCCGCGGCATTGGCCGAAAAACCGAAACTGGTATTGGTGGAAACACCGAGCAATCCGCTGCTGCGGGTGGTGGATATCGCCCAGATCTGTCAGCAAGCTCATGCCGTAGGGGCGCTGGTGGTGGCGGATAACACCTTTATGACTCCGCTGGGCCAACAGCCTTTGGCGTTGGGCGCCGATTTGGTGGTGCACTCGTGTACCAAATACCTCAATGGGCACTCCGATGTGGTGGCTGGATGCGTGATCGCGGCCGATCCGGCGCTGTATACCGAACTGGCGTGGTGGGGCAACAATATCGGTGTCACCGGTTCGGCGTTTGACAGCTACCTATTACTGCGCGGTTTGCGCACCTTGGCGCCGCGTATGCGCCAGCACCAAGAAAATGCCGATGCGTTGGTGGAATATTTGCGTCAACAGCCGTTGGTGAGTCGTTTATATCATCCTTCTTTACCCGAAAATCCAGGCCATGCAATTGCTTGCCGGCAGCAGCAGCGTTTTGGCGCCATGCTGAGCTTTGAATTGGCAGGGGATGTGGCCGATTTTGTGGCACAATTGCAGCTGTTTACTCTGGCAGAGTCACTGGGCGGTGTGGAGAGTCTGATTTCCCATGCGGCGACCATGACCCATGCCGGGATGGCGCCGGAAGCGCGCCGTACTGCGGGGATCTGCGATCAGTTGCTACGCATTTCCGTGGGCATTGAGGATGCACAAGATTTAATTGCCGATCTGGAGCAGGCGTTCCGGGTCGTGGCGGAGAGGTAACCGAATGAGCGTATACAGCGGAGCTGGGCAGGAGCGGCGTCCACTGCGACAGCTGCACAAATTTGGTGGCAGCAGTTTGGCCGATCCGAGCTGTTATCAGCGGGTCGCCAACATCATGATTGAACACAGTCAGCCCGGTGACCTGATGGTGGTATCGGCGGCCGGTAGTACCACCAACCAGCTGATTGCGTGGTTGAAGTTGGCGTATAGCGATACGCTGGCCGCCCATCAGGCGCAGCAGGAATTGCGTCGTTACCAGTGCAGCCTGATTGACGGTCTGCTGCCGGAGGCGCATGCCGAGGTACTGCGCCAAGCACTGTTGGCGGATTTAGACACGCTCGCGCGCTTGCTGCAAACCCCTTACAGCGAAGCGGTGTATGCCGAAGTGGTTGGCCACGGTGAAATTTGGTCGGCGCGCCTGATGGCGGCGTATTTAAACCAGCGCGATGTGGATGCCGCTTGGCTGGATGCGCGTCAATTTATGCGCGCCGAGCGCGCCGCTCAGCCGCAGGTGGATGAAGGGCGCTCTTGGCCACTGCTGCAAGCCTTACTGGCGCAGCATCCGCAGCGCCGTCTGGTGGTGACCGGCTTTATCTGCCGCAATGAAGCTGGTGAAACCGTCCTGCTCGGTCGTAATGGCTCGGATTACTCCGCGACCCAAATCGGCGCCTTGGCCGGTGTGCAGCGGGTGACTATCTGGAGTGATGTGGCCGGGGTGTACAGCGCAGATCCGCGCAAAGTCAGTGATGCTTGCCTGTTGCCATTGCTGCGTTTGGATGAAGCCAGCGAGCTGGCCCGTCTGGCCGCGCCGGTGTTGCACGCCCGCACCTTGCAGCCGGTGTCTGGTAGCGAGCTGGACTTGCAGTTGCGTTGCAGTTATCAGCCGGATCAAGGCTCGACTAAAATCGAGCGGGTACTGGCGAGCGGTACTGGCGCCAAAATCGTCACCAGTCACGATGATGTGTGCTTGATTGAAGTGAGTACCCAAGAGAGTGCCCGCTTTGAGGCGCTGCGTGATGATGTGCTGCGTTTGCTCAACCGCGCCCAAGTGCAGCCAATTGCCTACATGGCGCATCATGATCGTAACTTGCTGCAGCTGTGCTACACCGCCGAAGTGGTCAATAGCGCCTTTTTGCTGCTGCAAGAAGCCACCTTACCGGCGGAATTACGTCTGCGCGAAGGGTTAGCGATGGTGGCGCTGGTAGGCGCGGGGGTGTGCAACAACCCGCTGCACAGCCACCGTTTCTACCAACAATTGCAAGATCAGCCGGTGGAGTTTGTCTGGCAGTCGCCGGAAGGGATCAGCTTACTGGCGGTATTGCGCCAAGGGCCGACCGCGTATTTGATCCAAGGGCTGCATCGCCGTTTGTTCCAAGCGCAAAAACGCATCGGATTGGTGCTGTTTGGTAAAGGCAATATCGGATCACGTTGGCTGGAGCTGTTTGCCCGTGAACAGCGTAATTTGTCGGCGCGCTCCGGCTTTGAGTTTGTGCTGGCCGGAGTGGTCGATAGTAGCCGCAGCTGGTTGCACTATGATGGCCTTGATGCCAGCCGCGCGTTGGCGTTCTTCCACGATGAAGCGGTGGCGCATGAAGATGATGCTCTGGTGCAGTGGATGAGTCAGCATCCGTATGACGATCTGGTGGTGCTGGATGTGACCGCCAGCGAGCAGGTGGCCGGTCGTTACCGTCAGTTTGCCGAGTATGGTTTTCATGTGATCAGCGCCAATAAGTTAGCCGGTGCCTCGGGCGCGGGCGAGTACCGCCGTATTCGCGATGCGTTTGAAAAAACCGGTCGTCATTGGCTGTATAACGCCACGGTCGGGGCAGGGCTACCAATTAACTATGCGGTGCGTGACCTGCGCGAAAGCGGCGATACGCTGCTGTCTCTGAGCGGGATTTTCTCCGGCACGCTGTCGTGGCTGTTCCAGCAATATGATGGCAGCCGTCCGTTTACTGCGCTGGTGGAGCAGGCGTGGCAGCAAGGGTTAACTGAGCCCGATCCACGCGAAGATTTGTCTGGGCAAGATGTGATGCGCAAGCTGGTGATTTTGGCCCGCGAGGCCGGTTATCCGCTGGAGCCTGAGCAGGTGCGGGTGGAGTCACTGGTGCCAGCCGAGTTGGTTGAGTTGTCGCTGGATAACTTCTTTGATCAGGGTGAGGTGCTCAATCAGCACATGGCGCAGCGTTTGGCGGCGGCGCGCGAAGCGGGCTTGGTGCTGCGCTACGTGGCGCGCTTTGACGCTGGCGGTAAGGCGCGGGTGGGGATTGAGGCGTTGCGCCCCGATCATCCATTGGCCTTCTTGCTGCCGGGCGACAATATCTTTGCCATCGAAAGCCGTTGGTATCGGGATAATCCGCTGGTGATCCGTGGCCCAGGTGCGGGTCGCGATGTGACCGCGGGGGCGATTCAATCCGATCTTAATCGCTTGGCACAGCTGCTGTAATCCGCGAAACGCAGCACGAATCAGCAAGGGAAGACCGTCGGGTCTTCCCTTTTTTTATGCGCGTTTGCCAGCCCTACGGGGCGAGTTGTGTTTGGCGGGAAGGCATAATTTTATCGTGGCGAGGAGAGCAAATAACGCAGGATACACCGGCGAATTGCCGCATTGGCAGTGGATACCTTGGTTGCTTGATTTGAGCGTTGACAGGGGCGCAGACTTCGTTCATCTTGTGTTTAGCCATCTAAACGTATGGACGTCAATTAACGGATTAATTAGCCACCGCTTACGGTGGCCTGCACGAGCGGCCAGCAGGGCCGACAAGGAGCGCCCATGAGTTACCATGCCCATCAACTGGAAGCCTTAAATCAGAGCGTGGCCGAGCTCGACGGGCGCATTAATGTCTCGTTTGAGTTTTTCCCACCGCGCAGCGAAGAGATGGAAAACACCCTATGGCAGTCGATTCAGCGCTTGAGCGTGTTGCGCCCGAAGTTTGTGTCGGTGACTTACGGGGCTAACTCTGGTGAGCGCGATCGCACCCACTCCATCATCAAAGCCATCAAAGAGCAAACTGGCCTGTGCGCTGCGCCGCACCTGACCTGTATCGATGCCAGCGAGCAAGAGCTGCGCTGCATTGCCAAGGATTACTGGAACAACGGGATCCGCCAGATTGTCGCCCTGCGCGGTGATTTACCGGCTGGACAGGAAAAACCGGCGCTGTATGCCAGCGATCTGGTGGCCTTGCTGCGCGAGGTGGCAGATTTTGATATTTCAGTGGCGGCCTATCCAGAAGTGCATCCAGAGGCGAAAAGTGCGCAGGCCGATCTGCTGCATTTAAAGCGCAAGATTGATGCCGGTGCCAGCCGCGCCATTACCCAGTTTTTCTTTGATGTCGACAGCTACCTGCGCTTTCGCGACCGCTGCGCGGCGATCGGCATTGATGTGGAAATCGTGCCGGGGATTTTGCCGGTCTCCAACTTTAAGCAGTTGACCAAATTTGCCGCCCTGACCAACGTGCGAGTACCGAACTGGATGCAGCGGATGTATGACGGGCTGGATAACGATCCGGCGACCCGCAATCTGGTGGGGGCGAGCATTGCGATGGACATGGTGAAAGTGCTGTCCCGTGAAGGGGTGAAGGATTTTCATTTCTACACGCTAAACCGTGCTGAGCTCAGCTATGCCATCTGCCACACGCTGGGCGTGCGTCCTGCGGCGTGAACAGGATGTGACGCGGGGCGCTAACGTAATTGCTAAGCCAATAGCTAATCTACCCGCCAAGTTATATAGCAAGTTATATAGATAGAGGAAATTATCCCGCTGGCGGATAAAACAACCGGCAGTCGCTAAAGCGACTGCCGGAGGGGACGAGATCGGAGAGGGATGTAGCAATCAGCGGGCACAGGGCAGCATACCCTTCGTGCTTAGTAGCAGCTTTCTTCCAACTCTTTTTCCAGACGGGCGCGAGTGGCATTGAGCTCCAGCTCCGCCAACAGGTTTTGCGCCTCTTCCGCCCACATCAACCACGCTTGCTCTTGCAGCATGCCACGACGTAGGGTCAGATAGGTCAGCTTGTCTTCCAAGCTGAGGCTGTCCGGATCGGCAAATTGCTCGTTGGCCAGCAGCTGGTATTTCTCCAGACGCTCGTTATGCAGATGCGTTTGTTGAGTCAGTGACTGACGTACCGGCGCAATCGGGTAGTGGCTGCAGGCCAACATCCGCACCAGCAACTCATCGCGCTGTGGACGCTCTTCCACCGCAGTGCTGAGCCAGTTTTGCAGACACTGACGGCCAGAATCGGTAATGCTGTAAACTTTGCGATCAGGTTTGCCTTCTTGCGGGATCAGTTGGCTGGTCACCATGCCTTGTTCGGCAAGACGGCTGAGTTCGCGATACACTTGCTGGTGGCTGGCTGTCCATACCAATCCAACCACACGGCTGAATTCTTTGGTAATGTCATAGCCACTGGCGTCCTGACGACTCAGGAGTGTCAGAATAACCTGTGAGAGAGCCATAATTTCCTCATTTGCTCTTGGTGCTTCCCTGTCGCTGACTGCAACTTATATCTATGAATAACTTCCACAAAATCCCTGGCGTGGAAGGACGAGATACTTCCCGTCTGGCAACATGCTGAGTAGACAAAATCCTATTGCGAAACTGGCCGACCAGCATCCACCGCCGGTTATCGGTTATTCCGTCAATAAGCAACTAGGATGACATACAACGAATTGCAAAATCTTAGCAATGGGTGTTATGTAGAATATGCACAGCACAGCGTGTGATATAGCATGAAGTTATTAGATATTCATCTATAAAATATATTGTAGATAACAAAATGAGACTGTGCCGACAAATAATTGTCATTGCGTCACAAGGCTGTGAAAACCGCTGTTTACAAGGTGTTGTTTAAAATCGAACTGTTTTTTACGGCTATTTTACGTTGTTTATTCGTGCTAAGTTTGGAATGCAGTGCATATTTATCAAAATATTTATATTACATATTACGTTTTAAACGATATATATTTTTACGCTCAAAATCGTGTGATGAAATAAGCAGCGTTTTAGCCAGGAGTAATTTTCTTCCTAAAGCGAGGGATTGCTAGGAATAAAATAATATATAAAAAATAACCCCGGCGATAAAAATGCCGGGGTTAGCGATTAATGCCACAGGCTCTGCGGCGAGCGTTTAACCGGTGTTACGCATACCGGCGGCAATACCGGCAATGGTCACCATCAGCGCTTGCTCCACTTGCGGATCGGACTCGGTCAGCTGACGCGAGCGATGCAGCAATTCAGCCTGCAACACGTTCAGTGGATCGGTATAGATGTTACGCAGACCGATGGACTCTTTCAGCCACGGCTGATCGGCCATCGGGTGGTCATCATTGGCAATCGCCAGCACCACCCCGATGTCATGCTTAAGCATACGACGCAGTTGCTCGCCGAGCGGCCACAATGCTGGCTCCACCAAGCGTTGATCGTAGTATTCGGTCAGCCACAAATCGGTTTTACCGAACACCATCTCCAGCATGCCGATACGGGTGGAGAAGAATGGCCAATCGCGGCACATCTCTTCCAGAATGCCTTGCTGGCCTTGGTCGATCACTTTTTGCAGTGCATCGCCGGCGCCCAGCCAAGCGGGCAGCATCAGACGGTTCTGGGTCCAGGCAAAGATCCACGGGATCGCGCGCAGACTTTCTACGCCACCATCAGGGCGACGCTTGGATGGGCGCGAGCCCAGTGGCAGCTTAGCTAGCTCCCCTTCCGGCGTCGCGGCGCGGAAGTACGGCACGAAGTCAGGCTGTTCACGCACGATACTGCGATATACGCGGCAAGACTCGTCTGACAGCACATCCATAGTGTCGCGCCAGTTTTGCTTCGGCTCTGGCGGCGGCAACAAGTTGGCTTGCAAAATGGCACTGGTGTACAGCGATAAGCTGTTCACCGCCACTTCCGGCAGACCGAGTTTAAAGCGGATCATCTCGCCTTGTTCGGTCACGCGCAGGCCGCCTTTGAGCGAGCCCGGCGGCTGCGACAGCAACGCGGCATGGGCTGGCGCACCGCCACGACCAATGGTACCGCCACGGCCGTGGAACAAGGTCAGCTCGATACCAGCCTCTTCACAGGTTTTGATCAAGGCTTCTTGTGCGCGGTACTGCGCCCACGAGGCGGCCATCACGCCAGCATCTTTGGCTGAGTCAGAGTAGCCAATCATCACCATCTGACGGCCTTGAATAAAGCCGCGATACCAGCCGATATTCAGCAGGGCACGCACCACTTCATCGGCACGGTTCAGATCGTCGAGGGTTTCGAACAGCGGCGCGACCGGCAGGTGTACGGCGCAACCGGCTTCTTTTTGCAGCAGGTGGACTGCCAGTACATCAGATGGCTGACGCGCCATCGAGATCACGTAGGAGGCCAGCGCACCGGCCGGTTGTTCGGCAATCGCGCGGCAAGTCTCAATCACTTCTGCGGTGTCGGCGCTTGGCTGCCAGCTGTGTGGCAGCAGTGGACGCTTCGAGGTCAGCTCCTTAATCAGGAACGCTTGTTTGTCCTCTTCGCTCCACTGGGCATAGTCGCCCAGACCTAAGTAGCGGGTAATTTCGGCTACTGCATCGGTGTGGCGGGTGCTCTCTTGGCGAATATCGAGGCGCACCAGATGGATGCCAAAGCAGCGGATCCGGCGCAGGGTATCCAGCAGCAGGCCGTCGGCAATAATGGCCATGCCACTGTCTTTCAGTGACTGGTAACAGGCGTACAGCGGCGTCCACAGCTGTTCGTTGCAATCGATGATGTCATCTGGGGTTGCGTGTTGGCCTTTGAGGCGCGCATCCAGATAATCCAAGGTGTTTTGCAGACGACGACGCAGCTGCTTGAGCAGTACGCGGTACGGCTCGGCGGCCTCGGTACCCACTTCGGCGCGCAGCGCTGGGCTGCACTCGGTCATCGACAGCTCAGAAATCAGGTCATTCACATCGCGCAAGAACAGATCGGCGGCTTTCCAGCGGCTGAGCAGCATCGCTTTGCGGGTGATGTCGGCGGTGACAAACGGGTTACCGTCTCGGTCGCCGCCCATCCACGAACTAAAGCGGATCGGGATGGCGTCAATGGGCAAGCCGGTGCCAAAGGCTTCTTTCAGGCGGCTATCGAATTCACGCAGGAATTCCGGTACCCCTTGCCACAGGCTGTTTTCCACCACAGCGTAACCCCATTTGGCTTCGTCCAGCGGGGTTGGGCGCTCTTTGCGGATCTCATCGGTGTACCACGCCTGCGCAATCAGCTGCATCAAGCGCTTTTGCATTTTGTTTTGCTCACGCTCGGAAAGATCGTCGTGCTCTAAGCGATCTAAGCAGCGGTTGATCTGCACATGCTTGTGGATCAGGGTGCGGCGGGTGATCTCGGTCGGGTGCGCGGTCAGCACCAGTTCGATAGAGAGCTGAGCCACGGCAGCTTGGATCTTGTCTTCGCTGATCCCTTCGGTTTTCAGATGATTGAACAGGGTATCGAAGGCATCAGGACAGAAAATATTGGCTTCACAGTTACGTGAAATGGTGTGGTACTGCTCGGCGATGTTGGCCAGATTCAGAAACTGGCTGAACGCGCGGGCGACCGGCAGTAATTCGTCGTTGGACAGATTTTGCAAGGTCTCCAGCAGCTGACGGCGGTCTTGCTCATTGCCGGCACGAGAGGATTTGGATAATTTGCGGATAGTCTCTACCCGCTCCAGCAGGGATTCACCTCCGGCCTCGCGGATTGTCTCCCCCAACAGCTTGCCCAGCATACTCACGTTGCTGCGCATGGCGGCATATTGTGCGTTCATGGCTCTCCATCCATTTGGTAATTTTACTACATCCGTTACGCAGACAGCGCTGTCTGTTATCTAGCCATGAAGTCGGGCGTTCGTCAAATAGCCCGTCGCCCGTACTTAGGTCATACTTTTGTGCTAAATCAAGGTAATGTGAAATTAAATTACGCCATCTTCTACCTTGGGTCCGGCACTGATACAAAACTCGGTGATCAGGCGCGTCAGTAAGGTTTTGGTTGGCAGAATAAAGTCGGTCGACAGATATTCATCCGGCTGATGCGCTTGTTCGATAGAGCCGGGGCCCAACACCAGCGTTGGACAAACCTGCTGGATAAACGGTGCCTCGGTGCAATAATTGACGCTATCGCATGGCTCACCGAGCAGTCTCTCCACGCTACGTACAATCTCCGCGTCCGGTGGGCATTCGTAGCCGGGGATCGGATCGTGCAAGGCGCTGATCGACAAACGCCCCGGCCAGCGTGCTTGTACTGGTTGCAGCGCTTCTAGCAACAAGGCATCCAGCTCGCTCAAACTCAGCCCCGGTAGGGGGCGAATATCCATATGCAGTTCGCAGCAGCCACAAATACGGTTGGCCGCATCGCCGCCATGAATATGGCCGAGGTTCATGGTCGGGTAGGGAATGGTAAACAGCGGATGCTGAAAACTCTCACGCAGCCGATCGCGCAGTGGTAACAGGCAGGCAATCACTTCATGCATCAATTCAATGGCGTTCACGCCGCGATCCGGATCGCTAGAGTGGCCCGATTGCCCAGTGATACGAATGGCGTTCGACAGATGACCTTTATGGGCGCGAATTGGGCGCAGTGAGGTCGGCTCACCAATCACGGCATAATCCGGGCGGATCTGGGTGGTGGCAGCAAACAGCTGGGCACCGGCCATCGAGGTTTCTTCATCGGCGGTGGCCAATACGCGCAGTGGGCGCTGCAACGCCGAGCGATCCAGCTCGCGTACCGCTTCCAGAATAAAGGCAAAAAAGCCTTTCATGTCGGCGGTACCTAATCCATACAGACGACCATTTTCCTCCGTTAAGGTGAACGGATCTTTGCTCCAGCGCCCTTCATCAAACGGTACGGTATCGGTATGACCGGCCAGCAGTAGCCCGCCCGGGCCACTGCCGAGGGTGGCCAGCAGGTTGAATTTATGCCGCGTATGCGGAACTGGCTGCACCTCAACGGTAAAGCCTAAATGACTGAACCAGTCGGCCAGCAAACTGATCAACTGGTGGTTGCTTTGGTCCTGCGTACTGTCGTTGGCACTGATGGACGGCGTGGCGATCAGAGCCCGGTACGTTTCAAGAAAATGGGGAAATTTCATACAGTGATTGACAGTCCTTTGATTGAATGGTATCGATATATTAATGCACTATATGTGAATATAAATTCGATGTGAATCGATAATGCGCCAAGCAAGGTGAGCCTAAAAAGGACAGGCAAACCGGTGCGGCACCGTCATAACCCGAATGCTTTTTTTGTGGATGACCGCGACTATGATAGGGACTGTTTTCTCCTCACCACTGTCTATTTCCTTCCCTTCGCTCCGACGATGAGTCAGCCCGTTCGTGCGGCAGGATCTAACGGTGCATACCGTTAACTTACCTCGGCAGCTTATTTTCTGCACGATGAAATTGATCCCTTCCGCAGCCAGCTAATCTGTTTTTTTCTCTTTCGATACAGGAAAACGTTGTGATGCTTAACACCCTGATTATCGGTGCCAGCGGGTACACCGGTGCAGAGCTGGCAGCCATGGTGCTGCGCCATCCAAATCTCACTTTAGGTGGTTTATTTGTGTCTGAGGGCAGCCGAGATGCCGGTCGCCTGTTGTCGTCGCTGCATCCGCAGTTTAAAGGCGTGCTGGATGTGCCATTACAACCACTGAGTGATGTCGCCGCAGTGGCGGCCAGCGCCGATGTGGTGTTCTTGGCCACCGCCCACGAGGTGAGCCATGACTTAGCGCCGCAATTTTTAGCCGCCGGTTGTGTGGTGCTGGATTTGTCGGGGGCGTTTCGGGTGCGTGCCAGCGGGTTTTATCCCCGTTATTACGGCTTTGAGCATCAGCATTCGCAGTGGCTGGAGCAGGCGGTGTATGGCTTGGCCGAGTGGCAGGCCAGTGAATTGGTTGGCGCGCAGTTAATTGCCGTGCCGGGCTGTTATCCCACCGCGTCGCAATTGGCATTAAAACCGTTGGTGGAAGCGGGGCTGTTAGACCCACAGATGTGGCCGGTGATTAATGCGGTGAGTGGGGTCAGTGGCGCGGGGCGCAAAGCGGCGCTGGGCAGCAATGTGTGTGAGGTCAGTTTGCAGCCCTATGGCGTGTTTACTCACCGCCATCAACCGGAGATCGCCGCGCATTTGGGCATTCCGGTGATTTTTACCCCGCATTTGGGCAATTTCCCACGCGGGATTGTCGCCACTATTACGGCGCGTTTGTTGCCGCAGGTGAGTGATGCGCAAATTGCCGATGCCTTTAATCGCGCCTATGCCGCGCAGCCGTTAGTGCGGCTGTATGACAGCGGCTGGCCGTCAGTGCGCGCAGTGGTCGGTACCCCGTATTGCGATATCGGCTATGCCCGTGACGGTGAGCACCTGATTGTGGTGGCGGCCGAAGACAATTTATTGAAAGGCGCCGCGGCGCAAGCTATGCAGTGTCTGAATCTACGTTATGGCTTTAGCCAGACGCAGGCTTTGTTGTAACCGGTCGCGGTTAACGATGACCCATTCCCGGTAATTATTGACCCAGTTTAGAGAGCAAGGAGCACAGCATGACGGCACCGGTCACAACCCCGCTGGTGATTAAATTAGGCGGCGTACTTCTCGATAGCGAAGAAGCCCTGCAAAAACTGTTTTCCGCCTTGGTGACCTACCACCAGACTCATCCGCGTCCGCTGGTGATTGTGCATGGTGGCGGTTATTTGGTGGATGACCTGATGAAAAAGCTGGCGTTGCCCGTGCAGAAAAAACAAGGGCTGCGGGTCACCCCGCCGGAGCAAATTGGCATTATCACCGGCGCGTTAGCCGGTACCGCCAACAAGACCTTGCTGGCATGGGCGGTGAAAAAGCAGTTACCGGCGGTGGGCTTGAGCCTCGCCGATGGCGGGATCACTCAAGTGACCCAGTTGGCCGAAGAGTTGGGCTGCGTGGGCGATGCCAAACCGGGCTCACCGGCGCTGCTGCACCTGCTGCTTGGTGGCGGTTATCTGCCGATCATCAGCTCAATTGGTATTGATGCCAGCGGCCAGCTGATGAATGTGAATGCTGACCAAGCGGCCACCGCGATTGCCGAAACGCTGCACGCCGATCTGGTGATGCTGTCGGATGTGAGCGGCATTCTCGATGGTAAGGGCCAGCGCATCGCGCATCTGTCGAGCAAGAAGGCGCAGGATCTGATCACCCAAGGCATCATCACTGACGGCATGATCGTGAAAGTGCGTGCCGCGTTGGACGCGGCGCAAACACTGGGGCGTCCGGTCGATATCGCCAGCTGGCGCTACCCTGAGCTGCTGCCTGCCCTGTTTGATGGTGAGGCGATTGGTACTCGGATCAGCGCCGAGTCATAGCCGGTTAATCACAGGGCGCAAGCCCTGAATAAGACCACATACGACGCATTCCCTGCGTCACCAGATTTGCTTTAGCGGGTGGCCGGCGGCGCACGGCGTGGCCACGCGATGAAAACTCACGATTTTTGCCAATTCAACGGAAGGAAATTCAGCATGAAAAAGAGCGGCATCAACAAGATTGTTCTGGCGTACTCCGGTGGTTTAGACACTTCGGCGATCATCCCATGGCTTAAAGAACACTATGACTGCGAAGTGATCGCGTTCGTGGCCGATGTCGGCCAAGAGCGTGAAGATCTGGTCGGGATTGAAGAAAAAGCGCTGAAATCTGGCGCGTCTGCCTGCTACATCAAAGATTTGCGCGAAGAGTTCATCAAAGAGTATGTCTACCCAACGCTGCAAACCGGCGCGCTGTATGAAGGCACTTATTTACTCGGCACCTCGATGGCGCGCCCAATCATTGCCAAGGCGCAGGTCGAGTTGGCGCTGGAAATTGGTGCTGATGCGCTGTCACACGGCTGTACCGGTAAAGGGAATGACCAAGTGCGTTTTGAGACCACCTTTGCCGCCCTGGCGCCACAGCTGAAAGTGGTGGCGCCATGGCGGGAGTGGGATCTGCGTTCACGGGAAGCGCTGCTCGACTATCTGGCCGAACGCAATATTCCAACCACCGCATCACTGACCAAAATCTACAGCCGTGATGCTAACGCGTGGCACATTTCAACCGAAGGTGGCGTGCTGGAAAGTACTTGGAATCCATCGAATGCCGATTGCTGGGTATGGACGACCGATCCTGAGCAAGCACCAGAAAAAGCTGAATATGTCACCGTGCAGGTAGAAAAAGGTGAAGTGGTGGCGGTCGATGGCAAAGCCATGAGCCCGTATCAGTGCCTGACTTACCTGAATGACAAAGGCGCTCCACACGGCATCGGCCGGGTGGATATCGTGGAAAACCGTCTGGTGGGGATGAAGTCCCGTGGCTGCTATGAAACCCCGGGCGGCACCATCATGGTGACGGCACTGCGCGCGGTGGAGCAACTGGTACTGAATAAAGACAGCTTCAAGTGGCGTGAACAGCTGGGGCTGGAGATGTCACACGTGGTGTATGACGGCCGTTGGTTTACGCCACTGCGTAAATCGCTGGTGGCGGCAGCTAAAGTGCTGGCCGAAGATGTGAACGGTGAAGTGGTGCTGAAGCTGTATAAAGGCAACTGCAGCGCCATTCAAAAACGCTCACCGAACAGCCTGTACTCCGAAGACTACGCCACCTTTGGCGCCGATCAGGTGTATGACCACAGTGATGCCGATGGCTTTATCCGTCTGTACTCTCTCTCGGCGCGCATCAAGGCGCTGAGCGGCCAGTAAGTCCGGCGCGTGAGTCTGGACCGTTCGCCCGACGTAGGTTGGGCGAACGCTGAGAATAGCGATGAGAATAACGAGTGCAGAACATCGCACAGCAGAACCGACCATTGGAAAAGGAACCGACGATGACGCAGACCGGCGCATTATGGGGCGGACGTTTTAGTCAGGGCGCCGATCAGCGCTTTAAACAGTTTAATGATTCCCTGCGTTTTGATTATCGCTTAGCCGAGCAGGATATCGACGGCTCGCTGGCGTGGGCGCAGGCACTGGTGTGGGTTGGCGTGCTGACCCCAGCAGAGCAGCAGCATTTAGACAGCGCACTGCGCACGCTCAAAGCGCGGGTACAAGCTGATCCTGAGCAAATCTTGGCGTCTGGCGCCGAGGATATCCACAGTTGGGTGGAAGGGGCGCTGATTGCTGCGGTGGGCGATCTGGGCAAAAAACTGCATACCGGACGCAGTCGTAACGATCAGGTCGCTACCGATCTGAAACTGTGGTGTAAGAAACAAACGACCTTGCTGCAGCAATCGGTACGCCATCTGCAACAGGCGCTGGTGGTGACAGCCGAGCAGTACGCCCACACCGTGATGCCGGGCTATACCCATTTACAGCGCGCGCAGCCGGTGACCTTTGGCCATTGGTGTTTGGCGTATGTCGAAATGTTGGAGCGTGACCACAGCCGTTTGGGCGATGCGCTGCGCCGGATGGATGTCAGTCCGCTGGGGTGTGGGGCGCTGGCCGGTACCGCTTATGCCATTGACCGTGAGCAGTTAGCGCAGTTGATGGGTTTTGCCTGTGCCACCCGTAACAGTTTGGACACCGTGGCCGATCGCGATCATGTGGTGGAGCTGCTCTCGATTGCGGCTCTGAGCATGGTGCATCTGTCGCGCTTTGCCGAAGATCTGATTTTCTTTAATAGTGGGGAAGCCGGTTTTGTGGAGTTGGCCGATAAAGTCACCTCTGGCTCTTCGCTGATGCCACAAAAGAAAAACCCCGATGCCTTGGAGCTGATCCGCGGCAAAACCGGTCGGGTATGTGGCGCGCTCAATGCTTTCTTGATGACCATCAAGGGCTTACCGCTGGCCTACAACAAAGACATGCAAGAGGACAAAGAAGGCCTGTTTGATGCTTTAGATACTTGGCTGACGTGCTTGGATATGGCCGCATTGGTGCTGGAAGACATTCATGTGCGCGCGGTGCGCACCGCCGAGGCGGCGCAGCAAGGTTATGCCAATGCCACCGAGCTGGCCGATTATCTGGTGGCGAAGGGCATTGCGTTTCGTGAAGCGCACCATATCGTGGGCGAAGTGGTGCTGGCGGCCATTGCCGCTGGGGTGCCGCTGGAAGAGATGGCGTTGGTGCAGTTACAGCGTTTTTGTCCACTGATTGGCGCCGATGTTTATCCGGCGTTGTCGCTGGATGCGTGCTTGAATCAGCGCGTGGCCAAAGGCGGCGTTTCGGCGGCACAAATTCAAGCCGCGCTTGCAGAAGCGCGCAGTCGTGTCTTTATGAGTGAGTAACGCGTTATTCGTCACGCGCTACCGGTAAAGAAAACGATAGACAGCACCGGTGAGCAACTCATCAACTAAGCTGCTAATCAATTAAGTAGCTAAGTAACGAACAACACGCCGTCGCGTCAGGGAGGGCGTGTTTTTTTATTGGCTGATCGGCTGCACTTGAGTTTACGGCAGCTCAGAGTAGACGGTGAGTTATGTTGATGCGCGCTCAGGCCAACTTATGACGTCAATTTATAACGCTAAAGCGAGCTGCGCTTCTGCCGGGATAAACTTAACGTGCAGCTTATTACTGCGTGGAAACTCGCGGGCAATGACCGGTTTTAACACGGTTCGCAGCTGGGAATACGGACAGCGGATTTTCTGATCCATAAAGCCAAACACTTCCAAACTGAAGCAGCCGTCAGCGTCATCCAACTTTTCCAGCCAGTAGCCGCGGTCTTTTTTGAAACTGAAAATCCCTAAACGATCGCCGGGTTGAAATTTCTGACAGCGTTGCAGGGAATAAATCAGTGCATGAGCAGCTGGGATCATGACGTGCCCCCGAAGTGAATATTTTTAAGATATGCCTATTGTGGCAAAGGGCTGGCAGTGCGGCTATTCAGGAATTCTGACAGCGCAGTTCAAGTCTTTTGAATGGAATATAACGGGGCGTAGATAAGAAAAAACGGCCGGATTAGGGGAAATCCGACCGTTAGGTTGCAAGTGGCGAGTGCCGTGCGGGTCATTTCAGCGCTTGATTCAGAAGCCTACCTACGTCAGTGAGGGGATAACATCGGTAGGCCACGGTCTTAACTGACTTGACCCGCTGGTGGGCAGAGGCTTACTCGCCAGGGCAAGTCTGGCAGTGCGCCACCATCTCTGGGCCCAGTTTCAGTTTAGCTTGCAGATCACGCAGAGCGGTACGCAGCCCTTCTTCAATCACCGGATGGTAGAACGGCATATCCAGCATTTGGCTTACGGTCATCTGCTGTTGATGTGCCCACGCCAGCAGGTGCGCGATATGCTCGGCATCAGGACCCATCATCTCGGCGCCGAGAAAGCGGCCGGTGCCTTGTTCGCCATAGACGTGCAGCATCCCTTTATTACGCAGCATCACCCGTGAGCGGCCCTGATTTTCAAAGGACACTTCACCGGTGGCAAAGCAGCCGCAGCTCCCGTAACGGGCGGTCAGTTCACGGTGGGTACTACCGACCATCGCAATTTGCGGATCGGAGAACACCACCGAGATAGCACTACGGCGCAGGCCAGCGCGCAGATCCGGGAAGCGTCCAGCGTTGTCACCGGCAATCTTTGCCTGATCGGACGCTTCATGCAGCAGCGGTAGCTGGTTGCTGGCATCGCCGGCAATAAAGATGTGCGGGACGCTGGTTTGCATGGTGTAGCGATCGGCCTGTGGCACGCCGCGGCTATCTAATTCCAGCGCGGTATTTTCCAGTCCCAGATTATCCACATTAGGACGACGACCGGTGGCGGCCAGCACGTAATCGACTAGGATTTCCTGCATCTGGCCTTGCTTATCCTGATAGCGGATAAACACTTGCTCGCCTTCACGCTCCATACGCTCGACCTTGGCGTCGGCGTCCAGATAGAACTCTTGATTCAGCGCACGCTCAGCATAATCGCGGATCGCGCTGTCAGTCAGTGGGCCCACCAGACCGCCCATGCCAAACATCACCACGTTTACGCCCAGACGGTGCAGCGCCTGACCGAGCTCCAGCCCAATCACGCCCGGACCAAACACGGCTACTGAACGTGGCAGGGTATCCCAGTTGAACACGTCATCGTTGATGATCAGGCGATCGCCTAAGCTATTCCACGCCGCCGGCCAGCTTGGACGTGAACCGGTCGCAATTACAATCCGCTTAGCCTGAATCTGGGTGTGGTCATCGACTTGCAACGTGTGCGCATCGATAAAGCGTGCATAGCCAGCAATTTTGTCTTCGGCTGGAATACTGTCAACGCCTTCCAGCACGAAACCGACGAAGCGGTCACGCTCGCGCTTAACGCGATCCATCACTTCCACGCCATTAATCTGCGGCTTGCCGTTAGGGTGAATACCAAAGCCCGGCGCTTTTTCAATTTGGTGCACCGCTTCTGCTGCGGCAATCAGCAATTTGGATGGCATGCAGCCAACGCGTGCACAGGTAGTGCCGTATGGGCCGCCTTCAATCATCACTACGCTTGCGGTATGCGCTTTAGCGGCGCGATAGGCGCCTAAACCGGCGGTACCGCCGCCAATCACAGCCACATCAACCTGTAATTGTTTCATGGAAATATCCTTGCCTTAATGCTGTATTTATTCTTGGTAATTCGGGGCATGACCGAAATAGCGGGTAAAAAAAGGCGGGGATAAATCCCCGCCAAAAGTTTACGTTGGCTTTTCGGGTATGGAGTTATAGGAATTACTTGAACAGGTAAGTTTCCAAATCGTCGCTGCCGCCGATGTGCTTACCGCCGATAAAGACTTGCGGAACCGTGGTGCGGCCAGAGATGGCGCGCAGGCTGACGGTGGTCGCGTCTTTACCCAGAATAATCTCTTCAAAGGCGATGCCTTTATCCATCAGCATTTGCTTGGCCTTAGCGCAGTATGGGCAGCCCGGCTTGGTGATGATGGACACGGACTCTTGTACTTTGTACTCCGGTGACAGGTACTTCAGCATGGTGTCAGCATCAGAGACTTTGAACGGATCGCCCGGCTCTTCTGGCTCAACAAACATCTTCTCAACCACGCCGTTACGCACCAGCATGGAGTAACGCCATGAACGCTTGCCAAAGCCCAGTTCTTCTTTCTCGACCAGCATGCCCATGCCCGCGGTGAACTCACCGTTACCATCAGGAATGAAGGTGATGCGATCGGCTTTCTGGTCATCTTTCCAGGCGTTCATCACGAAGGTATCGTTGACGGAAACACACAGGATGTCATCCACACCCAGACGGGCAAATACCGGAGCCAGCTCGTTGTAGCGTGGCAGATGGCTGGAAGAGCAAGTTGGTGTGAATGCGCCTGGCAACGAGAACACAATCACGGTCTTGTTCTTAAACAGTTCATCGGTGGTGACATTCACCCACTGATCGCCTTGACGGGTGTGGAATGTAACCTGTGGTACAGCTTGTCCTTCGCGTGCAGTAAACATACGGTAGTTCCCCTAATAGCGTGGTGTGTCTTTTACTGTTCTGGTGTATGACGGTGTGTCCGTCATCTGATGTGTTGCATTATGTGATCCGGTGATTGATAGATCTAATTACTTGTCGCTATTCTACCGATAGGTTCTCACTATCAACTGGAAGCGCATGAACATTCGTGATCTGGAATATCTGGTGGCTCTGGCGGAGCATAAACACTTTCGCAAAGCGGCCGAGGCCTGTTATGTCAGTCAGCCCACCTTGAGTGGACAAATCCGTAAGTTGGAAGATGAACTGGGCGTGATGCTGCTGGAGCGAACCAGCCGTAAGGTGTTGTTTACCCAGTCCGGTTTGCTGCTGGTGGAGCAGGCGCGCAAGGTATTGCGGCAAGTGAAAGTGCTCAAGGAGATGGCCAGCGTGCAGGGCGAAGATATGTCCGGCCCGCTGCATATGGGCGTGATCCCAACGCTCGGCCCCTATCTGTTACCGCACATCGTGCCGATGCTGCGTCACACCTTCCCGAAATTAGAGCTGTATCTGCACGAAGCCCAGACCCATCAATTGCTGGCGCAACTGGATGCCGGTCAGGTGGATTGCGTGTTGCTGGCGTTGGTCAAAGAGACCGAAGCGTTTGTGGAAATTCCGCTGTTTGATGAGCCGATGCAACTGGCTGTGTGCTGCGATCACCCGTGGTCTAGCCGAGACAGCATCAACATGCGCGATTTGTCCGGTGAACATATCCTGATGCTGGAAGATGGCCACTGCTTGCGCGATCAGGCGATGGGCTTTTGCTTTGCCGCCGGCGCTGATGAAGATACCCATTTTCGCGCCACCAGTTTGGAGACGTTGCGTAACATGGTCGCCGCCGGTACGGGGATGACTTTGCTGCCGCAATTGGCTGTGCCGCCGGAGCGCAAGCGCGACGGGGTTTGCTACTTGCCGTGCCACAATCCTGAGCCGCGTCGTACCATCGGTTTGGTCTATCGTCCGGGCTCGCCGCTCAAGGCGCGCTATGAAAAACTGGCCGAGGCCATCAGCCAGCAGATGCAAACGGTGATAGCGCAGTCGCGCTCGTAAGCCGCGCTCATAAGCAAAGAACGGTTGTAGCTAAAAATGGGGTTTAACCGCGTGCAGCGCAGTGGCTGCACGCCTTGGCCATTCTTAAATTTATGACGCTTAAAACAATCGGTTCAAACCATTGAGCGCCGCCACCCGATAGGCTTCGGCCATGGTCGGGTAGTTGAAGGTGGTATTGATAAAATACTCCACACTGTTGGCGCTACCTTCTTGCTCCATGATCGCTTGTCCGATGTGGATAATCTCTGAGGCCCGCTCGCCAAAGCAGTGAATGCCCAAAATCGCTTTGGTCTCACGGTGAAACAGGATTTTCAGGCTGCCGACATTCATACCGGCAATCTGCGCGCGAGCCAGATGTTTAAACTGGGCGCGCCCCACCTCATACGGGATCTGCTGCGCGGTCAGCTCCTGCTCGGTTTTCCCCACCGAACTGATTTCGGGGATGGTGTAGATGCCGGTAGGAATGTTCTCGGCCCGTTTGCGCCGAATAGGATGCTTACCAATCGCTTGTGCCACTAAGCGCCCTTGGTCGTAGGCGGCGGAGGCGAGGCTCGGGTAGCCAATCACATCGCCCACCGCGTAGATATGCTCGGTGGCGGTGCAGTAGCTATCATCCACCGCCAACTGACCGCGGCTATCGGCGCTGAGGCCCGTATTTTCCAGTGCCAGCGCTTCGGTATTGCCGGTGCGTCCGTTGGCATACAGCAGGCAGTCGGCTTTCATCTTTTTGCCTGATTGCAGGTGCAGAATCACCCCATCGTCAGTGCCTTCGATATGGGAAAACTCCTCTTGGTGGCGAATTAAAATGCCGCTATTCCAAAAGTGGTAGGAGAGTGAGTCGGAGATCTCCTGATCGAGAAACGCCAGCAGACGATCGCGGGTGTTGATCAAATCCACCTTGACCCCTAATCCACGAAAGATTGACGCATATTCGCAGCCGATCACCCCAGCACCGTACACGATCACGTGGCGCGGATCGTGTTGCAAAGAAAGGATCGAATCGCTGTCATAAATACGCGGATGGTTAAAGTCGACCCCTTGCGGATGGTACGGGCGGGAGCCGGTGGCAATCACCACATAGCGGGTGCGCAGCACCTGCGGCGCGCCCGAGGTCGGTTGCACCTGAATGGTGTGCGGATCGAGAAACGAGGCTTGTCCAAAGAACAATCGGCAGTGGTTGCGATCATAAAAGCCTTGGCGCATCCGTGTTTGCTGGCCAATCACCTGCTGGGCGTGGGCTAGAATACGGGCGAAACTGCTGCGTAGTGGCACGGTATTGTCGCAGTACAGCGGATTGTGGTTGAATTCGATGATCCGGCTGACCGCTTGGCGCAGTGCTTTGGAAGGGATGGTCCCCCAATGGGTGCAACCACCGCCGACACTGGGGTGGCGCTCTACCACCGCCACCTGTAAGCCCTGTTTGACCAGCCCCATCGCCGCACCTTCGCCGGCTGGGCCGGAGCCGATCACC
Source organism: Plesiomonas shigelloides (assembly GCF_900087055.1). NCBI lineage: Bacteria > Pseudomonadati > Pseudomonadota > Gammaproteobacteria > Enterobacterales > Enterobacteriaceae > Plesiomonas > Plesiomonas shigelloides. The sequence goes on along the minus strand of NZ_LT575468.1, from coordinate 3,112,785 downwards.
ACCACATCCACATCACAGCTTGAAGTTATTGTTTGCATCGCCGCGTCCGCATCCTTTGGTTGTTGTAACAATATGGTAACGTGTTGCGAACCCCTGCCCAACATCCTTTTGTGGGAGGACGAGCAAAGCGTGAGCAAAATGGCATTTTTGTTGGCCGCGCTGCCTGTACGGCCGTACCAAGATGACGCGGTGGGAGAAAACCCGACAAAGCGGATGGGCAGCTTCGGCGGATCACGGTAGACTGAAAAGACCAAGAGTGAACGATTTGCATCATGACCAAAGTAGATAAACCGATTATGGGTGTTCGCGCCGAACAAAAAGAACGTACCCGCCGTGCATTGATTGATGCGGCTTTCAGCCAGCTCAGTGTCGAGCGCAGTTTTTCCAGCCTCAGTTTGCGCGAAGTGGCGCGTGAAGCCGGCATTGCGCCGACCTCGTTTTATCGCCATTTTCGTGACATGGATGAGCTGGGGCTGACCATGGTGGACGAAAGCGGTCTGATGCTGCGTCAGCTGATGCGTCAGGCGCGTCAGCGCATTGCCACCGGCGGCAGTGTGGTGCGCACTTCGGTGGAAACCTTTATGGAGTTTATCTGCAACAGCCCGAACGTCTTTCGCTTGTTATTACGAGAACGTTCCGGGACCTCGGCTGCATTTCGTGCGGCAGTGGCGCGCGAAATTCAGCACTTTATTGCCGAGCTGTCGGAATACATTGTGCAGCACACCAAGATGCCGATTCCGTTTGCCAATGCGCAGGCCGAGGCGATGGTGACCTTGGTATTTACCGCCGGCGCGGATGCGCTGGACATGGATGAGCATCACCGCGATTTGCTGGAAGAGCGTTTGGTACTGCAATTGCGCATGATCGCTAAAGGTGCATACTGGTATCGTAAGGAGCAGGAAAAGCGTGCTGCCGCACAGTAAGCCTGCTACCAATTACGCTATGCTAAGTAGGCAAAAGAACGCATAACGCGGATGCCGAAGAAAAAGCCGAAGAGAAAATAGGGTAGAACAATGAACGAGCAAACTCAGAAGAAAGAACTGAAACCGTTGCTTTTTGCGTTACTGACCGGATTTTGCGGCAATGCGTCAGTGGGCGTTCTGTTTAACAGCCATGTGACCTTTAGCCTGTTTCCGCTGATTGCGCTGGGCTTGTCCGTGTATTGCCTGTATCAGCGTTATGTAGCGGCGCCGCTGCAAAATGAGACCCCGCTGCTGAGTGGCTTGAGCTTCCTGTTCGGCGTGCTGGCCTATTCCGTGGTGGTGCGGGTTGAGCATCCGCAGATTGGCTCGAACTTTGTCCCGCTGATGCTGTGCATGGCACTGCTGTTCTGGATTTTGTACAAGATGGGTTTGATTAACCGTAAAAAATAAGCGCTGTGACACGTTCTGCTGAACTTACGCGCGCATACCAGTGAATCATCAATTGAGAAAATGCCGGCATCTGCCGGCATTTTTTTATCGGGTTTTTATTGTTGTGGTTAAAAGGCCGCGCTTTATGCTGCGCTACGGCGCACCAACAGCACCCCACTTTCCATATGATGGGTATACGGGAACTGATCAAACAGGGCCAAACGTTGGATCTCATGGGTTTGGCTCAGTACGCGCAGGTTATCGCGCAAGGTTTCTGGATTGCAGGAGATATACAAGATCCGCTCATACCCTTGCACCAGCTTCACGGTTTCATCGTCTAGTCCGCTACGCGGTGGGTCGACGAAAATGGTGTTGCACTGATAGCTTTTCAGGTCGATGCCTTTAAGGCGGTTAAATTCACGCACCCCCTGCATCGCTTGGGTAAAGTCTTCCGCCGACATCCGGATAATCTGCACATTATCCAGCTTATTAGCCGCGATATTGAACTGCGCCGCTTCTACTGACGGCTTGGCAATCTCGGTCGCCAGTACGCGGTTGAAGTTGCGTGCTAAGGCCAAAGAGAAATTACCGTTGCCGCAGTACAGCTCCAGCAAATCACCTTGTGCGCCCGCAGTGACATCTACCGCCCAATCCAGCATGTGCATGTTCACGACCGCGTTCGGCTGGGTAAAGCTGTTTTCCACCTGACGGTAGATCATCTCTTTGCCCTTCACCAGCAGGGTTTCGTCTACGTAATCGTGATCCAGCATGATTTTTTGCTTAGTGGCGCGGCCAATCAATTGCAGGTTAAAGCCTTCACAGCGCAGTGCATCGCGCAGATGGCGTGCGTCATGTTGCCACTGCTCATCCAGTTTTTTGTGATACAGCAAAGACACCACCACCTGATTGCTTAAGGTGGACAGGTAGTCAATCTGGAACAGCTTATTGCGCAGCACCGGATTGTGGCGGAGCTGATCCAGTAGCGCTGGCATCAAGCGGTTGATCAGCTTACTGGCGGCAGGAAATTGATCCACCCGAATACGCTGTTTGGTCTCTTGATCAAAGACGATGTGGTACAGATCATCACCGTCATGCCAGATCCGAAACTCTGCCCGCATGCGATAGTGTTGATGCTCCGAGGCAAACACCTCCGGTGCCGGCGGGGTAAATTCGGCCATCAGCGCCTGCAGGCGCGAGGTTTTCTCCGCTAGCTGCGCATCGTATTGTTCGACGGGTAAAGTACCGGGGGTCATGCTGTATCTCCGAAGACATCTCTATATTAGGAGGGAATTGTAGGCAAACGGGGCTTGAAGTCCAGCCGCGCCGCATTTGGCAATCTAGACATCTAAACTGACAGCCAGTAGTATAGCGCCTCCGGTCTCTACCTGAGTGAAAAGGGAATTTGGTGCAAATCCAAAACTGACGCGCAGCGGTAAGAGGGAACGAAGGTAGCAAGCAGATGATCTGCAGACACTGTTTCTTATGTCGGGTGACACTTTCTCACCCCGCGTAACAATGGGAAGTCGGCTACTGTAGGCAGACAGCCCTCAAGTCCGAAGACCTGCCGGAACTGACGAGCCTGTTGTTATCAGGTACGCCGCGGGATGCGGCCTGCTAACGGCGGCAATTGCTCGATTTGCAAGGCAGATAATTAGATGAATAACCCAACGTTGTTAGCCAGCGCGATTGCGGCTGTGCTGTTTTCTGGTGCGACTTACGCGCAAACTTCCTCCTCCAGCGAAAAAACCACCGCCGATGGCTCACCGATCATTGTGATCACCAGTGCCAACCGTTTTGCTCAGCCGGTGTCCTCGGTGTTGGCTCCGGTGGAAGTGGTGACGCAAAAAGAGTTGGCGCGCTGGCAAGTGACTACCGTGACCGAAGCTCTGCGTCGCCTACCTGGGCTGCAGATTGCACAAAACGGTGGCATGGGACAAAAATCCAGTGTGTTTATCCGCGGCACCGAATCCAAGCATGTGTTGATCCTGATTGATGGCATTCGCGTATCACAAGCGGCAGATCTCACCGGTTCGGTGGATTTCAGCCAGATCCCATTAGGTTTGGTACAACGCATCGAATATATTCGCGGCCCTCGCTCCTCGACCTTTGGTGCGGATGCGATTGGCGGGGTGATTAACATCATTACCGGTCGTGAAACGGATGGCGGCACGTTACAAACGAGTTTTGGCAGCAATCGCTATCAGAACTATCAAGGTAGCGTACGCCAAACCTTAGGCGAGCATACCCGCGTCTCATTGGCTGGCCAATTCGCTGAAACTCGTGGTTATGATGCGGTGGCTGGTTATCCGAATGCCTACTCTGGTGCGGAAACCGATCGCGACGGATTCCGTGGTCGTTTTGGTTGGGCCGCATTGGAGCATGATTTCTCCGAGGCGATGACCGCGTTTGCGCGTACCTCCGTTACCGCAAACCACACCGATTACGATGCGGGCATTCCAGCGCCGGGGGCTACTTACTATCCGAACGAAAGTCGCTTCTATACTCGCCAGTATGATGCTGGGGCGCGTTATCATCAGGATAAGTACTCCTCACAGCTGCTGGGTAGCTACCAAGATACGGATAGCCATAACTTTGGTGCCAACGTGCAGCAGAGCAACGAGCGTCGTGCGCGTTATAACCAGACCTCTTTGCAGTGGATGAACAACTATCAGGTTGGCTATGGTCAAGTGGGCGCAGGTGTTGATTGGTATCGCAACCGCATTGAGCCAGTACAGCAGGGCGCTGATGTCGGCCGTGAGGTGGATAATACCGGTGTGTACCTGACCACTCAGCAGCAAGTGGGGGATTGGACCCTCGAAGGTGCGGTGCGCCAAGATCACAACCAAGACTACGGTGATAACTTTACTTGGCAAGGGGGACTCGGCTGGCGCTTTATTGATAGCACCCAGGTCATTTTGTCCTATGGCACCGCGTTCAAAGCGCCAACCTTAGGGCAACTGTATGGTGCCGGTTACACCGTGGGTAACCCAGATCTGCAACCGGAAACCTCACGCAATCTGGAGCTGGCTTTTAGCGGACAGGTTCAGGCCCTCAACTGGCGTGTATCGGCCTATCGTAACCAGATCGATAACCTGATTGACTACGATGTGAATCAGTATCGAAATATTGAAGCTGCCACTATTAAAGGCATTGAAACGGAAGCCAGCTTCAGTACCGCGGCCTTCATGCATACGCTGTCGTTTGATTACCTTGACCCGACACGCTCTGATGGCAAGCAGTTGCCGCGCCGCGCTAAGCATAATTTCCGCTATGCGCTGGATTTCGCGATTGCCAATACGCAAATCGATGTGGCCTACAACTATGTTGGCAAGCGCTATGACGATTATGCCAATAAGCGTGAGTTGCCAAGCTACAGCCTGTGGGATTTGGCCGCGTCATATCCTATTACGCAAAGCCTGACCGCCCGTGGTAGAATCGCCAACCTGTTTGATAAAAAGTACGAAACTGCGTACGGTTATCCGGCGGCTGAGCGCGCCTACTATCTGACCTTGAGTTATGACTTCTGATGAACATCCGCTGATCCCCCGCGTTCTGATTTTTGATTCGGGCGTCGGCGGTCTTTCCGTGTATCAGGAAATCCGGCAGTTACTGCCGGATTTACCCTATATCTATGCCTTTGATAATGCCTGTTTCCCCTATGGTGAGCAGCCGCAAGAGCTGATTGTAGAGCGCGTACTGCGCACCGTCGCTGCGGTGCATCAGCGTCATCCGCTGTGCATGGCCGTGATTGCCTGCAATACTGCCAGCACCATTAGCTTACCGGCGCTGCGTAAAACCTTCAGTTTCCCCATTGTCGGCGTCGTACCGGCCATTAAACCGGCAGCCGCTGCTACCCGTAATGGTGTGGTCGGGTTGCTGGCTACTCGGGCTACCGTCAAGCGTCCGTATACGCATACCTTAATAAAGCAGTTTGCCAGTACTTGTGATGTGCGCTTGCTTGGTTCTGCGGAGTTGGTACAGCTGGCGGAAGAGAAGATGCAGGGAAAGGAAATCGATAAAGAGCGTCTGCGCGCAGTATTGCAACCGTGGTTAGATGCCAGGCCGTGTCCGGATGTCTGGGTACTGGCGTGCACCCACTTTCCTTTATTAAAAGCCGAGCTACAGCAACTAGCGCCTACTGGTGTGCAACTGATTGATTCCGGGCAAGCAGTCGCGCGCCGGGTAAAAAGCTTGTTCAGTGATGAGTTGCTGGCTGCTGCGCAGGGGCTGCCTGAGCCTAATCGCGCCTATTGCACCCATTGGGATGATAAAACCGCGACCTTAGCCAGCTTGTTTGCCCGTGAAAATCTGGGGCAATTACAGCTACTGCCGGTATAAACGGCAATAATCGCCGCATTATCACTCGGATCGATGTAAAAACACGCGCTTGAACTAAAAGGTCTAATTTATCCTTGCTAAGCGCGCCTAACGCCCTATAATGCGACCCCACTGACACGGCAGCTGTGATGCAAATCACTGATTGACCTGCAGTAATGAATATCGGCTCTTGAGAAAAAGCAAAACATTTTCTTGACAGCGAAACAGGATTGCGGAATAATTCACTTCCTGTCGCTGCTTCGGTAGCGAAACGCTCTTTAAAAAGTTAATCAGACAATCTGTGTGGGCACTCGTTTGAGAATGCTGATATCCAAAAGATATTAAGTTAAACGAGTGACTGAACAATTTATTTGCCAGTTTATTCGAGCGACAAACTTTAAATTGAAGAGTTTGATCATGGCTCAGATTGAACGCTGGCGGCAGGCCTAACACATGCAAGTCGAGCGGTAACACAGAGGAGCTTGCTCCTTGGGTGACGAGCGGCGGACGGGTGAGTAATGCCTGGGGATCTGCCCGATAGAGGGGGATAACTACGGGAAACTGTAGCTAATACCGCATAACGTCTACGGACCAAAGTGGGGGCTCTTCGGACCTCATGCTATCGGATGAACCCAGGTGGGATTAGCTAGTTGGTGAGGTAATGGCTCACCAAGGCGACGATCTCTAACTGGTTTGAGAGAATGACCAGTCACACTGGAACTGAGACACGGTCCAGACTCCTACGGGAGGCAGCAGTGGGGAATATTGCACAATGGGCGCAAGCCTGATGCAGCCATGCCGCGTGTGTGAAGAAGGCCTTCGGGTTGTAAAGCACTTTCAGCGGGGAGGAAGGGTCACTAGTTAATACCTAGTGGCATTGACGTTACTCGCAGAAGAAGCACCGGCTAACTCCGTGCCAGCAGCCGCGGTAATACGGAGGGTGCAAGCGTTAATCGGAATTACTGGGCGTAAAGCGCACGCAGGCGGTTTGTTAAGTCAGATGTGAAATCCCCGAGCTCAACTTGGGAACTGCATTTGAAACTGGCAAGCTAGAGTCTTGTAGAGGGGGGTAGAATTCCAGGTGTAGCGGTGAAATGCGTAGAGATCTGGAGGAATACCGGTGGCGAAGGCGGCCCCCTGGACAAAGACTGACGCTCAGGTGCGAAAGCGTGGGGAGCAAACAGGATTAGATACCCTGGTAGTCCACGCTGTAAACGATGTCGATTTGGAGGTTGTGCCCTTGAGGTGTGGCTTCCGGAGCTAACGCGTTAAATCGACCGCCTGGGGAGTACGGCCGCAAGGTTAAAACTCAAATGAATTGACGGGGGCCCGCACAAGCGGTGGAGCATGTGGTTTAATTCGATGCAACGCGAAGAACCTTACCTACTCTTGACATCCAGAGAACTTTCCAGAGATGGATTGGTGCCTTCGGGAACTCTGAGACAGGTGCTGCATGGCTGTCGTCAGCTCGTGTTGTGAAATGTTGGGTTAAGTCCCGCAACGAGCGCAACCCTTATCCTTTGTTGCCAGCGATTCGGTCGGGAACTCAAAGGAGACTGCCGGTGATAAACCGGAGGAAGGTGGGGATGACGTCAAGTCATCATGGCCCTTACGAGTAGGGCTACACACGTGCTACAATGGCATATACAAAGGGCGGCAAGCTAGCGATAGTGAGCGAATCCCATAAAGTATGTCGTAGTCCGGATTGGAGTCTGCAACTCGACTCCATGAAGTCGGAATCGCTAGTAATCGCGGATCAGAATGCCGCGGTGAATACGTTCCCGGGCCTTGTACACACCGCCCGTCACACCATGGGAGTGGGTTGCAAAAGAAGTAGGTAGCTTAACCTTCGGGAGGGCGCTTACCACTTTGTGATTCATGACTGGGGTGAAGTCGTAACAAGGTAACCGTAGGGGAACCTGCGGTTGGATCACCTCCTTACCTGAGATATTTGGCGCTTAAGCTGAGTGTTCACACAGATTGTTTGATGTATCTTCGGATGCACAACTGCTCTTTAAAAATTTGAAAACAAGCTGAAAAATAACTGAAGTTCTTAAGAACAAGCGACTTGAGAAACTGGCAACGACCAGTTTAGTGACTAGCATTCAGCCCGACATTATTTTGGGTTGTATGGTTAAGTGACTAAGCGTACACGGTGGATGCCTTGGCAGTCAGAGGCGATGAAGGACGTGCTACCCTGCGAAAAGGGTTGGTGAGCTGGGATGGAGCGCTATAGCCAACCATGTCCGAATGGGGAAACCCACCTAAGATAACTTAGGTATCGTTAAGTGAATACATAGCTTAACGAGGCGAACCGGGAGAACTGAAACATCTAAGTACCCCGAGGAAAAGAAATCAACCGAGATTCCGTTAGTAGCGGCGAGCGAACGCGGAGCAGCCCAGAGTCTGAATCAGTGGATGCGTTAGTGGAACGGATTGGAAAGTCCGGCGATACAGGGTGATAGCCCCGTACACGAAGACGCATTGCTGTGAGCTCGATGAGTAGGACGGGACACGTGGTATCCTGTTTGAAGATGGGGGGACCATCCTCCAAGGCTAAATACTCCTGACTGACCGATAGCGAACCAGTACCGTGAGGGAAAGGCGAAAAGAACCCCTGTGAGGGGAGTGAAATAGAACCTGAAACCGTGTACGTACAAGCAGTGGGAGCACCTTCGTGGTGTGACTGCGTACCTTTTGTATAATGGGTCAGCGACTTACATTTTGTAGCGAGGTTAACCGAATAGGGGAGCCGTAGGGAAACCGAGTCTTAATAGGGCGAATTAGTTGCAAGGTGTAGACCCGAAACCCGGTGATCTAGCCATGGGCAGGTTGAAGGTTGGGTAACACTAACTGGAGGACCGAACCGACTAATGTTGAAAAATTAGCGGATGACTTGTGGCTGGGGGTGAAAGGCCAATCAAACCGGGAGATAGCTGGTTCTCCCCGAAAGCTATTTAGGTAGCGCCTCGGACGAACACCTACGGGGGTAGAGCACTGTTAAGGCTAGGGGGTCATCCCGACTTACCAACCCTTTGCAAACTCCGAATACCGTAGAGTGCTATCCGGGAGACACACGGCGGGTGCTAACGTCCGTCGTGAAGAGGGAAACAACCCAGACCGCCAGCTAAGGTCCCAAAGTCATGGTTAAGTGGGAAACGATGTGGGAAGGCTTAGACAGCTAGGATGTTGGCTTAGAAGCAGCCATCATTTAAAGAAAGCGTAATAGCTCACTAGTCGAGTCGGCCTGCGCGGAAGATGTAACGGGGCTAAACCATGCACCGAAGCTGCGGCAATGACATTTAGGTGTTATTGGGTAGGGGAGCGTTCTGTAAGCGGTTGAAGGTGTGCTGTGAGGCATGCTGGACGTATCAGAAGTGCGAATGCTGACATAAGTAACGATAAAGCGGGTGAAAAGCCCGCTCGCCGGAAGACCAAGGGTTCCTGTTCAACGTTAATCGGAGCAGGGTGAGTCGACCCCTAAGGCGAGGCTGAAAAGCGTAGTCGATGGGAAACGGGTTAATATTCCCGTACTTGTGGTAACTGCGAAGGGGGGACGGAGAAAGTTAGGCTATCCGGGCGACGGTTGTCCCGGTTTAAGCGTGAAGGTGGAGAGACTAGGCAAATCCGGTCTTTCATTAACACTGAGGCGTGATGACGAAGCACTACGGTGCTGAAGTAGCTGATACTACGCTTCCAGGAAAAGCCTCTAAGCATCAGGTTACCAGAAATCGTACCCCAAACCGACACAGGTGGTCAGGTAGAGAATACTCAGGCGCTTGAGAGAACTCGGGTGAAGGAACTAGGCAAAATGGTGCCGTAACTTCGGGAGAAGGCACGCTGATGGTAGGTGAAGTCCCTTGCGGATGGAGCTGAACTCAGTCGAAGATACCAGCTGGCTGCAACTGTTTATTAAAAACACAGCACTGTGCAAACACGAAAGTGGACGTATACGGTGTGACGCCTGCCCGGTGCCGGAAGGTTAATTGATGGGGTTAGCGAAAGCGAAGCTCTTGATCGAAGCCCCGGTAAACGGCGGCCGTAACTATAACGGTCCTAAGGTAGCGAAATTCCTTGTCGGGTAAGTTCCGACCTGCACGAATGGCGTAATGATGGCCAGGCTGTCTCCACCCGAGACTCAGTGAAATTGAAATCGCTGTGAAGATGCAGTGTACCCGCGGCAAGACGGAAAGACCCCGTGAACCTTTACTATAGCTTGACACTGAACATTGAGCCTTGATGTGTAGGATAGGTGGGAGGCATTGAAACGTGAACGCCAGTTTGCGTGGAGCCGACCTTGAAATACCACCCTTTAATGTTTGATGTTCTAACGTTGTCCCGTAATCCGGGATACGGACAGTGTCTGGTGGGTAGTTTGACTGGGGCGGTCTCCTCCTAAAGAGTAACGGAGGAGCACGAAGGTTAGCTAAGCATGGTCGGACATCATGCGGTTAGTGCAAAGGCAGAAGCTAGCTTAACTGCGAGACGGACAGGTCGAGCAGATACGAAAGTAGGTCTTAGTGATCCGGTGGTTCTGAATGGAAGGGCCATCGCTCAACGGATAAAAGGTACTCCGGGGATAACAGGCTGATACCGCCCAAGAGTTCATATCGACGGCGGTGTTTGGCACCTCGATGTCGGCTCATCACATCCTGGGGCTGAAGTTGGTCCCAAGGGTATGGCTGTTCGCCATTTAAAGTGGTACGCGAGCTGGGTTTAGAACGTCGTGAGACAGTTCGGTCCCTATCTGTCGTGGGCGTTGGATGATTGAGGGGGGCTGCTCCTAGTACGAGAGGACCGGAGTGGACGCATCTCTGGTGTTCCGGTTGTCACGCCAGTGGCATTGCCGGGTAGCTAAATGCGGAAGAGATAAGCGCTGAAAGCATCTAAGCGCGAAACTTGCCCCGAGATGAGTCATCCCTGAGGCTTAAAGCCTCCTAAAGGGTTGTTGGAGACTACGACGTAGATAGGCAGGGTGTGTAAGCGTAGCGATACGTTGAGCTAACCTGTACTAATTGCCCGTGAGGCTTAACCATACAACGCCAAAGTGATGTTGGATGAATGAAGTCACGAGTTACTTGTTCAAAGAACAATACATCAGTTATTTAGCTTGTTTTTAGATTTTAACTCTGGCGCGAGACACAAGTAGTGTACGCGATAGAGAAACAGAATTTGCCTGGCGGCGATAGCGCGGTGGTCCCACCTGACCCCATGCCGAACTCAGAAGTGAAACGCCGTAGCGCCGATGGTAGTGTGGGGTCTCCCCATGCGAGAGTAGGGAACTGCCAGGCATCAAATAAGTGAGAAGCCCATCCTAACGGATGGGCTTTTTTCGTTTTTAGGTTTTGTATTTTCGTCTTCCTTCCCTGTATTTTTCCTTATTTATCTTTTGCTTTTCTTACCTTCCCCACGTGTTTTTCTGTTCCGGCTATTCTTCTCGACTATGCGGATTCTTTTTCTATCCCTCAGCGCTCATTTATTTTGCTCATTTCTCTTACTTAGATAGCCCATATTCGCAAATTTCCTCGTAAAACGAGCCATCTTGAACTGCAGAATCAACTTAAGCGGCAAATAAAAAACCCGCCGAAGCGGGTTTTGATAAGGGATGTTAGCGTGTTGCGCTACATGATTAATGCGAGCTGGCTTTCGCTGCGCCAATACCGGTTTGTGAGCGCACAAACTGGGGCAGGAATTTAGCATGCTCTTCTTGTGCCGAGCGTGATTTATCGGTGATGGAGAAGAAGAAGATCCCGATAAACGCGACCGCCATGGAGAACAGTGCCGGATATTCGTACGGGAAAATCGCTTCGGCGTGGCCGAGTACTTTTACCCAGACGGTTGGGCCTAAGATCATTAAGGTGACAGCGGTGATTAAGCCGGCCCAACCACCGATTACAGCACCACGGGTGGTCAGTTTTGACCAGTACATGGACAGGAACAGTACTGGGAAGTTACAGCTGGCGGCGATGGAGAATGCCAGACCTACCATGAAGGCAATATTTTGTTTTTCAAACAAAATTCCCAGCCCAATGGCGACTAAGCCCAGTACTAACGTGGTCAGTTTGGAGACTTTGATCTCTTCAGCTTCGTTCGCTTGCCCTTTATGCAGCACGTTGGCATACAGGTCATGGGAAACCGCAGAGGCACCGGCCAGCGTCAGACCGGCGACCACAGCCAGAATCGTGGCAAAGGCGACTGCGGAGATAAAGCCGAGGAACAAGCTACCGCCGACGGCATCAGCCAGATGGATAGCGGCCATGTTGTTACCGCCAATCAGTGCGCCGGTGGCATCTTTAAATTGCGGATTGGTGCTGACTAACAAAATCGCGCCAAAACCGATGATAAAGGTCAGGATATAGAAGTAACCGATAAAACCGGTGGCGTAGAACACGCTCTTACGTGCTTCTTTCGCATCACTGACGGTAAAGAAACGCATCAAAATATGCGGTAAACCGGCAGTACCAAACATCAATGCCAGACCCAGTGAGATGGCAGAGATAGGATCGGCGACCAGACCGCCCGGGCTCATGATTGCGGTACTCTTTGGATGCACTTTGATCGCTTCGCTGAACAAAGAGGCAAAATCGAAGTTTACGTGCTTGAGTACCATGATGGCCATAAAGCTAGCACCGGAGAGCAGCATAACCGCTTTAATAATCTGCACCCAGGTGGTCGCTAGCATGCCGCCAAACAGTACGTACATCACCATCAACACGCCGACTAAGATCACGGCGACGTGATAGTTCAGACCGAATAACAGCTCGATCAGCTTACCGGCTCCTACCATTTGGGCAATCAGGTATAACGACACGACAACCAGAGAGCCACAGGCCGACAAAATACGTACGTCTTTTTGCTTGAGGCGGTATGAGGCCACATCCGCAAAGGTGTATTTCCCCAAGTTACGCAGACGTTCGGCGATCAGGAACAGGATCAACGGCCAGCCAACCAGAAAGCCGATGGAGTAAATCAGGCCATCATAGCCGGAGGTGTACACCAGTGCGGAAATTCCCAGAAATGAGGCGGCAGACATGTAGTCGCCGGCAATGGCTAACCCGTTTTGAAAGCCGGTGATCCGGCCGCCTGCGGCGTAATAGTCAGATGCGGAGCGGTTACGTTTCGAGGCCCAGTAAGTGATCATCAGTGTTGCGCCAACGAACACCAAGAACATGACAATGGCCGAGACATTGATTGGTTGACGCTGTACGTCGCCGGTAATGGCATCGGCGGCTTGACTGAGCGTCGGTAAACCGAGCGCGGCCAGCAGTAGGATTGGGCGCAGGATCATGATTGCACCTCACGGATAATTTCCTGATTCAGTTGATCAAATTCGCCATTGGCGCGTTTGACATAAATACCCGTTAATACGAACGCGGCGATGATGATGCCCATGCCAATGGGGATCCCGCGAGTGATACTGGATCCTTCACTGATCGGTGCGCCAAGCCAGGTTGGCTCAAAGGCGATCAGTAAAATAAAGCCGAGGTAAAAGCCGAGCATGATGGCTGACAGCAACCAGGCGAAGCGTTGCCGTTTGCTGACCAACTCCTGAAAGCGTGGGTTGCTTTCAATTTTCTGGTAGATGTTATCGTTCATGGTGTTTGCTCTTCTTGTTGTAGGGGGATTGCCCTGCCGAGCGCGGAGGCTATCGACGACAGGGCTGGTCAGTTATTGTGCTTCGGCGTACAGCGCCTGTTTTTGTTCGATTAAGCGCTCAACAACACTTGGATCGGCCAGTGTGGAGGTATCCCCCAAATTACTGGTTTCACCGGCGGCGATTTTGCGCAAGATCCGGCGCATGATTTTGCCGGAGCGGGTTTTGGGGAGCCCATCGGTCCAATGCAGGACATCTGGGGTGGCAATCGGACCAATCTCTTTGCGTACCCAATCACGAACTTCCGCGTGCAGGGCTGTGCTGGGGTTTTCGCCGGCATTCAGGGTGATGTAGGCGTAAATGGCTTGGCCTTTGATGTCATGCGGCACACCTACGACTGCGGCTTCCGCAATTTTTGGATGTGAGACCAGTGCCGATTCAATCTCGGCGGTACCCAAACGGTGGCCGGAAACGTTCAGTACGTCATCGACTCGTCCGGTGATCCAGTAATAGCCATCGGCATCACGGCGCGCACCGTCACCGGTGAAGTACATACCTTTGAAGGTGGAGAAGTAGGTTTGTTCGAAACGGTCATGATCGCCATACAGGGTACGGGCTTGGCCTGGCCATGCATCTAACAGCACCAGATTGCCTTCGCACTCACCATCTTGAATATTGCCCATGTTATCGACGATAGCCGGTTGCACGCCGAAAAACGGACGGGTGGCGGAGCCGGGCTTGAGATCGGTTGCTCCAGGCAATGGGGTGATCAGGATGCCACCGGTTTCGGTTTGCCACCAGGTATCGACAATCGGACAACGGTTGTCGCCGATGGTACGGGAATACCACTCCCACGCTTCGGGGTTAATGGGCTCACCGACCGAGCCGAGTAGACGCAAACTTTGACGCGACGTGCCTTCTACAGCGGCTGTACCTTTGGCCATCAGGGCGCGGATAGCAGTTGGCGCGGTGTACAGAATATTGACTTGGTGTTTATCCACAATCTGCGCCATGCGGTTGACCGCTGGGTAGTTGGGCACCCCTTCAAACATTAATGTTGTCGCGCCATTGGCCAAGGGGCCATAGACCAGATAGGAGTGGCCAGTGACCCAACCCACATCGGCGGTACACCAGTAAATCTCGTCATGGTGATAGTCGAAGACGTATTTGAAGGTCATTGCGGCATACACCAAGTAACCACCGGTGGTGTGCAGTACGCCTTTGGGTTTGCCAGTGGAGCCGGAGGTGTAGAGGATAAACAGTGGATCTTCAGCGTTCATCTCTTCTGGCGGGCAGTCATCGGACGCTTGTTGGGTCAGTGCATCCCACCACAAATCACGGTGTTCGTGCCAAGCAATGGGGTTACCTGTACGGCGGTAAACAATCACTTTTTCCACCGTTTTGACATCTGGATGGGTCAGTGCTTCATCGACATTTTTCTTCAGCGGCACACTGCGACCGGCACGCACGCCTTCGTCAGCGGTGATCACCAGCTTCGCGCCGCAGTCAATGATGCGTCCTGACAGGGCTTCTGGCGAAAATCCACCAAACACGATGGAGTGAATGGCGCCAATGCGGGCGCAGGCCAGCATAGCAACTGCCGCTTCGACGACCATCGGCATGTAAATGGTGACCACATCGCCTTTGCGGATCCCTTGTGCTTTCAGGGCGTTGGCAAAGCGGCAGACTTGTTGGTGCAGTTCGCGATAGGTGACTTTTTTGTCTTCGGCTGGGTTGTCGCCTTCCCAGATGATCGCGGTTTGGTCGCCACGCTCGGCTAAGTGCCGATCCAGACAGTTGGCGGCCAAATTCAGGGTGCCATCCTCGAACCAGCGAATGCTGATATGGCCGGAGTCATAGGAGGTATTTTTGACCTGCTGGTATGGACGGATCCAGTCCAGGATTTTGCCTTGCTCACGCCAGAAACTGTCCGGATTGCTCACGGACTGGCGGTACAGGGTCTCATAATCCGCACGGGTAACCAGTGCGGTGCGGGCGAACTCGGGAATAACCGGATGGATCTGGACCTGACTCATAACGCTCTCCTTGGCAACATTCACATACTGCGTGTTAATAAAATGTGAACTTAAAGGCGCGCTTAGACAATTAGACTTTGGGATGAGAGATCCGGCTACCATAGCGCAAGCGCAAGAAAATCAGCGCGGCGGTCAGCGCATCATTCAGCGCATCGTGCTTAGCCAGCAGAGGTAAACCCAGATGACGGCAGATGTTGTCGAGCCCCAAATCGATCAACGCATCCGGTAATTGGTGAAAGACGCGGTCGTGATACAGGGTACTGACTTCAATTTGTTGGTGCGGCAAGCTAAAACCGTACAGCTCGCGGCAGTAGCGATTGAGAATATGCGCATCATAACGAATGTAATAACCGACCAAGGGGCGATTGCCGATAAAGGCCAGCAGCTGGGCTAAGGCTTGCTCGATACTGCAGCCTTGCTGCAAATCTTGATGGCGCAATTGGTGGATCACCACCGAATCGGCCTGCAAACTGGCCGGTGGCGTCAGGCGTAGATTCAGCGATTCGCTGAGTAAAATATGGTTATGCCGGATACGCAGCGCACCGATAGCCACGATTTCGGCGCGCTGGGGATTGAGGCCGGTGGTTTCAAAATCCAGCGCAACCCATTCATCCGGCAGTGGCGGTGCGAACAGTTGTGCATGCTCGCTATGTCGGAACCGATGTTGTAACCACAAGCGCTGTAACAAACCCATGAGCGTCAGACCTGAATGGCATAGCGGCGCGCCAGCCACTGTTGAAAAAGATGCACGACCTGAAAGGCATGACGCAGCAGATCACGCTCGCGATGGCGCAATTGCGCCGGTTGGAGCGCGGCGGAAAGTGAGGTTGCAGTGTGTGGGGATGCCAGCTCTGTGCTCTGTTCGGCCGAGGAGGGGGAAGCAGCGTGCAGCTGGGCATGCAGGCGTAAACGCAGCAGTAAGCGAAAGGCGGCCGCTATATCATCGGCAAAATCAGCCGACAGCACGCCAAGACTCGTGAGCGCTTGCAATCGCTCAAGGGTGTTGTGGCTTTCCAATCCGGCTTCTGCTGCTAGTACGCGTACCCCATGCATCAATGGAAACAGTCCACGCCGTTTGAGATCCACGCCCTGTTCATTGGTGCGCAATTGTCCGAACAGATTTAGCGGCGGTTCAAACATCAACGCGGTGCGGCACAGGCCGGCAGGTAATAAAGGGTAAGTCCGAAATTGTTCATGCAGTGTCTGTTGTACTGGTGTCAGTAAGGTTGCTTCACCGGCAATTGCCTGCATGTCACATAAGATGGCCAGCCACAGCAAATCATCGGCTTGTCCGCGCGCTGCCGCTTGCTGAATGGCCTGTTGCCACACACTGACTGTTTTAACCCATTGCGGGTTGCTGACCATGGCATGGCCAGGGCAGGGCGGATAGCCGAGTTGGCATAGCGCGGTAGTGAAACGTGCCAGATCGGCTTGCTGGGTTGGCCAATTAAGATCATCGGCAATCACCAGCGCATTGTCTTGATCGGTTTTAAGCAGCTGTTCGCGCCGCCCTTCCGAGCCCAGCACAAACAAGCAAACCTGCGTTTGGATGGTTTCGGGGATGGTGAGCGCAAATGTCTTTTCTATTAATAACTCATTTAAGCCGCTTATCAGCTGGCATAGCACCCGAATATGCACATCGTTATGGTGCAGCGTATTGAGTAGCATTGGCAGCTGGGCACTGATGAGGATTAATTCTTCCATTGTGCGCGCACGGCGGATACGCAGCGCGAGTGCGTGGGTATGGGTAGAGAACAGACTCAAAATTTGGGTCAGGTGTAAGATCCCGCACGGTTGCTGCTGCTCATCGACCACCACGATCCGTTTAATGTTATGCCGCATCATGCGTTGCATGGCGTTAAACAGCGAATCGCCCAACTGAACTTTTTGTAGCGTTGGGCGCGGCAGTAAAGCGATGGGATCGGTGAGTTGTCGATTCTCCTGCGTGAGTGCTTGCAGCAAGGTGGTGCGGGTTAGGATATACCATTGACCTTGATGCTGGCGCAGGGCGCAGTCTGTTTTACGAGCAAACATCAGTTGGCTGACGGCCTGAAGGGTTTGCTGTTCGTCAACGGTCAGCACTTCACTGAGCATGGCCGGTTGGATCGGTTGTAAGATAAATTCCGCCATACTGGGCGGCAGCGCGGGGTCGTGATCCGGTGAGCGAGCGGTGAGCATCGCGGTAAAGTAATGGCTGAAATCCGGATTCTCGCTGCACAGCTGCTGAAAAATCCGATAGGGCAGCGTAAAGCAGATGGTATCTTCTTCGGCTTGAAAGCGAGTCAGAGTATGGGGATCGGGTCGGATAAAGGCGGCGAAAATATCTTCCCCAGTATAGTCGCTGTGCGGCTCGCTATGGGCGGCACTGTATTCGGCCACGCGACCTTTGAGGATCACATACAGTGATTGTGCATCCAGGGGACTGTCGCTGCGCGTGATTTCGTCACCGGCGCGAAAATAGGTCAGATCCACATGCTGTTGCAGTATCTGTTGCTGCGCGGGGCTGAGTACATCAAAAGGTGGTCGCGCCAAATTGAGAATATCGGTCATGGCATACATCCCTGCAGCAGGTGCCGTTACCGGCTGTCGAGGCGGGTAATCCGACACCGGTCAACGGTGAATGTTTTTCAGTTTGAGCAATTTCACCGCAGCTGAATAGGCGACTTTAGTCGCAAAGCTGAGCTGAATCGAAGCAAGCCTTCGCAAAACGTTGCAACCCCAGTAGTGCTTTGTCAGAGTAGCGGTCTTTGTTGGGCGAGTTTATTTTGTGCTAGGAGAGCACCGATGACGCTGTCGTCGCCTTTATGGCTGGGAGTCTACTTTTTTACCTATTTTTTCACCTATGGCATCTATTTACCGTTTTGGTCACTGTGGCTATCCGGCATCGGCCAGTCTCCAGACAGTATCGGCTTATTGCTGGGCGTGGGGCTGGCGGCGCGATTCACTGGTAACCTGTGTCTGACACCGCGAGTTAAGCATGCCGGTTTACTGATCCATGCGCTGCGTTTACTCGGCGGGTTGAGTTTGGTGACTGCCGGCGGCTTTTTCTTCGGCCAGCAGCACCTGTGGTGGCTGTTTGTGGTGATGGTGCTGTTTAACCTGATCAATGGTCCGCTGATCCCGCTGGGCGATGCACTGGCAAATACTTGGCAACGGCAGGTGGGGTTGGATTATGGCCGCGCCCGCTTGTGGGGCTCGCTGGCCTTTATTGTCGGTTCGACGTTGATTGGTTGGGTTATTCAGCTCACCGACTATCGCGCCGCATTGTGGGGCTTACTGATTAGCTTAGTGGTGTTGAATCTGTGCTGGTGGATGCGTCCACGTACCGCGCCGGCTGATGTGGCGACGCGCCACGGTAGTCAAGTCAGTTTCGCGGATGTTTTACAATCGTCCAATGTCGTGCGTTTTATGCTCTGCGTAACTTTGCTGCAAGGCTCGCACGCAGCCTATTACGCATTTAGCACTATCTATTGGAGTTCGTTGGGATACAGCACGGCGACCATCAGTATGTTGTGGTCGATTGGTGTGGTGGCCGAAATCTTCGTGTTTGCCTTCTCCGGTCGAGTGGTCAGCAGTTGGGCGATTCGTACTTTGCTGCTGATTTCCGCCATCGGCGTGTTTATCCGCTGGGGCATGCTGGCTGAAGTACAAAGCTTGGGCGCACTGATTTTGGTGCAATTGATGCACGGCATTACGTTTGCCTTATGTCACGTGGCGTCAATTCGGTTTATCCGCGAGCAGCCCGAGAGCCATACGATCCGTTTGCAGGCCATTTATGCTGCGCTGGTTACCGGTGGTGGTATTGCGGTGATGACGGTCATCTCCGGTTATCTGTATGAAAGTCTGGGCAGTAACGTCTTCTGGTGCATGGCCTTGTTGGCTATTCCGGCCATAATGCTTCGCCCGTCACGTGGGTAAGTAAAAGCGATTGTTGTCCTGCCGAAACCCCGCCACAATGGCGGGGTTTGTTATTGATATGTTGCAGGATGCGCGATGCAGGGATGGGGCGTCATACTGGTCACGCTGGGTTGGCTCGGCGTGCTGTTTCTGGTGGCTTGGCTAGGTGACCGCTTCTACCGCGGTAATACGGCTTGGCGACCGTGGGTGTACAGCTTTTCCATCGCAGTGTACTGCACGTCGTGGACGTTCTTCGGCACGGTCGGGCAGGCCAGTCGCGATTTGTGGTCTTTTATCCCTATCTATCTCGGCCCCATTTTGGTGTTTGTGTTTGGTTGGCGCTTATTGGGGCGCATGATCCTGATTGCAAAACGCGAACACATCACCTCGATTGCTGATTTTATTGCTGCTCGTTACGGCAAAGCGCAGACCATTGGCGTGTTGGTCACCTTGATTTGTGTGGCTGGCGTGCTGCCTTATATCGCTTTGCAACTCAAAGCCATCAGCAGCGGTTTAACCATTTTAGCTCCGGATCTGATTGCGCGAGCTAGCCTCAGCGATCGGCAGCTCTCCTTGTTGGTGGGCATTGCACTGAGCTTGTTCGCTATCTTGTTTGGCACTCGACATATTGATGCTACCGAGCACCATCGTGGCGTGGTCTTGGCTATTGCATTTGAATCGCTGGTTAAGCTGGTGGCCTTCCTTGGCGTAGGAGCCGGTATTGTCTGGTTAGCCGCAGAGCAAGAGATTGCTTGGCAGTGGCCAACAGTGACTCAGAGCTTGCCGACTAATTTCAGCAGTTTTGCGATCCATCTGTTGCTGGCCGTTAGCGCCGTGATTTGCCTGCCACGCCAGTTTCATACCACGGTGGTGGAAAACAGCCATCCACAAGATTTGCATGTGGCGCGCTGGGTGTTTCCTTTGTATTTGCTGCTGATGAGTCTGTTTGTGGTGCCGATTGCCTTGATTGGTGCGGCAGTGTTGCCTGGGCAAGTGGCGGCCGATACTTATGTCATCAATCTGCCACTGGCATTTGGTCATTCCGGTTTGGCGTTGCTGGCCTTTTTGGGCGGCGCGTCGGCGGCGGCAGGGATGGTGATCGTATCGAGCATTGCGCTGGCCATCATGGTCAGCAATGACCTGATTTTGCCGCTGCTGCTGCGGCAAAAACGCTTTTCCCATCGTAGCTATCATCAGTTTGCTGGTTTACTGTTGAATGTCCGCCGTTTGACCATTGCGGTACTGTTTTTACTGGCTTGGCTGTGCTACCTCACCATTGATCCCATTCCGGCGTTGGCGGAAATTGGCTATTTATCGCTATCGGCCGTGGCGCAGTTTATGCCGGCATTGATTGGCGGCCTGTATTGGCGCTTGGGTAACCGCAAAGGGGTGTACGCCGGCTTGTGCAGTGGTTTTTTTCTCTGGCTGTTGGCGTTGATGGCACAAACCCAGTTATTAGCCGGTACTGCGGAAACCAACATCTTACTGCGGCTGGTTACGCCGCCGGCCATTCCTTATTTAGAGCATCTGTCACTGGCCGATTGGGGCGCATTGCTCAGTTTGCTGGTGAACAGCAGCTTATATATTGCGGTTTCACTGATGACGCGTGCATCACTGAGTGAGCGTTTACAAGCGGCGGGCTTTACCGGTGTGCCGGTACAAGAAGAGGATACCCAAACTCTGTACCAGAGCCGAGTCTCGGTGGAAGAGTTGGAAACGCTGGTGGCGCGTTTTCTTGGCCAGTTTCGCGCGCGGCGCGCCTTTATGCGTTTTGCCGATCAACATCAGCAAATTTTGACTCCTTCTTCGTTGGCTTCGGCGGATTTGATCCGCCACAGCGAGCGTTTATTAGCTGGGGTGTTTGGTGCCTCCTCAGCGCGCTTGGTTTTATCCTCGGCCTTACAAGGGCGCGATATGCAGCTGGAAGAGGTGGCCACCATCGTGGATGAAGCCTCCGAGCTGTTTGATTTTTCGCGCACCTTATTACAAGGCGCGATTGAGCACATTGATTTGGGCTTAAGCGTGATAGATAAGCAGTTGCGGCTGGTGGCATGGAATCGGCGTTATCTGGAGCTGTTTAACTTTCCCTCCGGTCTAATTCAAGTTGGCCGCCCGATTGAAGATATTATTCGCTATAACGCGCAGCAAGGGTTATGTGGCTCTGGGGATGTTGAAACCCAAGTGCGTCGACGTGTCGCTCATATGCAGCAAGGCACTTCACATCGCTCAGCCCGCCGCCGCAGCGATGGGCGGGTTATCGAGCTGCAAGGTAATCCGATGCCCGGCGGCGGCTTTGTCATGAGTTTTACCGATATCACCCCATTCATCGAAGCGGAAAATGCCCTGTTGGAGGCCAACGAAACACTGGAAGCGCGGGTGCAAGATCGTACTCGCGAGTTGACCTTACTCAATCAGCAGCTGGTGGCGGCGACCCAAGCGGCGCATCAAGCCGCGCACTCCAAGAGTCGTTTTCTGGCTGCCGTTAGCCATGACTTGATGCAGCCACTGAATGCCGCCAAGTTATTCAACGCTTCTTTATTAGAGATTTTACCGGCCGGTGAAGCACGCCGTTTGGCGGCGCAAGTGGAAGAGGCGATGACCTCCGCCGAAGAGCTGATCAGTGATTTGCTGGATATGTCGCGCATTGAGGCCGGTAAACTGAGCGTTCGGCGCACTGATTTTAATCTGTTTGATGTGCTAGATAACCTGCGCAGTGAATTCACCATTTTGGCGCAAGCTCAGCAGATGCGTTTAGAGGTGGTGGATACGCAGATGTGGGTCAACAGTGATAAAAAGCTTTTGCGCCGCATCTTACAAAACTTTCTCACCAATGCTTTTCGTTACGCGCCCTGCGGTCGGGTGGTCTTGGGTTGTCGTCGCCAAGGCAAAGATGTGTGGATCCAAGTCTGGGATAACGGGCAAGGGATCCCGCCTGATAAAGTGGAGATCATCTTCGAAGAGTTCTCCCGTTTGGATCACAGCCGAACCGCCAAAGAAAATGGTCTGGGCTTAGGCTTAGCGATTGCCAAAGGGATGGCCAGCGTATTGGAGCACGGCATCACCGTGCACTCCGAGTTGGGCAAAGGTTCGGTATTCAGTATTCGAGTGCCGCGGATCCGCCAATTACTGCCCGCAGCCACTGTCGTCGGTCGTCAACCAACCGAGCAAATGCCATTGCCTGAGTTTCAAGGCATGCGCATTTTGTGCGTCGATAATGAGGTCAGCATTTTAGATGCGCTCCAAGCGCTATTAAGCCGCTGGGGATGTGAAGTGCGTTTGGCCGAAGATCTGCATCAAGTCCAAGCGTTACTGCAAAGTGGCTGGCAGCCGCAGGTGATCCTGACGGATTACCACCTGGCGGAAAACTTAAGCGGGTTAGATGTACTACACCACATCAACGCCAAGTTTCCGGTTCGCTGTGGCGCCGTCTTAAGTGCCGATCGCTCACAACAGGTATTAACGGCCGTACAGCAAGCGGGTTATCCATTTTTGGCCAAACCGCTTAAACCCCTTAAATTGCGCCTTTTGCTCAACAGCTTTTATCAACAGAGCTTTCATCAATCGAGCGATCCGCGATGATCTGGCTACTTAACACTGTGCATACTCAACATGATCGGATGGTGTTTGGGCGATTGCTGACAAAAAACGAAGCAATAAAAGATCTTATTAGAGAGGGAAGAGAGAGTGTTTCGGTTAAAAAAGATCCAAAATACAGCGTAAAAGGCCTGAACTAGAGGGAAAAGGAGCTGTCTTGCTGTTTATTTGTGCAAACACATCATAAATCGAAGGTTTCTACTTGCGAAGATCCGTAGCATCCCTATAATGCGACCCCACTGACACGGCAGCAGTGATGCAAATCACGGTGGCGGTGGTCAACGAAACAACGCAGTTGAGCATGATAAAAAGTGCTTGACGGCACAACAGGAAAGCGGAATAATGCGCGTCCTGTCGCTAAGGGTGAAACCCGAAGCGAAACGCTCTTTAAAAAGTTAATCAGACAATCTGTGTGGGCACTCGTTTGAGAATGCTGATATCCAAAAGATATTAAGTTAAACGAGTGACTGAACAATTTATTTGCCAGTTTATTCGAGCGACAAACTTTAAATTGAAGAGTTTGATCATGGCTCAGATTGAACGCTGGCGGCAGGCCTAACACATGCAAGTCGAGCGGTAACACAGAGGAGCTTGCTCCTTGGGTGACGAGCGGCGGACGGGTGAGTAATGCCTGGGGATCTGCCCGATAGAGGGGGATAACTACGGGAAACTGTAGCTAATACCGCATAATGTCTACGGACCAAAGTGGGGGCTCTTCGGACCTCATGCTATCGGATGAACCCAGGTGGGATTAGCTAGTTGGTGAGGTAATGGCTCACCAAGGCGACGATCTCTAACTGGTTTGAGAGAATGACCAGTCACACTGGAACTGAGACACGGTCCAGACTCCTACGGGAGGCAGCAGTGGGGAATATTGCACAATGGGCGCAAGCCTGATGCAGCCATGCCGCGTGTGTGAAGAAGGCCTTCGGGTTGTAAAGCACTTTCAGCGGGGAGGAAGGGCTACTAGTTAATACCTAGTGGCATTGACGTTACTCGCAGAAGAAGCACCGGCTAACTCCGTGCCAGCAGCCGCGGTAATACGGAGGGTGCAAGCGTTAATCGGAATTACTGGGCGTAAAGCGCACGCAGGCGGTTTGTTAAGTCAGATGTGAAATCCCCGAGCTCAACTTGGGAACTGCATTTGAAACTGGCAAGCTAGAGTCTTGTAGAGGGGGGTAGAATTCCAGGTGTAGCGGTGAAATGCGTAGAGATCTGGAGGAATACCGGTGGCGAAGGCGGCCCCCTGGACAAAGACTGACGCTCAGGTGCGAAAGCGTGGGGAGCAAACAGGATTAGATACCCTGGTAGTCCACGCTGTAAACGATGTCGATTTGGAGGTTGTGCCCTTGAGGCGTGGCTTCCGGAGCTAACGCGTTAAATCGACCGCCTGGGGAGTACGGCCGCAAGGTTAAAACTCAAATGAATTGACGGGGGCCCGCACAAGCGGTGGAGCATGTGGTTTAATTCGATGCAACGCGAAGAACCTTACCTACTCTTGACATCCACAGAACTTTCCAGAGATGGATTGGTGCCTTCGGGAACTGTGAGACAGGTGCTGCATGGCTGTCGTCAGCTCGTGTTGTGAAATGTTGGGTTAAGTCCCGCAACGAGCGCAACCCTTATCCTTTGTTGCCAGCGATTCGGTCGGGAACTCAAAGGAGACTGCCGGTGATAAACCGGAGGAAGGTGGGGATGACGTCAAGTCATCATGGCCCTTACGAGTAGGGCTACACACGTGCTACAATGGCATATACAAAGGGCGGCAAGCTAGCGATAGTGAGCGAATCCCATAAAGTATGTCGTAGTCCGGATTGGAGTCTGCAACTCGACTCCATGAAGTCGGAATCGCTAGTAATCGCGGATCAGAATGCCGCGGTGAATACGTTCCCGGGCCTTGTACACACCGCCCGTCACACCATGGGAGTGGGTTGCAAAAGAAGTAGGTAGCTTAACCTTCGGGAGGGCGCTTACCACTTTGTGATTCATGACTGGGGTGAAGTCGTAACAAGGTAACCGTAGGGGAACCTGCGGTTGGATCACCTCCTTACCTGAGATATTCGGCGCTTAAGCTGAGTGTTCACACAGATTGTTTGGTTAATAAATACGAGCGACAATTACGATGGGTCTGTAGCTCAGGTGGTTAGAGCGCACCCCTGATAAGGGTGAGGTCGGTGGTTCGAGTCCACTCAGACCCACCACTTCTTGTACAAGAAAGTGGAAAGTAAGAAAAACGTCGGGGCTATAGCTCAGCTGGGAGAGCGCCTGCTTTGCACGCAGGAGGTCAGCGGTTCGATCCCGCTTAGCTCCACCATATCGCAAAATGAATTGAAATCAACAGTTTATTTTGCGATATGGTCATTGTGACGTAAGTCATTCTCGACATGCTCTTTAAAAATTTGAAAACAAGCTGAAAAATAACTGAAGTTCTTGAGAACA
Source organism: Plesiomonas shigelloides (assembly GCF_900087055.1). Lineage (NCBI taxonomy): Bacteria > Pseudomonadati > Pseudomonadota > Gammaproteobacteria > Enterobacterales > Enterobacteriaceae > Plesiomonas > Plesiomonas shigelloides. The sequence continues at coordinate 3,087,556 of NZ_LT575468.1, read as the reverse complement.
AGCGACTTGAGAAACTGGCAACGACCAGTTTAGTGACTGACATTCAGCCCGACATTATTTTGGGTTGTATGGTTAAGTGACTAAGCGTACACGGTGGATGCCTTGGCAGTCAGAGGCGATGAAGGACGTGCTACCCTGCGAAAAGGGTTGGTGAGCTGGGATGGAGCGCTATAGCCAACCATGTCCGAATGGGGAAACCCACCTAAGATAACTTAGGTATCGTTAAGTGAATACATAGCTTAACGAGGCGAACCGGGAGAACTGAAACATCTAAGTACCCCGAGGAAAAGAAATCAACCGAGATTCCGTTAGTAGCGGCGAGCGAACGCGGAGCAGCCCAGAGTCTGAATCAGTGGATGCGTTAGTGGAACGGATTGGAAAGTCCGGCGATACAGGGTGATAGCCCCGTACACGAAGACGCATTGCTGTGAGCTCGATGAGTAGGACGGGACACGTGGTATCCTGTTTGAAGATGGGGGGACCATCCTCCAAGGCTAAATACTCCTGACTGACCGATAGCGAACCAGTACCGTGAGGGAAAGGCGAAAAGAACCCCTGTGAGGGGAGTGAAATAGAACCTGAAACCGTGTACGTACAAGCAGTGGGAGCACCTTCGTGGTGTGACTGCGTACCTTTTGTATAATGGGTCAGCGACTTACATTTTGTAGCGAGGTTAACCGAATAGGGGAGCCGTAGGGAAACCGAGTCTTAATAGGGCGAATTAGTTGCAAGGTGTAGACCCGAAACCCGGTGATCTAGCCATGGGCAGGTTGAAGGTTGGGTAACACTAACTGGAGGACCGAACCGACTAATGTTGAAAAATTAGCGGATGACTTGTGGCTGGGGGTGAAAGGCCAATCAAACCGGGAGATAGCTGGTTCTCCCCGAAAGCTATTTAGGTAGCGCCTCGGACGAACACCTACGGGGGTAGAGCACTGTTAAGGCTAGGGGGTCATCCCGACTTACCAACCCTTTGCAAACTCCGAATACCGTAGAGTGCTATCCGGGAGACACACGGCGGGTGCTAACGTCCGTCGTGAAGAGGGAAACAACCCAGACCGCCAGCTAAGGTCCCAAAGTCATGGTTAAGTGGGAAACGATGTGGGAAGGCTTAGACAGCTAGGATGTTGGCTTAGAAGCAGCCATCATTTAAAGAAAGCGTAATAGCTCACTAGTCGAGTCGGCCTGCGCGGAAGATGTAACGGGGCTAAACCATGCACCGAAGCTGCGGCAATGACATTTAGGTGTTATTGGGTAGGGGAGCGTTCTGTAAGCGGTTGAAGGTGTGCTGTGAGGCATGCTGGACGTATCAGAAGTGCGAATGCTGACATAAGTAACGATAAAGCGGGTGAAAAGCCCGCTCGCCGGAAGACCAAGGGTTCCTGTTCAACGTTAATCGGAGCAGGGTGAGTCGACCCCTAAGGCGAGGCTGAAAAGCGTAGTCGATGGGAAACGGGTTAATATTCCCGTACTTGTGGTAACTGCGAAGGGGGGACGGAGAAAGTTAGGCTATCCGGGCGACGGTTGTCCCGGTTTAAGCGTGAAGGTGGAGAGACTAGGCAAATCCGGTCTTTCATTAACACTGAGGCGTGATGACGAAGCACTACGGTGCTGAAGTAGCTGATACTACGCTTCCAGGAAAAGCCTCTAAGCATCAGGTTACCAGAAATCGTACCCCAAACCGACACAGGTGGTCAGGTAGAGAATACTCAGGCGCTTGAGAGAACTCGGGTGAAGGAACTAGGCAAAATGGTGCCGTAACTTCGGGAGAAGGCACGCTGATGGTAGGTGAAGTCCCTTGCGGATGGAGCTGAACTCAGTCGAAGATACCAGCTGGCTGCAACTGTTTATTAAAAACACAGCACTGTGCAAACACGAAAGTGGACGTATACGGTGTGACGCCTGCCCGGTGCCGGAAGGTTAATTGATGGGGTTAGCGAAAGCGAAGCTCTTGATCGAAGCCCCGGTAAACGGCGGCCGTAACTATAACGGTCCTAAGGTAGCGAAATTCCTTGTCGGGTAAGTTCCGACCTGCACGAATGGCGTAATGATGGCCAGGCTGTCTCCACCCGAGACTCAGTGAAATTGAAATCGCTGTGAAGATGCAGTGTACCCGCGGCAAGACGGAAAGACCCCGTGAACCTTTACTATAGCTTGACACTGAACATTGAGCCTTGATGTGTAGGATAGGTGGGAGGCATTGAAACGTGAACGCCAGTTTGCGTGGAGCCGACCTTGAAATACCACCCTTTAATGTTTGATGTTCTAACGTTGTCCCGTAATCCGGGATACGGACAGTGTCTGGTGGGTAGTTTGACTGGGGCGGTCTCCTCCTAAAGAGTAACGGAGGAGCACGAAGGTTAGCTAAGCATGGTCGGACATCATGCGGTTAGTGCAAAGGCAGAAGCTAGCTTAACTGCGAGACGGACAGGTCGAGCAGATACGAAAGTAGGTCTTAGTGATCCGGTGGTTCTGAATGGAAGGGCCATCGCTCAACGGATAAAAGGTACTCCGGGGATAACAGGCTGATACCGCCCAAGAGTTCATATCGACGGCGGTGTTTGGCACCTCGATGTCGGCTCATCACATCCTGGGGCTGAAGTTGGTCCCAAGGGTATGGCTGTTCGCCATTTAAAGTGGTACGCGAGCTGGGTTTAGAACGTCGTGAGACAGTTCGGTCCCTATCTGTCGTGGGCGTTGGATGATTGAGGGGGGCTGCTCCTAGTACGAGAGGACCGGAGTGGACGCATCTCTGGTGTTCCGGTTGTCACGCCAGTGGCATTGCCGGGTAGCTAAATGCGGAAGAGATAAGCGCTGAAAGCATCTAAGCGCGAAACTTGCCCCGAGATGAGTCATCCCTGAGGCTTAAAGCCTCCTAAAGGGTTGTTGGAGACTACGACGTAGATAGGCAGGGTGTGTAAGCGTAGCGATACGTTGAGCTAACCTGTACTAATTGCCCGTGAGGCTTAACCATACAACGCCAAAGTGATGTTGGAAGAATGAAGTCACGGTTACTTGTTCAAAGAACAATACATCAGTTATTTAGCTTGTTTTTAGATTTTAACTCTGGCGCGAGACACAACAACATAGTGTGTACGCGATAGAGAAACAGAATTTGCCTGGCGGCGATAGCGCGGTGGTCCCACCTGACCCCATGCCGAACTCAGAAGTGAAACGCCGTAGCGCCGATGGTAGTGTGGGGTCTCCCCATGCGAGAGTAGGGAACTGCCAGGCATTAAATTAGTGAAGAGCCCATCCTAACGGATGGGCTTTTTGCGTTTGGGGATTTTGGTTTTAATGTCATTGCGGTTTTATCCTCTCTTTTTCCTTCCCAGCGTTATCCCCTGTTTGCCTTTTTATCTCAGCTTTCGCTCATTTCATTCTCTGTGTTCTCGTTTTCGATTGGGCTAAACGGCGGGCTGGTGTGGGCGTAGAGCTGCGGCCAGAACCGCAGACGCCAGCGTATCAGGCGCTATGTGGCCTTGCCGTTGGAAATGTGCTGATGAGTGATTTATGCAGCGTTAGGTACGCTGTGCTGTTGTTTGTGGTACTGGGTGTTTCCCGGTATTATTCTTATCTCTTAATCTCTGTATCCCTTTTTAGAGTGTTTCTCGCGTTATTTTTAGCAGAGACCTTGTGTTAGGTAGGTATATTACTTGGTATGAATAACGATAATTAAAATGCTTTATTTGTCGGTTGATGTTTGATGTCTTTATTTATGTTTTGATTAAGTGAATTAATCACTATTGAATCTATTCATTAATCTCTGATTTGGGATTTTGTTTTAGAGGGTTTTATATTCACGCAGTGAATTAGTTGTCGGGAATTAATTTAGAATGTGAATAATAATGTCTTTAATCTTGGTGTTTAAGTCGATTCGTTATTACTAATAAAGTGACTGTCTCTCTCCTTGGCTTTTCATTGTTAATTGTCTTGTGGTAAAAATAGGTTTGCATCACAAAACCAAGTTAATTTGCACTTTGTTATTTGTCCAGCCTAGTAATATAAGCCTCTTTTTATTTTGATTAATTCTTTAGCCAACACTTGTATCAGAGTGTCGTGGCTATGTTTTTATGGTGTAGCTATTTAATGATAGTCGGAGTAGTAACATGACTTTTCGTGTGGTAAAGGCTGTGCGCTGGAAACGGCATACATTAATGATCATCCTTGCCGGCAGTTTGGTTGGTTGTGGTGATGAGCCGGCCTCATCGGCACAGGTAGCGCCAGTGGTGCCTGTGGTAGTTGAAACTGTGCAGGCCAAGGATGTGCCTTTAACAACTGAGATGGTCGGAGAGACGGCCGGTTATCGGGAAATTGAGGTGCGTTCACGGGTTGGCGGTATTTTGCTTAAGCGCCATTATGTGGAAGGGCAACCTGTGGTCGCTGGGGACTTACTATTTGAGATCGATCCAGAGCCTTATAAAGTAGCACTGGAGCAAGCTAAAAGTTTATTAGCGCAAGAGAGTGCTCGGTTAAATAAAGCGCGTGCCGATCGTGCACGGGTGATTCCGTTATATAAGAAACAAGTTGTCAGCCGAAAAGATTATGATGATGTGATCGCCAGTTATGAGGCGGCAATCGCGAGCCATCAAGCGGCGCAAGCAAAAGTCAAAGAGGCGGAATTAAATCTTAGTTATACCCGAGTGACCGCGCCAATTGATGGCATGGCCAGTAAAAGCACTCAGTCTGAAGGCAGTTTAATTTCAACTTTAGGTGATAACAGCTTACTGACGACCATTACACAATATGACCCCTTGTACGTGAATTTTTCTTATTCGGAACAAGATCGACTTAATTTTGAACGTGGTATTAAAAGCGGTGCGATACAAGCACGTAGTGCGGCAGATTGGACGACCCGTATTCGTTTGGCCGATGGCTCATTATATTCGGAAGTAGGCAAATTGAACTTTTCGGATAATCGCGTAGATGGCAAAACCGGCACGATCCGGGCTCGGGCAATTTTTGATAATGAGCGCGGGATATTGTTGCCGGGGCAATTTGTTCGTCTAACCATTGATTTGGGTACGCGCAAAGACGCGATAGTGGTGCCAGCGAAGGCGATTGTGCAGTCACAGGCCGATCGGATGCTGATGGTAGTGGATGCGGAGAATAAGGTGGTACCTCGACCGGTGAAACTGGGCTCGGTGGTGGAAAGTGGGGTGTTGATTGAAAGTGGCTTGCAAGCGGGAGAGCGTTACATCGTTGAGGGTTTGATGAAAGCTCGCCCTGGTGTGGTGATCCAGCCGGTATCGGTACAAGAGATGAGCGCGATTAGCCAGAAGGTTGTCAGTGCCAGCGCGGCAAAATAAGGAGTTCGTATGTTTTCGAAGTTTTTTATCGAGCGACCTATTTTTGCCAGCGTGATTTCTATCATTATCGTGCTGGGCGGTTTGGCTGCGATGCGGGCATTGCCGGTAGAGCAATATCCGCAAATTACCCCGCCGGTGGTATCGGTAACGACTTATTACCCTGGTGCGACGCCGGAAGTGATTTCCCAAACGGTGGCGGCACCGTTGGAGCAGCAGATCAATGGTGTTGAGCGGATGATTTACATGCAATCCGGCTCGGCGTCCAATGGTCAGATGAACCTGAATATTTACTTTGAGATTGGCACCGATCCCGACCAAGCCACGATCAACGTGAATAACCGTGTGTCGGCTGCGATGGCGCAAATGCCGGAAGAGGTGAAAAAACAGGGGATCACGGTACGGAAAAAATCCACCTCCATCATGCAGGTATTAACGCTGCAATCACCCAATGGCAGCTATGACACTACCTATCTTTCCAACTATGCCTTGCTGAATATTATTGATGAGCTTAAGCGGATTCCTGGTATCGGTGATATTACGCTGTTTGGCGGTACCGACTATGCCATGCGGATCTGGTTGCGCCCCGATCGGCTGGCACAGCTGCAATTGACGCCGGCGGATGTGATTGCGGCGATTCGTGAACAGAATACCCAGTTTGCAGCCGGCAAGATTGGCGCGCAACCGACCAGTGCCCCAATTGATTTTACCTATACGGTGCAGACCAAAGGGCGTCTGGAGGATGTGAAGGAATTCGAGAACATCATTATTTTGTCGCGGCCAGATGGCTCTAAAGTGCGGGTTAAAGATGTCGCGCGCGTAGAGCTGGGCGGTAAAGATTATGACGTGACTGCGCGGATCAATAGCCAACCGGCGGTGGGGATCTTCACGTATTTGCAACCGGGGGCCAATGCGGTCATGGTGGCCGATGCGGTGCGCGACACCATGGAGCGGCTGAAAACCCGTTTCCCACAAGATTTGGAATACCAGATCCCGTATGACACTACCGAGTTTGTGAAAATCTCAATTGAAGAAGTGGTCAAAACGCTGTTCGAGGCTATCGTTCTGGTGTTTGTGGTGGTGTACCTGTTCTTACAAAACTTCCGTGCGACCTTGATCCCCTGTATTGCGGTGCCGGTATCGTTGATTGGTACCTTTGCTGGGATGTTGATGCTGGGTTTTTCCATCAACCTATTGACGCTGTTTGGCATGGTACTGGCGATTGGTATCGTGGTGGATGATGCGATCGTGGTGCTGGAAAACGTAGAGCGGATCATGACAGAGCGGCGTTGCTCGCCACGCGAAGCGGCAATTCTGGCGATGCAGGAAGTGTCTGGGCCGGTGGTGGCCATCGTTCTGGTGCTGTGTGCAGTGTTCTTGCCGGTGGCCTTTATGGGCGGGATGACCGGTGTCATGTACAAACAATTTGCGATTACCGTGGCGGTGTCGGTGGCGATCTCGGGCTTGGTGGCATTGACGCTATCACCGGCGTTGTGTGCGGTACTGCTAAAAGAAGGCCATCAGCAGCCAGCGCGCTTTTTTGTTTGGTTTAACCAGGCGTTTGACCGTTTAACTGTGCGTTATGTCGGCGGCGTGGCCTTTTTGAATCGGCGAGTCGGAGTGGCGTTCGGGATTATCGGGGCGCTATTGCTGTGCACCTACGCCTTATTTGCTCGCGTGCCGGGGGAGTTGGTGCCGAATGAGGATCAGGGCTATCTCATCTCATCGATTATGTTGCCGGATGCGGCATCGTTGAATCGTACGCAAAACGTGGCGGATCAGTTCGACCAGATCATCATGGCTAATCCGCATGTTGAGAATGTAGTGACCTTCTCGGGTTTCGATATTCTGTCGAACTCGATTGTCAGTAACCGTGGATTGTCATTTATCCCGTTGAAAGATTGGAGTGAACGCCAAGGCAGTGGGCAAGACTCCTTTGCTTTGGCCAAAACATTCCAAGGCTTGAGTGTGATGGGGCAATCTGATGGGGTTGCTGCCTCCTTCAATCCGCCACCGATTCAGGGCATGTCGACCACCGGTGGATTAGAAGGCTACCTGCAGAACCGAGGAAGTAGCGATACGCAGGCTTTTTCCGCCGAAGTGCAGCGCTTTTTGGATGCAGCGAAGAGCCGCCCTGAGTTTTCCAGCGTCACCACCACCTTTCGCGCGAATGTGCCACAGGTCTATATGGATTTGGATCGTGAAAAGGCTAAGGCGCTCGGCTTACCGATCAACGCGGTGTTCGACACGATGCAGGCAACGTTTGGCCAAGTCTATGTGAATGACTTCAACCAGTTTGGCCGTACTTATCGGGTGCAGTTACAGTCGGAGGCCGATTACCGCGCTAAGCGCGATGATATTCGCAATGTGTATGTGCGCTCGGTCAATGGCGAGATGATCCCGCTCAGCAGTTTGGTGACGGTACGTGACAGTTCCGGTCCGGAGCTGGTTGAACGTTTTAATATCTTCCAAGCGGCTAAAATCATGGTGCAACCAGCGGCCGGTTACAGCTCGGGGCAGGCTATCGCCGCGTTAGAACGAGTGGCGAGCGAGGTGCTCGGTAATGATGCCAAGCTGGAGTGGATCGGTTCGGCCTACCAAGAAAAAGCGGCGGCCGGCAGTGCGGCAATGGCGTTTGGCTTTGGTATCGTCATGATCTTTTTGATTTTGGCGGCGCAATATGAGCGTTGGAGCTTGCCGTTCGCGGTGATCACCGCAGTCCCGTTTGCGTTGTTCGGTGCACTATTAGCCACGTGGCTGGTTGGCTTAACCAACAACGTCTATTTCCAGATAGGATTGGTGACTTTGGTCGGCTTGGCGGCAAAAAATGCCATCTTGATTGTGGAGTTTGCAGTGATGAAGCATGAAGAGGGGATGAGTCTGCTTGATTCGGCTTTGGAAGCGGCACGCTTACGCTTTCGCCCCATCATAATGACCTCGATGGCCTTTATTTTGGGCTGCGTGCCGTTGGTCTTATCGAGCGGTGCCGGTGCGGCGAGTCGTCATGCATTAGGTTGGCCGGTGATTGGCGGAATGTTGGCGGCAACCTTTATCGCCATCTTCTTTATTCCGCTGTTCTTCCGGTTGATCATGCAACTCTTAGAGCGTAAATAAGCCTTCAGCTTATCAGCTCAATTTCATCGACCACCTAGCCCAGCCGTTTTTGCTGGGCTTTTTTTATTCTTTGGCCGCTTTATTTCACGCGTGGGGAGGCAAAGAATTCACGCCAGATATGCGGTTACGGAGGGCTACCTTGGTGCTTTTATCCGCATTAGTGGATGGATTTTAGGCTCCCTCTGCTTGATTTGTTCACAAAGTGCGCGCTTGATACATTTTTCGATAAAAAACGTGATTTAACCCTTGCGTCTTTTCGGCGTCTCCCTATAATGCGCTCCCTGTCGGCACGGAACGAAACGCGAAAGCAAATCAGACGTGAGGCGACATTGCTCTTTAAAAAGTTAATCAGACAATCTGTGTGGGCACTCGTTTGAGAATGCTGATATCCAAAAGATATTAAGTTAAACGAGTGACTGAACAATTTATTTGCCAGTTTATTCGAGCGACAAACTTTAAATTGAAGAGTTTGATCATGGCTCAGATTGAACGCTGGCGGCAGGCCTAACACATGCAAGTCGAGCGGTAACACAGAGGAGCTTGCTCCTTGGGTGACGAGCGGCGGACGGGTGAGTAATGCCTGGGGATCTGCCCGATAGAGGGGGATAACTACGGGAAACTGTAGCTAATACCGCATAATGTCTACGGACCAAAGTGGGGGCTCTTCGGACCTCATGCTATCGGATGAACCCAGGTGGGATTAGCTAGTTGGTGAGGTAATGGCTCACCAAGGCGACGATCTCTAACTGGTTTGAGAGAATGACCAGTCACACTGGAACTGAGACACGGTCCAGACTCCTACGGGAGGCAGCAGTGGGGAATATTGCACAATGGGCGCAAGCCTGATGCAGCCATGCCGCGTGTGTGAAGAAGGCCTTCGGGTTGTAAAGCACTTTCAGCGGGGAGGAAGGGCTACTAGTTAATACCTAGTGGCATTGACGTTACTCGCAGAAGAAGCACCGGCTAACTCCGTGCCAGCAGCCGCGGTAATACGGAGGGTGCAAGCGTTAATCGGAATTACTGGGCGTAAAGCGCACGCAGGCGGTTTGTTAAGTCAGATGTGAAATCCCCGAGCTCAACTTGGGAACTGCATTTGAAACTGGCAAGCTAGAGTCTTGTAGAGGGGGGTAGAATTCCAGGTGTAGCGGTGAAATGCGTAGAGATCTGGAGGAATACCGGTGGCGAAGGCGGCCCCCTGGACAAAGACTGACGCTCAGGTGCGAAAGCGTGGGGAGCAAACAGGATTAGATACCCTGGTAGTCCACGCTGTAAACGATGTCGATTTGGAGGTTGTGCCCTTGAGGCGTGGCTTCCGGAGCTAACGCGTTAAATCGACCGCCTGGGGAGTACGGCCGCAAGGTTAAAACTCAAATGAATTGACGGGGGCCCGCACAAGCGGTGGAGCATGTGGTTTAATTCGATGCAACGCGAAGAACCTTACCTACTCTTGACATCCAGAGAACTTTCCAGAGATGGATTGGTGCCTTCGGGAACTCTGAGACAGGTGCTGCATGGCTGTCGTCAGCTCGTGTTGTGAAATGTTGGGTTAAGTCCCGCAACGAGCGCAACCCTTATCCTTTGTTGCCAGCGATTCGGTCGGGAACTCAAAGGAGACTGCCGGTGATAAACCGGAGGAAGGTGGGGATGACGTCAAGTCATCATGGCCCTTACGAGTAGGGCTACACACGTGCTACAATGGCATATACAAAGGGCGGCAAGCTAGCGATAGTGAGCGAATCCCATAAAGTATGTCGTAGTCCGGATTGGAGTCTGCAACTCGACTCCATGAAGTCGGAATCGCTAGTAATCGCGGATCAGAATGCCGCGGTGAATACGTTCCCGGGCCTTGTACACACCGCCCGTCACACCATGGGAGTGGGTTGCAAAAGAAGTAGGTAGCTTAACCTTCGGGAGGGCGCTTACCACTTTGTGATTCATGACTGGGGTGAAGTCGTAACAAGGTAACCGTAGGGGAACCTGCGGTTGGATCACCTCCTTACCTGAGATATTTGGCGCTTAAGCTGAGTGTTCACACAGATTGTTTGAATTTAGTTGCGTCCCCTTCGTCTAGAGGCCTAGGACACCGCCCTTTCACGGCGGTAACAGGGGTTCGAATCCCCTAGGGGACGCCACTTATTGCTCTTTAAAAATCTGAAAACAAGCTGAAAAATAACTGAAGTTCTTAAGAACAAGCGACTTGAGAAACTGGCAACGACCAGTTTAGTGACTAGCATTCAGCCCGACATTATTTTGGGTTGTATGGTTAAGTGACTAAGCGTACACGGTGGATGCCTTGGCAGTCAGAGGCGATGAAGGACGTGCTACCCTGCGAAAAGGGTTGGTGAGCTGGGATGGAGCGCTATAGCCAACCATGTCCGAATGGGGAAACCCACCTAAGATAACTTAGGTATCGTTAAGTGAATCCATAGCTTAACGAGGCGAACCGGGAGAACTGAAACATCTAAGTACCCCGAGGAAAAGAAATCAACCGAGATTCCGTTAGTAGCGGCGAGCGAACGCGGAGCAGCCCAGAGTCTGAATCAGTGGATGCGTTAGTGGAACGGATTGGAAAGTCCGGCGATACAGGGTGATAGCCCCGTACACGAAGACGCATTGCTGTGAGCTCGATGAGTAGGACGGGACACGTGGTATCCTGTTTGAAGATGGGGGGACCATCCTCCAAGGCTAAATACTCCTGACTGACCGATAGCGAACCAGTACCGTGAGGGAAAGGCGAAAAGAACCCCTGTGAGGGGAGTGAAATAGAACCTGAAACCGTGTACGTACAAGCAGTGGGAGCACCTTCGTGGTGTGACTGCGTACCTTTTGTATAATGGGTCAGCGACTTACATTTTGTAGCGAGGTTAACCGAATAGGGGAGCCGTAGGGAAACCGAGTCTTAATAGGGCGAATTAGTTGCAAGGTGTAGACCCGAAACCCGGTGATCTAGCCATGGGCAGGTTGAAGGTTGGGTAACACTAACTGGAGGACCGAACCGACTAATGTTGAAAAATTAGCGGATGACTTGTGGCTGGGGGTGAAAGGCCAATCAAACCGGGAGATAGCTGGTTCTCCCCGAAAGCTATTTAGGTAGCGCCTCGGACGAACACCTACGGGGGTAGAGCACTGTTAAGGCTAGGGGGTCATCCCGACTTACCAACCCTTTGCAAACTCCGAATACCGTAGAGTGCTATCCGGGAGACACACGGCGGGTGCTAACGTCCGTCGTGAAGAGGGAAACAACCCAGACCGCCAGCTAAGGTCCCAAAGTCATGGTTAAGTGGGAAACGATGTGGGAAGGCTTAGACAGCTAGGATGTTGGCTTAGAAGCAGCCATCATTTAAAGAAAGCGTAATAGCTCACTAGTCGAGTCGGCCTGCGCGGAAGATGTAACGGGGCTAAACCATGCACCGAAGCTGCGGCAATGACATTTAGGTGTTATTGGGTAGGGGAGCGTTCTGTAAGCGGTTGAAGGTGTGCTGTGAGGCATGCTGGACGTATCAGAAGTGCGAATGCTGACATAAGTAACGATAAAGCGGGTGAAAAGCCCGCTCGCCGGAAGACCAAGGGTTCCTGTTCAACGTTAATCGGAGCAGGGTGAGTCGACCCCTAAGGCGAGGCTGAAAAGCGTAGTCGATGGGAAACGGGTTAATATTCCCGTACTTGTGGTAACTGCGAAGGGGGGACGGAGAAAGTTAGGCTATCCGGGCGACGGTTGTCCCGGTTTAAGCGTGAAGGTGGAGAGACTAGGCAAATCCGGTCTTTCATTAACACTGAGGCGTGATGACGAAGCACTACGGTGCTGAAGTAGCTGATACTACGCTTCCAGGAAAAGCCTCTAAGCATCAGGTTACCAGAAATCGTACCCCAAACCGACACAGGTGGTCAGGTAGAGAATACTCAGGCGCTTGAGAGAACTCGGGTGAAGGAACTAGGCAAAATGGTGCCGTAACTTCGGGAGAAGGCACGCTGATGGTAGGTGAAGTCCCTTGCGGATGGAGCTGAACTCAGTCGAAGATACCAGCTGGCTGCAACTGTTTATTAAAAACACAGCACTGTGCAAACACGAAAGTGGACGTATACGGTGTGACGCCTGCCCGGTGCCGGAAGGTTAATTGATGGGGTTAGCGAAAGCGAAGCTCTTGATCGAAGCCCCGGTAAACGGCGGCCGTAACTATAACGGTCCTAAGGTAGCGAAATTCCTTGTCGGGTAAGTTCCGACCTGCACGAATGGCGTAATGATGGCCAGGCTGTCTCCACCCGAGACTCAGTGAAATTGAAATCGCTGTGAAGATGCAGTGTACCCGCGGCAAGACGGAAAGACCCCGTGAACCTTTACTATAGCTTGACACTGAACATTGAGCCTTGATGTGTAGGATAGGTGGGAGGCATTGAAACGTGAACGCCAGTTTGCGTGGAGCCGACCTTGAAATACCACCCTTTAATGTTTGATGTTCTAACGTTGTCCCGTAATCCGGGATACGGACAGTGTCTGGTGGGTAGTTTGACTGGGGCGGTCTCCTCCTAAAGAGTAACGGAGGAGCACGAAGGTTAGCTAAGCATGGTCGGACATCATGCGGTTAGTGCAAAGGCAGAAGCTAGCTTAACTGCGAGACGGACAGGTCGAGCAGATACGAAAGTAGGTCTTAGTGATCCGGTGGTTCTGAATGGAAGGGCCATCGCTCAACGGATAAAAGGTACTCCGGGGATAACAGGCTGATACCGCCCAAGAGTTCATATCGACGGCGGTGTTTGGCACCTCGATGTCGGCTCATCACATCCTGGGGCTGAAGTTGGTCCCAAGGGTATGGCTGTTCGCCATTTAAAGTGGTACGCGAGCTGGGTTTAGAACGTCGTGAGACAGTTCGGTCCCTATCTGTCGTGGGCGTTGGATGATTGAGGGGGGCTGCTCCTAGTACGAGAGGACCGGAGTGGACGCATCTCTGGTGTTCCGGTTGTCACGCCAGTGGCATTGCCGGGTAGCTAAATGCGGAAGAGATAAGCGCTGAAAGCATCTAAGCGCGAAACTTGCCCCGAGATGAGTCATCCCTGAGGCTTAAAGCCTCCTAAAGGGTTGTTGGAGACTACGACGTAGATAGGCAGGGTGTGTAAGCGTAGCGATACGTTGAGCTAACCTGTACTAATTGCCCGTGAGGCTTAACCATACAACGCCAAAGTGATGTTGGATGAATGAAGTCACGAGTTACTTGTTCAAAGAACAATACATCAGTTATTTAGCTTGTTTTTAGATTTTAACTCTGGCGCGAGACACAAGTAGTGTACGCGATAGAGAAACAGAATTTGCCTGGCGGCGATAGCGCGGTGGTCCCACCTGACCCCATGCCGAACTCAGAAGTGAAACGCCGTAGCGCCGATGGTAGTGTGGGGTCTCCCCATGCGAGAGTAGGGAACTGCCAGGCATCAAATAAGTGAAGAGCCCATCCTAGCGGATGGGCTTTTTGCGTTTTTAGTCCCTCTTAAGCAACTGCTTACATCGCGGTAGGCACAAAATTCCAGTAGAATGACCGCAATTGAGTGAGTATTTACGCCGCAATTGTGCGTAATGGATAGAACCCAGGTCATCAGCATCTATGCCTACATCAACGCCAACAGCGATGTCATCAGCATCGTGGCCATCATTACAGCCTTTCCACACGTTCGGTTTGCCGGTACGAGCACGCAAAATCAGCCAAGTGACGCAATTGAGCGAGCTATTAGCATTAAGCCGTGCTTCATTGCAGGCTAATGAGCCACTGCTGATTTTAGGCGGTGGCAGCAATATGTTGTTTACTGAAGACTTTGCTGGGCATGTCATCGTGAACCGCTTACGTGGCATTTGTTGTAGCGAAAGCGAGCAGGCATGGCATCTGCATGTGGCGGCCGGGGAGAATTGGCACCAATTGGTGGAGTACACGCTGGCGCACAACTTACCAGGAATGGAGAATCTGGCATTGATCCCCGGCTGCTGCGGGTCGGCACCGATTCAGAACATTGGCGCTTATGGCGTAGAGTTTGAAAAAGTGTGCGAGTACGTGGAGGTGTTGGACCTGACGAGTGGCGAGACTGTGCGTTTATCGCGCGAAGAGTGCCAGTTTGGTTATCGCGACAGTATCTTCAAACATCGCTATCAGCATGGGTATGTGATCACCGCAGTTGGTTTGCGCTTGCCAAAAGCTTGGCAGCCGGTGCTCAGCTATGGTGACTTAGCTAAGCTGGATCCGCGCAGCGTAACGGCACAGCAGATTTTCACCATCGTGTGCCAGATGCGCCAGAGTAAATTGCCGGATCCGGCGCAGCAGGGCAATGCGGGTAGCTTTTTCAAAAACCCGTTGGTCAGCGGTGAAACGTTGGCCGATCTACGCCAAACATACCCGAGCATCCCGTGTTACCCACAACCGGACGGCCAGTATAAATTGGCGGCGGGCTGGCTGATTGATCAGTGTGGCTTGAAGGGACACCGTATTGGCGGTGCGGCGGTGCATGATAAACAAGCGTTGGTGCTGGTCAATCAAGGCAACGCTACTGCTCGTGATGTGGTGCAACTGGCACATACCGTGCGTCAGCAGGTGTTGGCGCGCTTTGCCGTCGCGTTGGAGCCGGAAGTTCGCTTCATGGGCGCCGATGGGGAAATTAACGCAGTACAGGCGATTGCATGAAGAACAGTGAGACTCCACTGCAGATCGTTCGCTGGTTAGCGGACGGTGAATTTCGCTCCGGCGAGCGTTTAGGCGAGTGGCTCGGGATCTCTCGCGCCGCTGTCAGCAAACATATCCGTACCTTGCAAAGCTGGGGCATCGATGTGTTTACTGTTCCTGGGAAAGGCTATCGTTTAGCCGAGCCGATGGAGCTATTGACGACCGAGCGTTTGCAGGCCTTAGCACCAGAAGCCCAGTTTGCGCTGTTACCGGTGATTGACTCAACCAATCAGTATTTACTGGATCGGATTGGGCAATATCCATCGGGCTATGCCTGTCTGGCGGAATACCAGCATGCGGGGCGTGGGCGCCGTGGGCGGGTGTGGCAATCGCCGTTTGGGGCCAATCTTTATTTATCGATGTACTGGCGGCTAGACCAAGGGCCGGCGGCCGCGGTTGGCTTGAGTCTGGCTATTGGCGTGATTGTGGCGGATGTGTTGACCTCGCTTGGCGTGGGGGATGTTAAGGTCAAATGGCCGAATGACTTGTACCTGAACGACAAAAAGCTTTCCGGTATTTTGGTCGAGCTGACCGGACAAACCGGCGATGCGGCACATATCGTGTTGGGGATGGGGATTAATGTAGCGTTACCGGCCTCGGTGCGTGAGCAAATTGATCAGCCGTGCGCCTGCGTGAAAGATGTGTGTCCGGAGTTATCGCGCAATCAACTGGCTGCGGCATTGTTGCAAGCGTTACAACAGCAACTGCCGCGTTATGAGCAAGCGGGCTTAGGGGCGTTTTATGAGCGCTGGAATGAGCTGGATAACTTCGCGGGCCGACAGGTGCGTTTGTTGATGGGCGAGCGCTGCGTGGAAGGGGTGGCGTGCGGTATCGATAGCCATGGCGCACTGCGTTTACGGTTAGCAGACGGTACGTTGAAAAGTTTTATCGGCGGTGAGATCTCACTGCGCCCGGTCACCGCCGCTCAGTAAGGGGGCATTGCGTAGTCTGGCCACAAAATCGCGAGGCATTAGGCCTCGCGATGGTCTCTAAGCTAGGTTGCTGGGCTTATTTGCGCAGACAAACACGCTCGACCGCGTGCTCTTTGCCCTTCGTCAAAATCAGACTGGCGCGTTCACGCGTCGGTAAGATATTTTGCTGCAGATTGAGCCCGTTGATCTCATCCCAAATCTGATTGGCGATACTGACGGCTTCCTCTTCACTTAACTTGGCATAGTTATGGAAGTAGGAGTTTGGATCAGAGAAGGCACCTTTTCTAAACTTCAAGAACCGCTCGATATACCAACTTTTCAGCAGCGCCGTATCGGCATCCACATAGATAGAGAAGTCGACGAAGTCAGACACAAACACCCGATGGGGGTCGTGCGGATAATCCATCCCGCTTTGCAGTACATTCAACCCTTCCAGCAGCAAGATATCTGGCTGCTCAATCACCTTCTCACCATCCGGCACAATGTCATAGATCAGGTGGGAATACACCGGTGCACTGACGCGTGGTTGGCCCGATTTAACATCGGAAATAAACTGCACGAAGCGGCGCATGTCATAGGACTCCGGAAAGCCCTTCTTTTTCATGATCCCACGTTCATGCAAGACCGCATTCGGATGCAAAAAACCATCGGTGGTGACCAACTCGACATGACGATGCTCCGGCCAGCGGCTGAGCAGCGCCTGCAAAATCCGCGCGGTGGTACTTTTACCAACCGCCACACTGCCGGCAATACCAATCACATACGGAATGCGCTGTCCTTCGCGTCCTAAAAACTGATCCAGCACCGATTGACGACGTAAATTGGAGCGGATGTAAAAGTTGAGCAAGCGGGAAAGGGGCAAGTAAATCTCAATGACCTCATCTAACGAGAGCTCATCGTTAATCCCTTTCAGACGCTCCAAATCTGACTCGGTCAGCGTCAGCGGGATCGCATCCCGCAGGTCAGCCCACTCTTGCCGCTCAAACGACACAAAAGGCGTGGTTATATCTTGATGTTTTGTCATAGCCAATCCGGGGTCGAACAAACGAATGTCCGACCACTAAAAAGAGATCGGTACAGAGCGCACCTGTCGCAAAGCGCATAGTATAAAGCGTTATAGGCATATGTTCTGAACAAAATCTAGGCGAACGACGCATTTCGGCAATTTTTTTGCGCTAAAGGTGTTGCATCCTTTCCAGAGTCACCATAGAATGCGCAGCACTTGTGGTACGCCGGCTTAGCTCAGTAGGTAGAGCAACTGACTTGTAATCAGTAGGTCGCCAGTTCGATTCCGGCAGCCGGCACCATAACAAAGAATCCGGAGGGATTCCCGAGCGGCCAAAGGGATCAGACTGTAAATCTGACGGCTCAGCCTTCGAAGGTTCGAATCCTTCTCCCTCCACCAAATTTTACCATATGTGGTAGCCGAGTTTCAGGATGCGGGCATCGTATAATGGCTATTACCTCAGCCTTCCAAGCTGATGATGCGGGTTCGATTCCCGCTGCCCGCTCCAACAAAGTGCTGATATGGCTCAGTCGGTAGAGCGCACCCTTGGTAAGGGTGAGGTCCCCAGTTCGATTCTGGGTATCAGCACCATTTCTTCCTGAACTCTTCTATCCCATTTTCACCGTTGATGTATACTCAGCAAGCACTACGCTTGGTTGATGTGGTAACTATTGCCACCGATAACCGTGTCTAGAGGGACAATTCAATGTCTAAAGAGAAATTTGAACGTACTAAACCGCACGTTAACGTTGGTACTATCGGCCACGTTGACCACGGTAAAACTACCCTGACTGCAGCTATCACTACCGTACTGTCTAAAGTATACGGTGGTCAGGCTCGTGCATTCGATCAGATCGATAACGCGCCAGAAGAAAAAGCTCGTGGTATCACCATCAACACTTCTCACGTAGAGTACGACACCCCAACTCGTCACTACGCGCACGTTGACTGCCCAGGTCACGCCGACTACGTGAAGAACATGATCACTGGTGCTGCTCAGATGGACGGCGCTATCCTGGTAGTAGCTGCGACTGACGGCCCAATGCCTCAGACTCGTGAGCACATCCTGCTGGGTCGTCAGGTAGGCGTTCCTTACATCATCGTGTTCCTGAACAAGTGTGACATGGTTGATGACGAAGAGCTGCTGGAACTGGTAGAAATGGAAGTACGTGAGCTGCTGTCTCAGTACGATTTCCCAGGCGACGACACTCCAGTTGTTCGCGGTTCTGCACTGAAAGCGCTGGAAGGCGATGCTCAGTGGGAAGAGAAGATTGTTGAACTGGCAGGCTACCTGGACAGCTACATCCCTGAGCCAGAGCGTGCTATCGACAAGCCATTCCTGCTGCCAATCGAAGACGTATTCTCTATCTCCGGTCGTGGTACTGTAGTAACTGGTCGTGTAGAGCGCGGTATCATCAAAGTTGGTGAAGAAGTAGAAATCGTTGGTATCAAAGAGACTACCAAGACTACTTGTACCGGCGTTGAAATGTTCCGTAAGCTGCTGGACGAAGGTCGTGCGGGCGAGAACGTAGGTGTTCTGCTGCGTGGTACCAAGCGTGATGACGTAGAGCGTGGTCAGGTTCTGGCTAAGCCAGGCTCAATCAACCCACACACCAACTTTGTAGCAGAAGTTTATATTCTGTCCAAAGATGAAGGTGGTCGTCACACTCCATTCTTCAAAGGCTACCGTCCACAGTTCTACTTCCGTACAACTGACGTGACCGGTACCATCGAACTGCCAGAAGGCGTAGAGATGGTAATGCCAGGTGACAACATTCAAATGGTTGTTACCCTGATTGCACCAATCGCGATGGACGAAGGCTTGCGCTTCGCTATCCGTGAAGGTGGCCGTACTGTAGGTGCGGGCGTGGTTGCTAAGATCATCGCCTAAGGCCTGATTGATACGCAGAAAAGGGCATCTTTATGATGCCCTTTTTCTACGTTTATCAGCAGGGATTACAATAAGTCTCGGTTGATAAGCGTATATAGGGTAATATACGCCTTACTGACTACCTCGCCTTGCGAGGTTGAGTTATTTGTATCAAGTTTATTTTTATTCGTTCGAGAGTAACAGGTGGGTTGTATGAATGCGAATACCGAAACCCAAGGCAGTGGAAGCAGCTTGAACATCGTTAAATGGGTTGGCGTTTTCGCTATCCTGATAGCAACCGTGGTCGGTAATGCTGTATTTGATGATGTCGCAGTCGTGCTCCGCGCTTTGGTGATTATTTTGATGGTGGCTGCGGCATTAGGTCTTGCTGCCTTTACTCGTCAGGGTAAATCTTTCCTGGAATTCGCTCGCGAATCCCGGATCGAAGTGCGCAAAGTCGTATGGCCAACCCGTCAGGAGACCACGCATACAACCCTGATTGTTGCGGCTGTTACTGTCGTTATGGCACTGGCACTGTGGGGACTGGATACAATTCTGGTTAACCTGGTGTCCTTTATTACAGGCTTGAGGTTCTAACATGACTGAGGCTCCTAAAAAACGTTGGTACGTTGTACAGGCGTTTTCCGGTTTTGAGGGCCGCGTGGCTCAATCGCTGCGTGAGCATATCAAGCTGCACAACATGGAAGAGCTGTTCGGTGAGGTCTTGGTACCGACCGAAGAAGTCGTTGAAATGCGCGGTGGTCAACGCCGTAAGAGCGAGCGGAAGTTTTTCCCTGGCTATGTGCTGGTTCAGATGGTGATGGAAGACCGCAGCTGGCACTTGGTGCGTAGCATTCCACGCGTGATGGGTTT
The DNA here is from genome assembly GCF_900087055.1 of Plesiomonas shigelloides. Classification (NCBI taxonomy): domain Bacteria; kingdom Pseudomonadati; phylum Pseudomonadota; class Gammaproteobacteria; order Enterobacterales; family Enterobacteriaceae; genus Plesiomonas; species Plesiomonas shigelloides. The sequence continues at coordinate 3,067,760 of NZ_LT575468.1, read as the reverse complement.
CATCGGTGGAACCTCTGATCGTCCAGCACCAATCAGCGATAAAGAAGCGGATGCTATTTTGAATCGCCTGCAGCAAGTGGGTGATAAGCCACGTCCGAAAACCCTGTTTGAACCGGGTGAAATGGTACGGGTTAATGACGGTCCATTCGCTGATTTCAACGGCGTGGTGGAAGAAGTCGATTACGAGAAGAGCCGCCTGAAAGTGTCGGTCTCTATTTTTGGCCGAGCGACTCCAGTTGAACTGGACTTCAGCCAAGTCGAAAAGGCGTGATCAGATTTTAGTCTAATGCTTGAAAAGGGCGCGAAATTAAACTACAATTTCGCGCCTTTTTGTTATCGGGGAGCCTTAATTCTGAGGCGCTCGAACCCAAACTGAGGAAATATCAATGGCTAAGAAAGTACAAGCCTACGTTAAGCTGCAAGTTGCAGCTGGTATGGCTAACCCGTCGCCACCAGTTGGTCCAGCTCTGGGTCAACAGGGTGTTAACATCATGGAATTCTGTAAGGCGTTCAATGCTCGTACTGAGAGCATGGAAAAAGGCCTGCCAATTCCAGTGGTTATCACTGTTTACGCAGACCGTTCTTTCACCTTCGTTACCAAGACTCCTCCAGCAGCAGTTCTGCTGAAGAAAGCAGCTGGTATCAAGTCAGGTTCCGGTAAGCCGAACAAAGAGAAATGCGGTAAAGTTACTCGCGCTCAAGTTCGCGAAATCGCTGAAACCAAAGCGGCTGATATGACTGGTGCTGACGTAGACGCGATGATGCGTTCTATCGAAGGTACTGCACGTTCCATGGGCCTGCTGGTAGAGGATTAAGACAATGGCTAAGCTGACCAAGCGCATGCGCGTGATCCGTGACAAAGTTGATTCTACTAAGCAGTACGAAATCAACGAAGCCGTTGCTCTGCTGAAAGAGCTGGCGACCGCTAAGTTTGTTGAAAGTGTTGATGTTGCAGTTAATCTGGGTATCGATGCTCGTAAATCTGACCAAAACGTTCGTGGTGCTACCGTTCTGCCACACGGTACTGGCCGTACTGTTCGCGTTGCTGTGTTCACCCAAGGTGCAAACGCAGAAGCTGCGAAAGCCGCTGGTGCTGACCTGGTAGGTATGGAAGATCTGGCTGACCAGATCAAGAAAGGCGAAATGAACTTCGACGTAGTTATCGCATCTCCAGATGCAATGCGCGTTGTTGGTCAACTGGGTCAAATCCTGGGCCCACGCGGTCTGATGCCAAACCCGAAAGTAGGTACTGTAACCCCTAACGTTGCTGAAGCTGTGAACAACGCTAAAGCAGGTCAGGTTCGTTACCGTAACGACAAGAATGGTATCATCCATTCTACCATCGGTAAGGTTGACTTCACCGCCGAGCAGCTGAAAGAGAACCTGGAAGCTCTGCTGGTAGCTCTGAAGAAAGCGAAGCCTTCTTCTGCTAAAGGTGTGTTCATCAAGAAAGTTAGCATCTCCACCACTATGGGTGCTGGTGTAGCTCTGGATCAGAACAGCCTGAGCGCTGCTGTTTAATCAACAGCTTTGCTTTACAAAGGCGTTGGATTTCTATACAATCTAACGCCTTTGATTATGGTTGGAGCTTGGCCTTTTCCAAGCCTCCGTCCAAGACCGCAGGTGTACTGCGAAGTACTTAATCCGATCAACCTGCGTAGACGGTGACAGAACCGAAAGAATTTTTTCTGACTGGATTCTGCTCGCCGTGTATTACGCCCGTTTATTCGGGTGGTGTGAGTTCCGAGCAATTACGCTCGGCTAATCCAGGAGCAAAAGCCAATGGCACTGAATCTTCAAGACAAACAAGCGATTGTTGCTGAAGTCAACGAAGTGGCCAAAGGTGCGCTGTCTGCAGTTATCGCCGATGCACGTGGCGTTTCTGTAGCAAAAATGACTGAACTGCGCAAAACCAGCCGTGAAGCTGGCGTGTACGTACGTGTAGTACGTAACACCCTGCTGCGTCGTGCTGTTGCCGGCACCTCTTACGAGTGCATGGCTGATGCGTTTGTTGGTCCAACTCTGGTTGCATTCTCTAACGAACATCCGGGCGCAGCTGCTCGTCTGTTCAAAGCATTTGCTAAAGACAATGCCAACTTTGAAGTTAAGGGCGCAGCCTTTGAAGGCGAGTTTATCCAAGCGGCTCAAATTGACCGTCTGGCAACTCTGCCAACTTACGACGAAGCGATTGCACGCTTGATGGCGACCATGAAAGAAGCCTCTGCAGGCAAACTGGTTCGCACTATTGCGGCTATTCGCGACGCCAAAGAAGCAGCGTAATTACGCCTTTTTTAGCGTGTCGTTTGCAAGATAACCATCTTCTTATTTTAGGAAATAATTGCTATGTCTATCACTAAAGAGCAAATCATTGATGCAGTTGCAGCAATGTCTGTAATGGAAGTTGTTGAGCTGATCTCTGCAATGGAAGAGAAGTTCGGCGTTTCTGCTGCTGCTGCTGTAGCTGTTGCTGCGGGTCCAGCTGAAGCTGCTGAAGAGAAGACTGAATTCGACGTAGTTCTGTCTGCTGTTGGCGCGAACAAAGTAGCTGTTATCAAAGCAGTACGTGGCGCAACTGGTCTGGGCCTGAAAGAAGCTAAAGACCTGGTAGAATCTGCTCCAGCTAACCTGAAAGAAGGTATCAGCAAAGCAGAAGCTGAAGCTCTGAAGAAAGATCTGGAAGAAGCTGGTGCTTCTGTTGAAATCAAGTAATCGGACTTTCCAGTTCGTAGCCTGATTTGCAAAGGCTAATGGCTGGTGACTTTTTAGTCACCAGCCTTTTTGCGCTGTAAAGGATGCTTGTGGTGTTTCACACTGTTTGGCCATAAGTGATCCTCAATATTTGTTTCTATCGACGCCTTAATATACTGCGTCAGAGCCAGATCTCTGTGTAAAACGCAATGAAATGGTTTAAGAGTGATAGAAACAGGTATTGCGAAGGGTACATCGTCCTTCGGTCACAAAATAGTGTTGCACGAACTGTCCTATCAGGACGGACAGAATGGGTCGACTATTCAGCGAGCTGAGGAACCCTATGGTTTACTCCTATACCGAGAAAAAACGCATTCGTAAGGACTTTGGTAAACGTCCACAGGTTTTGGACGTGCCTTACTTACTCTCCATCCAGCTTGACTCGTTTCAAAAGTTTATCGAGCAAGATCCGGAAGGGCAGTACGGTCTGGAAGCGGCGTTCCGCTCCGTCTTCCCGATCCAGAGCTACAGCGGCAATTCTGAGCTGCAATACGTTAGCTATCGTCTCGGTGAGCCAGTCTTTGATGTAAAAGAGTGCCAAATCCGTGGCGTAACTTATTCTGCTCCTCTGCGTGTCAAACTGCGCATGACGCTGTACGAGAAAGACGCGCCAGAAGGCACAGTAAAAGACATTAAAGAACAAGAAGTCTACATGGGCGAAATTCCGCTCATGACCGAGAACGGTACTTTCGTTATCAACGGTACCGAGCGAGTTATCGTATCCCAGCTGCATCGTAGCCCGGGTGTGTTCTTTGACAGCGATAAGGGTAAAACCCACTCCTCCGGTAAGGTACTGTATAACGCACGTATTATCCCTTACCGTGGTTCTTGGCTGGATTTCGAATTTGATCCGAAAGACAACCTGTTTGTACGTATTGACCGTCGTCGTAAGTTGCCAGCCACCATTATCCTGCGTGCGCTGAACTATACGACTGAGCAGATCTTGAATCTGTTCTTCGAAAAGATTGTTTTCGAAGTCCGTCACGGCAAGTTAGAGATGACTCTGGTTCCAGAGCGTCTGCGTGGTGAAACCGCGACCTTCGATATCGAAGCTAACGGCAAAGTGTACGTAGAGAAAGGCCGTCGCATCACCGCTCGTCATATCCGCCAGTTGGAGAAAGACAGCGTTGAGCGTATCGACGTGCCGGTTGAATACATTGTCGGCAAAGTATCGGCAAAAGATTACGTGGATGCCTCCACTGGCGAGCTGATTTGCGGCGCCAACATGGAGCTGTCCCTGGAGACCTTGGCCAAACTGAGCCAAGCCGGCCACAAGACCATCGAGGTGCTGTTCACCAACGATCTGGATCATGGTCCGTACATCTCCGAAACCCTGCGTGTGGATTCCACCACTGATCGCTTAAGCGCTCTGGTTGAAATCTATCGCATGATGCGTCCTGGCGAGCCGCCAACACGTGATGCAGCAGAAGCGCTGTTTGAGAACCTGTTCTTCTCAGCTGACCGCTATGATCTGTCTGCCGTGGGTCGCATGAAGTTTAACCGTTCTCTGCTGCGCGACGAGATCGAAGGCGCGGGTACGCTGAGCAACGAAGACATCATTGATGTCATGAAGAAGCTCATCGATATCCGTAACGGTAAAGGCGAAGTCGATGATATCGACCACCTGGGTAACCGTCGTATTCGTTCCGTTGGCGAAATGGCCGAGAACCAGTTCCGTGTGGGCTTAGTACGTGTTGAGCGTGCGGTGAAAGAGCGTCTGTCTTTAGGCGATCTGGATACCCTGATGCCACAGGATCTGATCAACGCGAAACCAATTTCTGCGGCAGTGAAAGAGTTCTTCGGCTCTTCTCAGTTGTCTCAGTTTATGGATCAGAACAACCCGCTGTCAGAAGTTACGCACAAGCGTCGTATTTCTGCACTGGGCCCGGGCGGTTTGACCCGTGAGCGTGCTGGCTTTGAAGTGCGAGACGTTCACCCGACTCACTACGGTCGTGTGTGTCCAATCGAAACTCCTGAAGGTCCAAACATCGGTCTGATCAACTCCTTGTCTGTGTATGCACAGACCAACGAGTATGGTTTCCTGGAAACCCCGTACCGTCGCGTGAAAGACGGCGTGGTGACCGACGAGATTCATTACCTGTCTGCTATCGAAGAAGGTAACTACGTTATTGCCCAGGCGAACTCCAACCTGGACGAAGACGGCCGCTTCGAAGAAGAACTGGTAACGTGCCGTAGCAAAGGCGAATCCAGCCTGTTCAGCAAAGATCAGGTGGACTACATGGACGTTTCGACCCAACAGGTCGTTTCTGTCGGTGCGTCTTTGATCCCATTCCTGGAGCACGATGATGCTAACCGCGCCCTGATGGGTGCGAACATGCAACGTCAGGCTGTACCTACTCTGCGTGCTGATAAGCCGCTGGTTGGTACCGGTATGGAGCGCGCTGTAGCGGTTGACTCCGGTGTAACCGTAGTTGCTAAGCGTGGCGGTGAAATCCAGTACGTGGATGCATCCCGTATCGTTATTAAAGTTAACGAAGACGAGACCATTCCAGGCGAAGCTGGTATCGATATTTACAACCTGACCAAGTACACCCGTTCTAACCAGAACACCTGTATCAACCAGATCCCATGTGTATCACTGGGTGAGCCGGTTGAGCGTGGTGATGTGCTGGCAGACGGTCCGTCCACCGATTTGGGTGAACTGGCGCTGGGTCAGAACATGCGCGTGGCGTTCATGCCATGGAACGGTTACAACTTCGAAGACTCCATCTTGGTTTCCGAGCGTGTAGTTCAAGAAGACCGTTTCACCACTATTCACATCCAAGAACTGGCATGTGTAGCGCGTGATACTAAGCTGGGCCCTGAAGAGATCACGGCTGACATCCCGAACGTGGGTGAAGCAGCGCTGTCTAAGCTGGACGAATCCGGTATCGTGTATATCGGTGCGGAAGTGAAGGGCGGTGACATTCTGGTTGGTAAGGTAACGCCGAAAGGTGAAACCCAGCTGACGCCAGAAGAGAAGCTGCTGCGTGCGATCTTCGGTGAGAAAGCGTCTGACGTGAAGGATTCTTCCCTGCGCGTACCAAATGGCACCTCCGGTACCATTATCGACGTTCAGGTCTTTACCCGTGATGGCGTAGAGAAAGACAAGCGTGCACTCGAAATCGAAGAGATGCAGCTCAAGCAGGTTAAGAAAGACCTGACTGAAGAGTTGCAGATCCTGGAAGCCGGTCTGTTTGCTCGTATCCACGATCTGCTGGTTGCTGGCGGTCTGGAAGCGGAGAAACTGGCTAAACTGTCTCGCGACAAGTGGCTGGATCTGGGTCTGGATGATGAAGAGAAGCAAAATCAGCTGGAACAGCTGATCGAGCAGTACGACGAGCTGAAGGCTGAGTTCGAGAAGAAACTGGAAGCGAAGCGTCGTAAGATCACTCAAGGCGACGATCTGGCACCAGGCGTGCTGAAGATCGTGAAGGTTTATCTGGCCGTTAAACGTCAGATCCAGCCGGGTGATAAGATGGCGGGTCGTCACGGTAACAAGGGTGTTATCTCTAAGATTAACCCTATCGAAGACATGCCACACGATGCCAACGGTGTTCCGGTTGATATCGTGCTGAACCCGCTGGGCGTACCATCTCGTATGAACATCGGTCAGATCCTGGAAACTCACCTGGGTATGGCGGCGAAAGGTATCGGCGAGAAGATCAACGCGATGATCAAGCAGCAGCAAGAAGTTGCCAAGCTGCGTGAGTTCATCCAGAAAGCGTATGATCTGGGTAGCGATGTCCGCCAGAAAGTCGACATGAGCACCTTCTCTGATGACGAAGTGCTGCGTCTGGCGGAAAACCTGCGTAAGGGTATGCCACTGGCGACCCCAGTCTTTGACGGTGCGAAAGAGTCCGAAATCAAAGACCTGCTGGAACTGGGCGGCTTGCCACGTTCTGGTCAGATTACGCTGTTTGATGGCCGTACCGGTGAGCAGTTTGAGCGTCCAGTAACCGTGGGTTACATGTACATGCTGAAACTGAACCACCTGGTTGATGACAAGATGCACGCCCGTTCTACCGGCTCTTACAGTCTGGTTACTCAGCAGCCGCTGGGTGGTAAGGCGCAGTTCGGTGGTCAGCGTTTCGGTGAGATGGAAGTGTGGGCACTGGAAGCATACGGTGCTGCTTATACTCTGCAGGAAATGCTGACTGTTAAGTCGGATGACGTGAACGGCCGTACCAAGATGTATAAGAACATCGTGGATGGCGATCATCGTATGGAACCGGGTATGCCAGAGTCCTTCAACGTATTGTTGAAAGAGATCCGTTCTCTGGGTATCAACATCGAGCTGGAAGACGAATAAGGTCCTCTCTCGATTGCGGTTGCAATGACATCGCAGCAGGAAATAGGAGCGCGGCGCCGCCGCGCTCCACTGGTTTAACTCCGACGGGAGCCAATCCGTGAAAGACTTACTAAAGTTTCTGAAAGCGCAAACTAAGACCGAAGAGTTTGATGCCATCAAAATCGGTCTTGCGTCTCCAGACATGATCCGTTCTTGGTCTTTCGGCGAAGTGAAAAAGCCGGAAACCATTAACTACCGTACCTTCAAGCCTGAGCGCGACGGCCTGTTCTGTGCCCGCATCTTTGGCCCAGTGAAGGATTACGAGTGTCTGTGTGGCAAGTACAAGCGCCTGAAGCATCGTGGCGTGATTTGTGAGAAGTGTGGCGTCGAAGTGACCCAGACTAAAGTTCGTCGTGACCGTATGGGCCACATCGAACTGGCTTGCCCGACTGCGCATATCTGGTTCCTGAAATCTCTGCCATCCCGCATCGGTTTGCTGCTGGACATGCCTCTGCGTGATATCGAACGTGTACTGTACTTCGAATCTTACGTAGTTGTTGAAGGCGGTATGACCAACTTGGATCGTGGCCAGATGCTGACTGAAGAGCAGTACCTGGATGCACTGGAAGAGTTCGGTGACGAATTCGACGCCAAGATGGGTGCGGAAGCGGTACAGGCCCTGCTGAAAGCGATGGACCTGCCGGCTGAGTGCGAACAGCTGCGCGAAGAGCTGAACGAAACGAATTCCGAGACCAAGCGTAAGAAGATCACTAAGCGTATCAAGCTGCTGGAAGCGTTCATTCAATCTGGTAACAAGCCAGAGTGGATGATCCTGACCGTGCTGCCGGTACTGCCGCCTGATCTGCGTCCGCTGGTTCCGTTGGACGGTGGCCGTTTTGCGACCTCTGATCTGAACGATCTGTATCGCCGCGTGATCAACCGTAACAACCGTTTGAAGCGTCTGCTGGATCTGGCTGCGCCAGACATCATCGTACGTAACGAAAAACGTATGCTGCAAGAAGCGGTTGATGCGCTGCTGGATAACGGCCGTCGTGGCCGTGCGATTACCGGTTCTAACAAGCGTCCTCTGAAATCTTTGGCCGATATGATCAAAGGTAAGCAGGGTCGTTTCCGTCAGAACCTGCTGGGTAAACGTGTTGACTACTCCGGCCGTTCTGTAATCACCGTAGGTCCATACCTGCGTCTGCATCAGTGCGGTCTGCCGAAGAAGATGGGTCTGGAGCTGTTCAAGCCATTCATCTACGGCAAACTGGAAGCACGTGGTCTGGCGACCACCATCAAAGCGGCCAAGAAAATGGTCGAGCGCGAAGAAGCGGTAGTTTGGGATATTCTGGATGAAGTGATCCGTGAACACCCAATCCTGCTGAACCGTGCGCCAACCCTGCACCGTCTGGGTATTCAGGCCTTTGAACCGGTTCTGATCGAAGGTAAAGCTCTGCAGTTGCACCCGCTGGTTTGTGCGGCGTATAACGCGGACTTCGACGGTGACCAGATGGCGGTTCACGTTCCTCTGACGCTGGAAGCGCAGTTGGAAGCCCGTGCGCTGATGATGTCGACCAACAACATCCTGTCTCCGGCATCGGGTGATCCAATCATCGTGCCTTCTCAGGACGTGGTATTGGGTCTGTACTACATGACCCGCGACAAGATCAACGCCAAAGGCGAAGGCATGGTGCTGACTGGTCCGAAAGAAGCGGAACGTCTGTACCGCTCAGGCCAGGCTGAACTGCATGCGCGCGTTAAGGTTCGTATTACCGAGCACGTGAAGACCGATACCGGTGAAGTAGAAGTGTCTACTCGCCTGATCGACACTACCGTAGGTCGTGCGATCCTGTGGATGATCGTTCCACGTGGTCTGCCTTACTCCATCGTTAACCAAGCGCTGGGTAAGAAAGCGATCTCTCGTATGCTGAACACCTGCTACCGTGTGCTGGGTCTGAAAGCGACTGTCGTGTTTGCTGACCAGATCATGTACACCGGTTTTGCTTACGCAGCCCGTTCCGGCGTGTCCGTTGGTATCGACGACATGGTTATCCCGGAAGCGAAAGCCAAGATTCTGGCCGATGCGGAAGCGGAAGTGGCAGACATTCAGGAGCAGTTCCAGTCTGGTCTGGTAACTGCCGGCGAACGTTACAACAAGGTGATCGATATCTGGGCTGTGGCCAACGATAAAGTATCGAAAGCCATGATGGAAAACCTGTCTACTGAAACCGTGACTAACCGTGACGGCGAAGAAGAGAAGCAGTCTTCCTTCAACAGCGTATTTATGATGGCCGACTCCGGTGCGCGTGGTTCTGCTGCACAGATGCGTCAGCTGGCGGGTATGCGTGGTCTGATGGCGAAGCCAGATGGCTCCATCATCGAAACCCCAATCACCGCGAACTTCCGTGAAGGTCTGAACGTACTCCAGTACTTCATCTCTACTCACGGTGCGCGTAAAGGTCTGGCGGATACCGCACTGAAGACTGCGAACTCCGGTTACCTGACTCGTCGTCTGGTAGACGTAGCGCAAGACTTGGTGATCACCGAAGACGATTGCGGTACTTTGGAAGGCGTAGTCATGACTCCGCTGATCGAAGGCGGCGACGTGAAAGAGCCTCTGCGTGAGCGTGTACTGGGCCGTGTGGCAGCAGAAGACATTCTGATCCCGGGCACTGCAGACATTCTGATCCCGCGCAACACGCTGCTGGATGAGAAACTGTGTGACCTGATCGAAGAGAAATCTGTCGACAGCATCCTGGTTCGTTCTGTGGTTACCTGTAACACCGATTTCGGTGTGTGTGCGAAGTGCTACGGTCGTGACCTGGCCCGTGGTCACCTGGTGAACAAAGGTGAAGCGGTTGGTGTTATCGCGGCACAGTCCATCGGTGAACCAGGTACTCAGCTGACCATGCGTACGTTCCACATCGGTGGTGCGGCATCGCGTGCGGCAGCCGAGAACAGCATCCAGGTGAAGAACAAGGGTAGCTTGAAGCTGCACAACGCGAAGTTCGTAACCAACGCTGACAACAAGCTGGTGATCACTTCTCGTAACACTGAAATGACCGTGATCGACGAGTTCGGTCGTACCAAAGAAAGCTATAAGGTGCCTTACGGTGCCACTATGGCGAAAGGTGACGGCATGGAAGTGAACGCGGGTGAAACCGTGGCGAACTGGGATCCGCACACTATGCCGGTTATTACCGAAGTGGGTGGTTACATCAAGTTTGTCGACATGCTGGATGGCTTGACCATTACCCGTCAGACCGACGAACTGACCGGTTTGTCTTCTCTGGTGGTACTGGATGCAGCCGAGCGTACCGGTGGTGGTAAGGATCTGCGTCCTGCCCTGAAACTGGTTGATGCGAACGGTAACGACATTCTGGTTCCAGGTACCGATATGCCAGCGCAGTACTTCCTGCCAGGCAAAGCGATCGTTCAGTTGGACGACGGTACGCTGGTTGGCACTGGTGATGCTTTGGCCCGTATTCCACAAGAATCTGGCGGTACCAAGGATATTACCGGTGGTCTGCCACGCGTTGCGGACCTGTTTGAAGCTCGTAAGCCGAAAGAGCCTGCGATCCTGGCGGAAATCACCGGTATCGTATCCTTCGGTAAAGAAACCAAAGGCAAGCGTCGTCTGGTGATCACACCAACCGACGGTGGTGATGCTTACGAAGAGATGATTCCTAAGTGGCGTCAGCTGAACGTGTTCGAAGGCGAACTGGTACAGCGTGGCGATGTGATCTCCGATGGTCCAGAGACTCCACATGACATCCTGCGTCTGCGCGGTGTGCATGCGGTGACTAACTATATCGTTAACGAAGTGCAGGACGTTTACCGTCTGCAGGGCGTTAAGATTAACGATAAGCACATCGAAGTTATCATCCGTCAGATGCTGCGTAAGGGTACCATCACTGCCGCTTACGATTCTGAGTTCCTGGAAGGTGAGCAAGCCGAAGTGGCTCGCGTGAAGATCACCAACCGTGAGCGTGAAGCTCAAGGTAAAGAGCCAGTGACCTTCGAACGTGAACTGCTGGGTATTACCAAAGCGTCTCTGGCAACTGAGTCCTTCATCTCCGCGGCGTCCTTCCAGGAAACCACCCGCGTGCTGACTGAAGCGGCAGTTGCTGGTAAGCGTGACGAACTGCGCGGTCTGAAAGAGAACGTTATCGTAGGTCGTCTGATCCCGGCGGGTACCGGTTATGCGTACCACCAAGATCGCAGCCGTCGTCGTCAGAAGGCTGAAGCTCCAGTTGCGCCACAAGTGAGCGCAGAAGAGGCTTCTGCTAACCTGGCCGGTCTGCTGAGCGGTCTGGGCGCACTGGGTGACGACGAATAAGTCGTTCCTCGCGTGACGACTAAGGTCGTGACATCTTAAGCGTGAAAAGGGCACCGGAGACGGTGCCCTTTTTTTATTGCCGCGCGCTAAGCGGCAGTTGCCGAGCCGATGGGTAGGCCATGCATGGCGACGGGCTTGAAGCGTGATACTCCAAGCTTAATAAAACACGGAATAAAAAAGGGTAGCGAGTGACCGATAGGGCTGCGCGGCTTGGCTTGGTCTAACTTAGATTAGATAGTGTTGTGGTATTGCGCGTGAGAGATGGTTAATCGATGGGCAAAGGCGGTATCGCAGGTTGACTATCAGAGCGTGGAAGTAATACGGAAAAAGTCACGCGTAGAAAGGCGCGGGAACATCCTGTTCCCCGTACATGGTGCGTCGCGGCTAGAGGTTACTGTCTTCTCCGCGCGTTAGAAACTTTGCCCAGTGGTCAGTACCACGGCTTTGATCAGTTGATCTTCGAGGGCAAAGCGCTGCTCTAGTAACTCACCGAGCGCCGAAAGATTTTGATCGAGCTCCAGCAGGGCGTCGTCATCTTCGCTGATATCGGTATAGCAATCGTGAAAGTGCAGTAATTGCTGCGTATTGGCCGTCAGACGTGGATACAGCGATGGGTGCAGATTGAGTTTGCCTGCGCCATGCTGTTCGGCTTGGCTGATGATGCGATCATAGATTTCAAAGTGACCGGCGGAGAGGTAATCTACCAAACGGGCGTTGAAGGCGGTGATCTGTTCCAGTGTCGGGAGTGCCTGTTTCTCACGGTGAAACGGGGGCAAGCCCGCTAGTTGGCAGTAATGGATCAGTAGCGCTTTGCGTTCGTGTAGCCAGAGATCGATGATCTTGGCTTGACCTTGTTTTGCCTGTCCCTGTGTGGGAGCGGGATCGCGTGCAAGTTTGGTAAGCATGGTCTGTCTCCGCAGATACATTCAAGGCAAGGTTGCGACTCATGGTGAAACATATTGTGACAACCTTGTTATAAAAGATGCCAGTAAAATTGCATAGCTGCAAGGAGTGCTATGGAACAATTTCTTGATCCGCAGCAGCAGGGGTTTTGGTTGCTGATGCAAGAGGGGCAGTTATGGCTGCCCGGTGGAGAATTACCACACGGAGAAGCGTCTAGCTGGGGGCTTGCCGGACAACCGGCGCAGGCCGTCGGGCAGTGGCAAGGACAGACCCTATACCTGCTGATGGCCGAGGATATACCGGCTAAACCGGCCAGTGAGCGAGGTTCATTGCGCAGTTTGCTGGCGCAGCCTGAGGCACTGTTTCAGTTGGTTGGGCGCGCGGTGCAGTTGGCGCATTTTCAGCGTAGCCACCGTTTTTGCGGATTTTGTGCGGCACCACTCCAAAAAGTACCGACCCAGTGGGCGATGCAGTGCAGCGCCTGTGCGCAAACGGTGTATCCGGTGATCGCGCCGTGCGTGATTGTTGCGGTTCGCCGTGGGCACCAGATCTTACTGGCGCAGCATCCACGTCATCAGGGCAACATGCACACTGTGTTGGCCGGCTTTGTCGAGCCGGGCGAGACGTTGGAGCAAGCCGTTGCACGTGAAGTGCGTGAAGAGACCGGCATTGAGATTGAGCATATCCGCTACATTAAATCTCAGCCGTGGCCGTTTCCGAACTCGTTGATGGCGGCCTTTGTAGCGGAATATGCTGGCGGTGAGTTGTGCGTTGATCATCAGGAATTGGTGAGCGCTGATTGGTTTAGCCCCGAAGCATTACCGCCCTTACCGCCTGTTGGGACGGTAGCGCGGCATCTGATTAATCTGACTTTACCGTTGTGTCAGCAAGCGCAGGCAACAGCCGCCGCCGACAATCAGTGAGCGCGCTGGCAAGGCCGCCGCACGACAGGTGTATCTGCGCTGGACGGTGTTACAATCGGGCGCAATAGAATAAAAAGGAAGCCTAAGATGACCACACTGCAAAACGATCGCTATTTACGTGCCCTGCTGCGCGAGCCGGTAGACATGACTCCGGTTTGGATGATGCGCCAAGCGGGGCGCTATTTGCCGGAGTATCGGGCGACCCGCGCCGAAGCCGGGGATTTTATGTCCCTGTGCAAAAATCCGGAGCTGGCCTGTGAAGTGACCTTGCAGCCCCTGCGCCGTTTTGCGCTGGATGCGGCAATTTTGTTTTCCGATATTTTGACTATCCCTGATGCGATGGGCTTGGGGCTGTACTTTGAAACCGGCGAAGGTCCGCGTTTTGAACGTCCAGTGTGCTCCTTGGCCGATGTACAAAAGCTCGGGGTGCCCGATCCAGAGCAAGAGCTGGGCTATGTCATGGATGCGGTACGCACCATTCGCCGTGAGCTCAAGGGCGCGGTGCCGCTGATCGGGTTTTCCGGTAGCCCGTGGACGCTGGCGACTTACATGGTCGAAGGCGGTAGTAGCAAGGCGTTTACCCGCATTAAAAAGATGATGTACGCCGAGCCGCAGACCCTACATCTGCTGCTGGATAAATTGGCCGATAGCGTGATTGTGTATCTGAATGCCCAGATCCGCGCCGGTGCACAGTCGGTGATGGTGTTCGATACCTGGGGCGGCGCGCTGACTGGCCGTGATTACCGCGAATTTTCGCTGCACTACATGCACAAAATTGTCGATGGGCTGCTGCGTGAGCATGATGGCCGTCGCGTGCCGGTGACCTTGTTCACCAAAGGTGGCGGTCAATGGCTGGAAGCGATTGCCGATACCGGCTGTGATGCAGTGGGCTTGGATTGGACCACCAGTTTGGCTGACGCGCGTGCGCGCATTGGCTCGCGCGTTGCCCTGCAGGGTAATATGGATCCGTCCATGTTGTATGCGCCGCCTGCTCGTATCGAGCAGGAAGTGGCTAGCCTGTTGGCAGAGTTCGGCGCCGGCACCGGTCATGTGTGTAACTTAGGCCACGGTATTCATCCGGATGTCGATCCGGCCCATGCTGGGGGATTCGTGGAAGCGGTACACCGTTTGTCTCAGCCATATCACGCGCGCTGAGTGCGTATATGCTGCGCTCAGCGGCAATCAGGAGCCATTACCATGCCAAATGCCATGGTGAATGAGAACCAAGAGGTAACGCCAGAGATGAAGGTACCGACCACCGATTATGCCGCGCTGCGCGATGAGCAGCGCCGCTTAGCGGCCGCGGTGGAGCGTACCGACCGTGTGGGGCCGGTGCACGTTATTGGCGGTGCGGATGTTGGTTTTGAGCAAGGCGGCGCGGTCACTCGCGCCGCCATCGTGTTGCTGCGCTATCCCGAACTGACCTTGTTGGATTTTCGCATTGCGCGGGTACCGACGACGTTGCCGTACATTCCCGGGTTATTGTCTTTTCGCGAATGTCCGGCCCTGTTAGCCGCGTGGCAGATGCTACCACAACGGCCCGATTTACTGCTGGTGGATGGGCAGGGGATCGCCCATCCGCGTGGCCTTGGCGTCGCCAGTCACTTTGGTTTACTGGTGGATGTGCCGACCATTGGTGTGGCGAAAAGTCACCTGTATGGCAGTTATGCACCACTGGCTGACGGCGTTGGCGCAAGTTCGGCGTTGTGGGCGGGTGAAAGCTTGTTAGGCTATGTGTGGCGCAGTAAAGTGCGTTGTCGTCCGCTGTTTATTTCGGCTGGGCATCGGATCAGCCCTGATTCGGCGCTGCAGTGGGTGCAACGTTGTTGCCGCGGTTATCGCTTGCCGGAGCCGACCCGTTTTGCCGATGGTATCGCTTCGGCGCGCCCTACGTGGCAGGCGCTGTTGGCGGCGCATGCGGCGAACGGAGAAGCCAAGGTAGAGGCAAAGGCGGTGGCTTCTTGCGCAGCCGATCCCTCTTCATAAGGGGGCAAGGTGATCAATTGCTGCAAATCAGTGCAATCTCCCTGCTGGTGGCCGCTTATTTCTATCGATCAGCGTAGAAGATCAGTTACACTCAGGCGCTGAAACAGTATAGAGGACTGGGTATGTTACGTAATCCGATTCACAAACGTTTGGAACGTCTGGAGCCTTGGCAGCTGCAAACCTTTATGGTGTGCCTGTGCGAGCGGATGTACCCGAACTATCAAGCCTTTGCTTTAGCAAGTGGCTTTGGTAACCCTGTACTGTACCGTACGGTGCTGGATTTGGCGTGGGAAGTCCTGACAGTAAAAGGCGCCAAAGTTAATTTCGAAAACCAGCTAGAAAAATTTGAAGAACAAATCCCTGCGGCCGATGACTTTGATATGTACGGTGTTTTCCCGGCTATCGATGCGTGTGTCGGTTTAAGTGATTTGTTGCATTCACAGCTGAGCGGTGAAGAGCTGGCATTTGCGTTAAGCATCAGCCGGATCTCGATTAACACCGTGGCAATGCTGGAGATGCATGATCAAGACCGTGAGCTGTCCGAAGAGGAGCTCAAGGCGTTGCCAAATATCCAAAATGAGCTGGATGTGCAGTGGGAGATTTATCGTCTGCTGGCAGCCTGCGAAGAGCGTGACCTAGAGCTGATCAAGGGCCTGCGGGCTGACTTGCGTGAAGCGGGTATCAGTAATATTGGTATCGCTGCAGTGAGTGGCGTGCGAGAAGCGTGATTTAACGCCGGAATTCTCGCGAATCCGATCCCTTTGCGGGGCAAAGTGTTCTACATTTGGATTGGTTTGCATTGGCCCCATGGCGACGTGGGTAAGCGCATGTTGGCGTGGTGATCTCAAACGGATCAGGGCGCGTCATAGCGAAGTACACTAGACGGGTATGAGACCTGTATAGCTACGAGTAACGTGATAAATAAAACGTAAGGACAACCTATGAACAAGACTCAACTGATCGACGCGATTGCAGAAAAAGCGGATCTGTCTAAAGCGCAAGCAAAAGCAGCACTGGAATCCACGCTGTCTGCAATTACTGAATCACTGAAGGATGGTGATCCAGTACAGCTGGTCGGTTTCGGTACTTTCAAAGTGAACCATCGCGCGGCACGTACAGGTCGTAACCCACAAACCGGTAAAGAAATTCAGATCGCAGAAGCCAACGTGCCTGCGTTCGTAGCCGGTAAAGCGCTGAAAGATTCCGTGAAGTAATTTATCGCGCCAGATACAAAAAACGGGGAGTCCATGGACTCCCCGTTTGTTTATCTATCACTTTGTTTATCTATCATTTTGTATATCTAGTACGCTATTACCGTACTGACTTTCTGCCTGACCTGTTGGCGCTGAGTATTACAGCGGCTAACCCTCATACGCGCTGTTACTGTTAGCGCTGACTCGTATTGACCGCTTGTTTTTTTACTCACCGCTTTCCGGCTGATAGCGTTGTTGATAACGCTTAGGCAGCATTTTCCTCAGCGCTTTCTTCACTGCTCGGATGCAGCAAACTGGCTTTGATTTGCTGGTCAATGTCGCTGATGCGCACTTTGACATACTCACCCGGGGCATCACCTAACAGCGGCTGATTTTCACGTGCGACCGGCTGACGAGCGGGCACCGGTTTGCTGCCTTCTGGCAGATGGCTGACCAGCCATTGTTGCCAGTGTGGCCACCATGAGCCTTTATGGTGCTCTGCGGCATTCAGCCAAGCTTGCGAGTCATCCGGCAGGAAGCTGTTATCCGGATTACACCAGTAGCCGTATTTGCCTTTTTCCGGTGGATTGACCACGCCGGCGATATGGCCGGATTCGCCCAGTACAAAGGTCACATGGCTGTTGTCTTTGCCAATCACCTTAGCGCCGTCATAGGTCGCATCCCACAGTGCGATATGATCTTCGGCGGCCGAGAGGAAATACAGCGGTAATTTGATCTTATTCAGATCAATGGCCGTACCGCGAATCGAGATCCCTCCAGGCATGATCAGCTGGTTTTCCAGATAGCATTGGCGCAGCAGGAAGTTGTGGCAGGCGGCCGGTACGTTGGTGCTGTCGCAGTTCCAGTACAGGATGTCGAACGCCATCGGGCTCTTGCCCTTGAGGTAGTTATCGACAAAGTAGTTCCAGTACAGGGAGTTTTCCCGCAGCAGACTGAACGACACCGCAATTTGCCGACCATCCATGTAGCCTTTGATCTGGTTTTGCGTTTCCACCGCGCTGACGGTTTCTTCATTGATGAAGACCCCGATATCGCCGGGTTTAGCGAAGTCCAGCAAGGTGGTAAACAAGGTGCCGGTGCGGATGCGCTGCTTCATGCGGCGCGCAGCCAGATAGGCCATGGTGACTGACAGCAGTGTACCGCCGATGCAGTAACCGATACCGTTAACCTCTTTTTCGCCGGTGGCGGTTTCAATCGCATCCAGCGCGGCCAGCACCCCATCAATCACATAGTCTTCAAAGGTGATGTCTTTGTGTTCAGGAGTCGCATTGACCCATGACATCATAAACACGGTATGCCCTTGGCTAACCGCCCAACGGACAAACGAGTTTTGTGCCTGCAGATCCAGAATATAGAACTTGTTGATAAACGGCGGCACGATCAACAGTGGCCGCTGCAACACCTCTTCGGTGGTCGGCACATACTGAATCAGCTCAAACAGGTGATTGCGGAAAATCACCTTGCCCGGGGTGGTGGCCAGATTGTCACCGGGGCGGAAGGAGCTTTGATCGGTCATGCGGATATTCAGCGTGTCAGCGCTTTTCTCCATATCTTCGACCAGCAACTCCATCCCTTTAACCAGATTTTGGCCGTTGTTCTCCAGCGTCACCTTGAGCAGCTCAGGGTTACTCAGCAGGTAGTTGCTTGGCGACAGAGCGGATAAATACTGGCGGGTGAAGAACTCCAGTCGCTTGCGGGTTTCTTCATCCAGCGTTTCGAGCTGGTTGATGCTGCCGAGCACATTTTGCGTCGTCAGCAGATAAGATTGTTTGAGGTAATCAAACAGGATGTTTTGTTGCCACTCATCAGAGGTAAAGCGGCGATCACTGCGATCCGGTTGGATCACCGGTTCACTCGGCTGGCCAAACAGGCGCAATACCGCGTGCTGGGATAATTCAAGTTGCTGTTGCCACCACTTGAGCTGCTGCTCCACCAGTGCATTGGGTTGCCCAAATGCATGCTCAAAGAAGCGATTCGCATCGTTCATGTTGGCCTGCATCAATACTTGATTCAGCGGACCTTGAGCCGTAGAGCGCGACAGGTACAGCTCAACCAGCTTACGGTTCAGATCAGCCAGCGCATCCAGCGCTCCGTTGAACTGATTTGCAGAAGCCATGGTTTTCTCCCTGTAACACCATCATGAAAGAATGACACGCCCGCAGGCGTGTCGGCAGCCAAATTTAGTTGGCGTTAACTTGTAAATGAGAGAGTTGATCTTTGGTCAGCGTTTCCAGTTCTTTTTTGAACTGCTCGTTCATGGAAGAGAGCTTCTGGGTGTCGTCCAGCAGCTGCTTGGAGATTTTGTTCACCAGCTCCAGCTGCTTGTTACCAAAGGCAACCAGAGATTGTGGGTCTTTGATGTCACCCACGGCTTTGATCTGCTCCAGACCCAGCTCAGAATAAGCTTTGGCGGCCGACAGCTGCACTTTGCTCAGTTGCTCCAGATTTTCAGTCAGCAGACGGTTGTATTTATAAACCGGTGCATAGAAGTTTTGTGCCTGATCGGCGAAGGTTTTGAAAATTTCCGTACTCATTTCTATCTGCTCCTTGTGAATAACGCACATCGTGTGCTGTGCTGCAAACATACCGTTGGTGGCACACATACCTTTTACAGCACACAGTACCCTGATTTATATGTGCATTGTATTGCAGTGTAACGAAGCTTTTGTGTAAAAACAGGGTCACTAAGTGGTCAGAGTTGTAGCTTAACGTTAGCGTAAAGGTTAACTGATTAAGGCGAGCTGGCTTGGCGGGAAGGAGCGTCGCGCTTGGTGGGAAAAGAGCGCGGATAACGCAGCGGTGAAGTACGTTTGTTGACGTTCACGTTAACGTTATCCGCGACAAAGCGCGCTAAAGATATACCGATAAAGTCTAAAAACGGCGCTGATTACACCCTTATTTTTCTACCACGTGTTCGCGGGCAATGGCGCGAAAACCGATATCGGTGCGGTAGTAGATATCATCCCATTGAATCAAGGCCGCTTGCTGGTAGGCACGCTGCTGGGCAGCACTGACGCTGTCGCCCAATGCCGTGACGCACAGTACGCGGCCACCGGCGGTCAGCGCTTGCGCGGGCTGCTCAGGATTGCTGCGGGTTCCGGCGTGGAATACTTTGCTGTCATTGCCTGCGTTGGCGGCGGCTTGCTCGAGGCCGTGAATGACATCACCGCTGCGATAATCGCCGGGATAACCGCCGGCAGCCAGCACTACGCCGAGCGCTGGACGTGGATCCCACTCTGATCGGCACTGATCTAAGCGACCTGCGACAGCGGCTTGGCACAGTTCGATCAGATCGGATCGTAGGCGCAGCATGATCGGTTGGGTTTCCGGATCGCCAAAGCGGCAGTTGTACTCGATCACTTTCGGGGTGCCGTCAGCCATGATCATCAAGCCGGCGTACAAAAAGCCGGTGTAGACGTTGCCTTCTGCGGCCATGCCACGCACGGTTGGCCAGATCACTTCATCCATGACGCGCTGGTGGATCTCTGCGGTGACCACTGGCGCGGGTGAGTAAGCGCCCATGCCGCCGGTGTTCGGGCCGCTGTCTTGGTTGCCGACACGTTTGTGATCTTGGCTGGTGGCCATTGGCAAGACGTGCTCACCATCGACCATCACGATAAAGCTGGCTTCTTCGCCATCGAGGAACTCTTCCACCACGATGCGGTGCCCTGCATCACCAAAGGCATTGCCGGCCAGCATATCTTCGACCGCTGCTTCGGCTTCGGCCAAGGTCATGGCCACAATCACCCCTTTGCCTGCGGCCAGACCGTCGGCTTTGATCACGATCGGGGCACCTTTGGCACGAATGTAAGCCAGTGCTGGCTCGACTTCGGTGAAGTTTTGGTATTCAGCGGTGGGGATCTGGTGACGGGCGAGGAAATCTTTGGTGAACGCTTTAGAGCCTTCCAACTGAGCGGCGGCCTGAGTTGGGCCAAAAATGGGCAGGCCCAGCGCGCGGAAATGGTCGACCACACCCAGTACCAGTGGGACTTCAGGGCCGACAATGGTCAGTTCGATGCCTTCACGCAGAGCAAAGGCGCCGAGGGCGTGCAGATCGGTAACGGCGATATCCACATTGCTGACTCCCGCTTCGGTGGCGGTGCCGGCATTGCCGGGGGCGACATAAACGTGCGAGACCTGTGGGGATTGTACGGCTTTCCATGCCAGGGCATGTTCACGACCGCCACTGCCGATAATCAGGACTTTCATGCATGACTCCAGAGATTGAATGTTTCGGTGCGCGGCACCGGTCGGCCAAAAATGGACCGGCGGGACAAGCCCGCCGGTTTTGCTGTATCAGTGACGGAAGTGGCGCATGTGGGTAAACAGCATGCTCATGCCATGTTCGTTGGCGGCTTGGATCACTTCTTCATCACGAATCGAGCCACCCGGCTGGATCACGCAGGTTACGCCAGCGGCTGCGGCGGCATCGATACCGTCACGGAACGGGAAGAAGGCATCGGAGGCCATGACGCAGCCTTTGACTTCCAGCCCTTCGTCCGCGGCTTTGATGCCCGCAATTTTGGCCGAGTAGACGCGGCTCATTTGACCGGCTCCGACGCCGATGGTCATGTTGCCTTTGGCATACACGATGGCGTTGGATTTGACGTATTTGGCCACTTTCCAGCAGAACAGTGCATCGCGCAGTTCGTCTTCGCTTGGCTGGCGGGTGGTGACCACGGTCAGATCGGCGGCGCTGATCATGCTTTGGTCACGGTCTTGCACCAACAAGCCGCCGTTAACACGTTTGAAGTCTAGGCTGTGGGTTTTCGCACTCCATTCACCGCAAGCCAGTACGCGAATATTGGCCTTGGTGGAGAGGATGGCGGCGGCGCGTACAGTGATGGTCGGCGCGATGATCACTTCGACAAACTGGCGCTCGATAATGGCCTGCGCGGTATCGGCATCCAGCTCACGGTTAAAGGCAATGATGCCACCAAAGGCGGAAGTTGGGTCAGTACGAAATGCGCGATCGTAAGCTTCAAGGATATTGGCACCCAGTGCCACGCCGCACGGGTTGGCGTGCTTGACGATGACGCAAGCCGGCTCACTGAACTCTTTGACGCACTCTAGCGCGGCATCGGTATCGGCGATGTTGTTGTAAGACAGTTCCTTGCCTTGTAGCTGTTCGGCGGTGGCGACACTGGCTTCGTGCAGCTCACTTTCAACATAAAACGCGGCCGCTTGATGGCTGTTTTCGCCGTAACGCATATCCTGCTTTTTAACAAAGTTCAGGTTCAAGGTACGAGGGAAGCGGCCAGCAGGCTCGCGATGCTCGGCGTGATAGGCCGGAACCAAAGTACCGAAGTGGTTGGCGATCATGCTGTCGTAAGCGGCGGTATGCTCGAAGGCAGCGATGGCCAGATCAAAACGGGTGGCATGGCTTAAGGAACCTTGATGCGCATCCATCTCGGTCAGTACGCGGTCGTAATCGGCCGCATTGACGATGATGGTTACATCGCGGTGGTTTTTTGCCGCCGAACGCACCATGGTTGGACCGCCGATATCGATATTTTCCACCGCCTGCTCCAGTGTGCAGTCAGGGCGCGCGATAGTGGCGGCAAACGGGTACAGGTTGACGACTACCATGTCGATCGGGGCGATTTCATGCTGCTGCATGATGGCGTCGTCTTGGCCGCGACGACCGAGAATGCCGCCGTGAATTTTCGGGTGCAGGGTTTTAACGCGTCCGTCCATCATCTCCGGGAAACCGGTGTAATCGGAGACTTCGGTGACCGGCAGTCCGGCTTCGCTGAGTAGGCGCGCGGTGCCGCCGGTGGAGAGCAGTTCGACGTGGCGTGCGGCCAGCGCACGGGCGAATTCGACAATGCCGGTTTTATCAGACACGCTGAGCAGCGCTCGGCGTACAGGACGGTACTGTTCCATTGTAGATCACATCCCCTTGCAGTGAGCAGAAAGTAGTTTGCGCAAGCCTTGAGTGTGGCTTGCGCAAACAACCTGTCGTTCATGACCCTGCGCCGTTGTGCGCGGCCATTCTATACGAAAACGTTTGCGTCAGGGGAGCGTTTTTTTGTCGGCGGTTATATTGGGTGGTGATCTTCAAGGAGTTAGGTGTATGGCTGGTGGGGTGGTGTGGGTGAGCGAGCTGACAGGGTGATGAAAAGAACAATGAGGAGAAAGGAGAGGCGCTAAAGACCGGCCGCCGTGGCAGCCGGTGAGGAAATGGTGAGCGATACTCAGTGCGCGGTCGCTTTAGTGGGTCAGCGGTAAGAAGAAATCGCGCAACCCAACCAGCAGGTTGTTGACGGCCACCGCTGCCAAAATCAGACCCATCACGCGGCTGATCACCGAGGCACCGGTGCGCCCAATCACTTTCTGAATGCGCGAGGCACTGCGCAGCAGCAAGTACGTGATCAGCAATACCCCCAACATAACCAAGGCGGTGAGGGCTTGATCGATCAACGAGTAACGATGGTTATCGGTCAGCATGACCACTGCCATCATGGCACCCGGCGAGGCAATCGACGGTACGGCAATCGGGAAGACAGCTAAATCACTGATGTCATAATCCATCTGCATCTCTTGCTCGGGTTTACTCTCACCAAAAATCATGGTCAGAGCAAACAGCAGCAGCACCAATCCTCCGGCGGTTTGGAAGGCGCTAAGCGGGATCTGCATTGCTTCCAAGAGCAACTGGCCGGCAACCAGAAAAAACAGCAAGATTCCGGTTGAGACCAAGATGGCTTTGCTGGCCACACGGCGGCGATCCAATGCCGAGAGTGAGGCGGTTTTTGAGAGATAAACGGGGATCGAGCCGATCGGATCGATGACTGCCCACAGTACAACAAACTGAACGATCAATGATTCAAACATGCACACTTCCTGGTTAAACGGGGCGTGGGCATTATAACCCCGTTTGGCTTTTCAGCTCACTTTGTTGCAGCAGGATCACCGCTTGGGTGCGATTTTTTACCCCCAGCTTGCGAAAGATAGCGGTCATGTGCGCTTTGACCGTGGCTTCCGACACATTGAGGTCATAGGCGATCTGTTTGTTCAGTAAGCCGGCACTGAGCATTTCCAGCACTCGCTGTTGCTGAGCGGTCAAACTGCTGAGGCGCTCTTGTAGGATGCGCGCCTGTGGGTCGGGTTGCGGGGCTAAGGTATCCAGATCGGCAGGGAAGATGGTATCGCCGGCCAGCGCTTGCCCAATGGCATCAATCAGGACACTCAGTTGAGCGGATTTAGGAATAAAGCCCAGCGCACCGTGCTGGCGGACTTGCTGGATAATGGCCGGATCGTCGCTGGCGGAGATCACCACTATCGGCAGTAAGGGGTAACGCTGACGGAGGGTTTGCAGGCCGGAAAATCCGTTGGCGCCGGGCATTTTTAAGTCCAGCAGCAACAAGTCTGGATCGGGGTGCAGTTCGAGCAGTTGCAGCAAGCTGTCGAGCGAGTCGGCTTCGAACAGCTCGGCGCTGCTGACGCTAAGCGCCAAGGCCTGATGCAAGGCGGCACGAAACAACGGATGGTCGTCGGCGATCAGAAGGGTATAGGCGCTGTCCATAGCATTCCCTGTGAGAACATGTTTCCATTACGTTAATCACAGGGGATGCGATTGAGCAATCTATTGCGTGCCCATCTGTGCGGCACGCAACAAAATTATTGCAGTACCCGCTGCTGCAAATGCTGTAAGAACGGGCTGGCTGGCATAAAGCCGGTCACTCGGCTTTGCGGGATCTCGTGGCCTTGCGGATTAAAGAACAGCAGTGTCGGTAAACCCAGTACATTGAGCTCACGCAGCAAGGCCTGATCGGCGGCATTGTTAGCCGTTACATCGGCTTTGAGTAACACCATCTCAGAGAAGGCGTTTTGTACCTGGGCATCGCTAAAGGTGTATTTGGTGAACTCTTTACAGGCAACACACCAGTCGGCGTACAGATCCAACATCACCGGTTTACCGGCCGCTTGCTGCAACGCTTGTTGCAGCTCGGCCTGATTACGGATAGTGATAAAGTGCGGTGTGGATGTCAGCTCACGTGCAGCCGTGGCCGATTGTGGCGGGAAGACCCAATCTTGCAGCGGGCGTGCCAGCAAGATCATGCCAATCAGCGCCGCGATCCGCAGCACTAAAAAGCCGCGGCGGTGCGCTGGCAGGGTGCTGAACAGCCACCCTAACGCGCTCAGCGCCAGCAGGCTCCACAGGCGTAAAGTCCAAACCTCGGGCAGCAAGCGAGACAGGAGGAACACCGGCATCGCCAGCAGCAGGAAACCAAAACCGGTTTTGACTTGATTCATCCACGGACCGCTTTTCGGCAGCAGCCGGTTGCCAAATAAGGCGACGCCGACCAGTGGTAAGCCCATCCCGCAGGCCAGCAGATACAGCGTCAGCCCGCCGGTCAGCAGATCGCCGCTATCGGCCACATACAGCAGCGCACCCGATAACGGCGCGGTGGTGCAAGGCGAGCAGATCAGACCGGCAATCGCCCCCATCAAAAACACCCCCGGCAAGCTGCCGCCACGCTGCTGACCACTGAGTAAGCTCAGACGAGTTTGCAGCGCCGAAGGCAGTTGCAAACTGAACAGGCCAAACATGGATAGCGCCAGCAGGGTAAACAATACCGACAAGCCGATCAGTACGTAAGGGTGCTGTAGCGCGGCTTGAAATTGCAAACCGGCGGCGGCGACCACCAGTCCGAGCAAGGTGTAGGTGAGTGCCATTCCCTGCACATAGGCCAGCGATAACGCCAGCGCGCGGCCATGCGAGTGACGCTGACCGCCGCCCAAGACCACGCCGGAGAGCAGGGGGAACATCGGCAGTACGCAGGGGGTAAAGGCCAGCCCTAATCCCAGCACAAAGAACAGCAGGGGCGCCCAGCGGTTATCGGCCAGCCGTGATGCCAGTTGTTCTTGTTCTGGTGCGTTGTTATTCCGTGCGCCTGAGCTTGCCGTGCTCACGGCTTCGGCGTTGCTCTGGTTTGTAGCTGACGACGGCTTGTTGGCCGTGTCAGTCGTTGACGGTGCGGACTTCGCCGCTGTCGGTTCGGCAAGCGTGGCGCTTGGTGTGTTGGCGACAGTATTTGGGGTTGGCGCAACTAACGCATTTAATGGCACCACGCGCGTTTCTGGCGGGTAGCATAGCCCCGCGGCGGCGCAGCCCTGATAGGTTACGCTGACGCTTGGTTGCTGGCCGGTGGCTGCAATCGGGATGTTCAAGGTCAGCGGCGCGGTAAAGATGTGGGTTTCGCCAAAAAACTCATCACGATGAGCTTTACCGGGTGGCAGAGTGAAGTCACCTAACGTGGCATCGTTGGCGCTGACACTCAGCTGGTGGCGATACAGGTAATAGCCATCCTTGATTTGCCAGTGCAGCTCTAATTGGTTGCCTTGCTGGTGAAAATCAAAAGGGAATGCCTCATCCACCGGCACAAAACCCTGCGGATTGGCTTTGGGAAACAGATTCAGCGCCAGCGCACTGGTGCTGAGCAGCAGGAGGCTGATTAACGTAATGAGGCGCTGAGCCATGCCAGATACTCCTTGTCGCCATCCTCGACTGCTAACACCAAGATCTCTGGGGTTTGGTACGGATGCAGCTCACGCAGGCGCGCTTGCATGCCGGCCAGATGTTGGCGGTCGGTTTTCAAAATCAGTTGCACTTCCGCATCTTCATGGACTTCGCCCTGCCAGCGGTAGACCGACAGCATGCCAGGCAGCAGATTGGCGCAGGCCACCCATTGTTCGTTGACCAAGGTCCGCGCCAGCATCTGGGCGCAGGCCTGATCCGGAGCGGTGCACAGCACCAGACGGGCAGAAACCGCCGCAGTTACGGAATTCATCACATCAGGCTCTCACGTGGATAAAACATATACCGGCGTACTATACCTGAAATATACCGAAAACCGCTGTCCAATGTCGGCGAAGGCATGGTCTACCGGCGTGGTCGCGTGAGGCGGTTTCGTATTGCATGTGGTCAGTATGGTATTTGGAGGGAAGAGAAGATGATGAAGACTGCGAACCAGCGTATGGGCGCTAAAACAACAACAGGCACCGCATGGGTGCCTGTTGTCAGGTTTAACCTGTGGCGCTAAGTGCGATTACAGCACCATGCCACCGACCAGGAAACCGAACAGTACGGACAGACCGATACACAGCACACCCGGGATCATGAACGGGTGGTTGAATACCGCTTTACCGATACGAGTCGAACCAGTGTCATCCATTTCTACCGCCGCCAACAGGGTTGGGTAGGTTGGCAGAACGAACAGAGCAGAAACTGCCGCGAAAGAGGCGATAGCAGTAACTGGTGCTACGCCCAGCGCCAGCGCTGCAGGCAGCAGAGCTTTAGCCGTTGCCGCTTGGGAGTACAGCAGCATCGCAGCGAAGAACAGAACCACAGCCAGCATCCAAGGATATTGGTTCAGGATTGAGCTTGCGGTTTCCTTGATGCCGTCTAAGTGCGCAGCAACGAAGGTATCACCCAGCCAAGCCACACCCATCACACAGATACAGGCAGACATACCCGATTTGAAGGTCGCAGCGTTAACAATCTTACCTGAGTCAACTTTGCACAGTACGGTGATCGCGGTTGCTGCAGTCAGCATGAACGCAATGATCGCATCGTTACGTGGCATTACAGGGGTTTCAATCAGGCCCACAGTTGGGGAGATTGCCGTGGCGTAAGCCATTACCGCCAGAATAGCGACCAGGAAGATACCCACAGACAGCTTGGCACCTGGCAGCAGGGTCACTTCTTTAGTGCCACGCAGTTTGATTTGGCCTTTAGCCAGACGCTCTTGGTATACCGGGTCATCTTTCAGTTCACAACCTAAGAAGTTGGTCACGAAAGAGGTCAGGATCACCGCTGCCAGCGTCGTGGAGATACAGATCCCCAGAATTTGCAGGTAGCTCACACCCAGCGGCTCCATGATGCCAGAGAAGAACACCACGGCAGCGGATACTGGAGAGGCAGTGATTGCAATCTGGGAAGACACTACTGCGATAGACAGTGGACGAGACGGACGAATTCCCTGCTCTTTCGCCACTTCAGCAATGACCGGCAGAGTAGAGAACGCGGTGTGACCGGTACCGGCCAGCAGCGTCATGAAATAGGTTACCAGCGGTGCTAAAAAAGTGATTTGTTTTGGGTGCTTACGCAGCAGTTTTTCTGCTTCGCTCACCAGATAATCCATACCGCCAGCGATTTGCATTGCTGCGATGGCAGAAATTACCGCCATGATAATCAGGATAACATCCCAAGGAATATTACCCGGCTTCACGCCCATTAACGCGAGAACCAGAACACCTAGACCGCCTGCAAAGCCGATCCCGATGCCACCAATACGCGCACCAATAAAAATGCCGATGAGAACAACGGCTAACTCCATCCACATCATAGTGATATCTTCTCCAAAAGGTGTCGGACGACAAGAATCCTTTATTTGTAATAACGACACCAACTGAACTACAAAAAGCCGGCAGAAGCCGGCTTTATTGTACGTTCGAGCTGATTACGCCTCTTCTTCCGTGAAACGTTTTGCTTTGTACTGAGGGTTCATCAGGTTTTCAACGGACAGGATGTCGTCCAGTTGTTCCTCAGTCAGCAGACCGCGCTCCAGAACGACTTCACGTACGCCCTTGCCGGTTTCAGCACAAATTTTACCTACGATGTCACCGTTGTGGTGGCCAATGAACGGGTTCAGGTAAGTTACGATCCCGATAGAGTTGAACACGTAGGCAGCACATTTTTCTGGGTTAGCAGTAATGCCATCAACGCAGAAGTCACGCAGGTTCACGCACGCGTTCGCCATGATAGAGATGGACTCGAACATCGCTTGGCCAATTACTGGCTCCATTACGTTCAGCTGCAGCTGGCCGGCTTCGGCAGCGAAAGTGATAGCGGTGTCGTTACCGATCACTTTGAAGCAAACCTGGTTCACCACTTCTGGGATCACTGGGTTAACTTTAGCTGGCATGATGGAAGAACCGGCTTGCAGTTCTGGCAGGTTGATTTCTTTCAGACCAGCGCGTGGGCCGGAAGACAGCAGACGCAGGTCGTTACAGATCTTAGACAGCTTAACGGCAGTACGCTTGATAGCACCGTGAACCATGACGTAAGCGCCACAGTCAGAGGTGGCTTCGATCAGGTCTTCAGAGATCACGCATGGCAGACCAGTCACGTTAGACAGGTGGCCGATGATGGTTGAAGAGTAACCTTCTGGCGTGTTCACACCGGTACCGATCGCAGTCGCGCCCAGGTTCACTTCCAGCAGCAGCTCAGCAGTACGCTTCAGGTTGCGGATTTCTTCTTGCATCAGTACGGAGAACGCGTGGAATTCCTGACCCAGAGTCATTGGAACCGCGTCCTGCAGCTGGGTACGACCCATCTTCAGTACTTTTGCAAATTCGGTCGCTTTGTTATCGAAGCCCACTTTCAGGTATTCGATCTTCTCAATCAGCTGCATGATGCTGTTGTACACAGCGATACGGAAGCCGGTTGGGTAAGCGTCGTTGGTAGACTGGCTGGCGTTTACGTGGTCGCATGGGTTGATAACGTCGTAACGGCCTTTTTCCAGACCCATCAGTTCCAGCGCAACGTTAGCTACAACTTCGTTGGTGTTCATGTTTACGGAAGTACCGGCGCCGCCCTGATATACGTCAGTTGGGAACTGGTCCATGCACTTGCCAGTAGTCAGAATCAGATCACAGGCTTTAACAATCATGTCGCCGACATTCGCTGGGATTGCGCCCAGTTCTTTGTTGGCCAGCGCAGTGGCTTTCTTCACCATCACCATGCCGCGTACGAACTCTGGTACGTCAGAAATAGTGGTGTTGGAGATGTTAAAGTTCTCGATAGCGCGCAGAGTATGGATGCCGTAGTAAGCATCAGCAGGAACTTCGCGGGTACCCAGCAGGTCTTCTTCGATACGAATATTGTTAGCCATAATAGGTAAACCTTGAATGTACGGGTAATGAGTTTGTTAAAGTATAGTGTGTCGTTTTTATGCAAAACGGCAGGAAAAATTACCGTTCTTCCCTGAAAGTGTAGGTGATCTTATTGGAATGGCCGGGGGAAAAATTTACCTAGATCACTTTTTGTTGCATGTTACCTAAATAGAGTTAATAAATGTGATCCCACTCACGTGTCATCGAGGGTGAAATCCCTCTACAGTGAGCGGCGGATTGAAATTACGGTCAATCGCCCCCATCTTACTATTTAACGCTATTACGCATCGAGGAGCACATAGTGCGTCTTTTCTTTCTGCTGTTGCTGTTATTTCTGCCGTTTATTGAGATAACGATATTTATTCAGGTCGCTGATCAGATTGGCGGCTGGACAACGCTGGCACTGGCTTTGCTGGCATCGATGGTGGGGGTATCGCTGATCCGCAGTAAAGGGGTCAAGACGCTGATGCTTATCCAGCAAAAACTGGCGCAGGGTGAAATGCCGGCCCAAGAAGTGGTGCAGGCCGGTATGCTGGTTATCGCCGGTATTTTGCTGATTATCCCCGGCTTTTTAACCGATTTTGTGGCGTTGATTCTGCTGCTGCCGTGGGTACAAAAGGCGCTGGCGCATTGGGTGCTGCCGCGCATGCAAATTATTGGCACCGGCAGTGCAGGCTTTGGCACGTTTGGTGGTGAGGATAACCGCAGCGGTCATCGCACCTTTGATGGTGAGTTTGAGCGTAAAGACCCGCCGACTCATCAGGGCGATAACAGCCAGCAAGGGCCAGATGACCACGATCAGCCGCCACGCCTACATTAATCATGAATGTAGGCATGTCTGTCGGCATCGTGATGCGGCCTTCATCGCTATGTGCATGAAGGCGTAAGCTGGGCATGTAACGCTGTAAAGCTCTCAGGGATGAATGTGATCGCTTTCGCCATTCATCCCTTTTTTATGCCGGAATAAAAATTTTTTTGTTTGCCCCCTTGAAGCCGGCGCGGGTGTCCCCCATTTCAATTACCACAAGCGCGGCAGGCGTTAGGCCGGTCGCCACCTTTGAAACTACATATGAAACTACACAGCCGGTATGGAATTCCGGGTGTTAAATTTGTTATCTGGAGAGTAGAAACGATGAACATTCGTCCACTGCATGACCGTGTAATCATTAAGCGCAAAGAAGTTGAATCCAAGTCTGCTGGCGGCATCGTATTGACCGGATCAGCAGCGGGTAAGTCTACCCGGGGTGAAGTGTTGGCTGTCGGTAACGGCCGCATTCTGGACAACGGCGAAGTGAAGCCGTTGGACGTAAAAGTAGGTGACATCGTTATTTTCAACGATGGCTACGGCGTGAAGAGCGAGAAAATTGACGGCGAAGAAGTGCTGATCATGTCCGAAAGCGACATCCTGGCGATCGTTCAGGCCTGATAATCGCTCACTGCTTTTAACCCTTAACACAATTTTTGAAGGAAGAATCTGTCATGGCTGCAAAAGACGTGAAGTTTGGCAATGATGCACGCGTAAAAATGCTGCGTGGTGTAAACGTACTGGCTGACGCGGTAAAAGTAACACTGGGCCCGAAAGGCCGTAACGTGGTACTGGATAAATCTTTCGGTGCGCCAACTATCACTAAAGACGGTGTATCTGTAGCACGTGAAATCGAACTGGAAGACAAGTTCGAGAACATGGGGGCGCAGATGGTGAAGGAAGTTGCCTCTAAAGCGAACGACGCTGCCGGTGACGGTACTACCACTGCCACCGTACTGGCGCAGGCTATCGTGAACGAAGGTCTGAAAGCGGTTGCTGCGGGTATGAACCCAATGGATCTGAAGCGCGGTATCGACAAAGCGGTGATTGCTGCGGTTGAAGAGCTGAAAGCGCTGTCTGTTCCTTGTGCTGATACCAAAGCTATCGCTCAGGTAGGTACCATCTCTGCTAACTCTGATGAGACTGTGGGCACCCTGATTGCTGAAGCTATGGAGCGCGTAGGTAAAGAAGGCGTGATCACTGTAGAAGACGGCACCGGCCTGCAAGACGAGCTGGATGTGGTAGAAGGTATGCAGTTCGACCGCGGTTACCTGTCTCCATACTTCATCAACAAGCCAGAAACTGGCTCTGCTGAGCTGGATAACCCATTCATCCTGCTGGTAGATAAGAAGATCTCCAACATCCGTGAACTGCTGCCAGTTCTGGAAGCGGTGGCCAAGTCTGGTAAGCCACTGATGATCATCGCGGAAGATGTCGAAGGTGAAGCGCTGGCAACGCTGGTAGTGAACACCATGCGCGGTATCGTGAAAGTGGCTGCTGTTAAAGCGCCAGGTTTCGGTGACCGTCGTAAAGCAATGCTGCAAGATATCGCGACCCTGACCAACGGTACCGTGATCTCTGAAGAGATCGGTATGGAGCTGGAAAAAGCGACTCTGGAAGACCTGGGCCAAGCTAAGCGCGTTGTTATCACCAAAGACAACACCACCATCATCGATGGCGTGGGTGATGAAGCCGCTATCCAAGGCCGCGTAGCGCAGATTCGTCAGCAAATCGAAGAAGCCACTTCTGACTACGACCGTGAAAAACTGCAAGAGCGCGTAGCGAAACTGGCTGGCGGTGTTGCTGTGATCAAAGTCGGTGCTGCTACCGAAGTGGAAATGAAAGAGAAGAAAGCGCGCGTAGAAGATGCCCTGCACGCAACCCGTGCTGCGGTAGAAGAAGGCGTGGTTGCTGGTGGCGGTGTTGCTCTGGTGCGTGTTGCTAGCAAGCTGGTTGGCCTGACTGGTCAAAACGAAGAGCAAAACGTGGGTATCCGCGTAGCTCTGCGTGCGATGGAAGCGCCTCTGCGTCAGATCGTGATTAACGCGGGTGAAGAAGGCTCTGTGGTTGCGAACAACGTGAAAGCGGGCGAAGGTAACTACGGTTACAACGCGGCGACCGAAGAGTACGGCGACATGCTGGAAATGGGTATCCTGGATCCAACCAAGGTAACCCGTTCTGCACTGCAGTACGCAGCTTCCGTAGCCGGTCTGATGATCACTACCGAGTGCATGGTTACTGACATGCCGAAGGAAGAGAAAGCTGACATGGGCGCCGGTATGGGCGGCATGGGCGGTATGGGCGGCATGGGCATGATGTAATGCCTATACCTGACCTGTTCAGTGTATAAAAAAGAAAAACCCACCGTTAGGTGGGTTTTTTTATGGCGCTTATTTTTATGGAGCCCATTATTTATGGTGCTCTGTGATTTATGAAGCTCTGTGCGCAGTAATACGGCGTAAGAGTCATTACTGCGGTGCGCCGCGCTATCTGTTGCTATCACTGTTTATGGTTGTATCTGTCTGAGCTTATTATCGCCGGATCTTCGTCTATTTCTCGTGCATGTTTCGTATACAAGAAAGCACTTACGGGCGATGGAGCCAATACCGCGTTAACTCGCTTGCTGGATTCCCCGCAGCTGACAGCGCAGCTCGCTACGTAACAGCTCCAGCTTGTGCGCCAGTGTTGAAATGTGCACGTCAATCAGTGGGCTATCGGCCTGCATTTTCAGACCATCGAGCTCATACAATAACTCTTCCACATACGGACGAAAGCGCTGGCTACGGCTGTGAAAGCCTTGCGGCAGACTGAATAGGGCGCGGCGTGGGCTACGCTGCTGGCGAGGTTGGCGCAAAATAAAATCGTCTACCGTAGTGGCTTGATTCAGGGTTTGCCATAGATGGTGCTGGATCTGATGCAGAATTTGTTCGGGGTTGTTCAACATGCGCTACGTCCTTGTGTAGGTTCGGCCTGCTCTGGCAGGCACTGCTGATGCTCGGTATCACGGTGTATGACAGACGATGCACTGTGGAATCCAGGGTGGGTATCTACGCTGGCATCGGCTATCGCTGGCAGGGAGAAATCCGTCCGCCCTGAAAAGTGCCGTTAGCATGATGAGCGCATTGGGCTCACGGCTATTGGCGGCGTTCTTCGTGAACACCTTTCTTTGAGGCTAGTCGATCTTTGGCGTCGACGCTGTGATTTTGTGCGAGTTACCTCTGGTTTTATGCGGTTTTGTGGCAGCGATTGCGCTTTTTGCTGGAAGCTGGCGTATTGTCAGACCAAGCAAATTCACGCCGACAGGATGGGAAGGTGGGGTCGGTTATAATAAAATCAGACGTCTGTAGAGCTTGAATCTGGCCACCGGCCAGAGTGAACGCGTGAGGATAACCATGAAACCACGTATGATCTGGCTAGTTGTACCGTTACTGCTGGCATTTTTGACCTCCGGTTGTGAGACCACCAAAGGGTTTGGTCGTGATGTGCAAAAATTAGGTAGCTCTATTCAGCGCGCTGTCGATTAAGGCCGTTAATTGTTGAAGTACACCGTTAAAAAAGGAATGTTATGCCGCCGCTGGTAACAACCATAGGCCTGTTGTGTCTGAGCAATATCTTTATGACCTTTGCTTGGTATGGCCACCTGAAAAACTTCGCCCATAAACCTTGGTTGTTTGCTGCACTGATTAGTTGGGGCATTGCCTTGTTTGAATATTTGCTGCAAGTGCCGGCTAATCGCATTGGTTATACCGTCGCATCGCCTGGGCAGCTTAAAATCATCCAAGAGGTGATTTCGCTGTCGGTATTTGTGCCGTTCTCGTTGTACTACCTGAAAGAGCCGTTTCGGATGGACTTTGTCTGGGCCGGTTTATGTCTGCTGGGGGCGGTGTTCTTCATGTTTCGCGATAAGATTATGGGCTAACCGGACACGGGTTTTGCGGCGTGGTTTTTATCTAGTCAGAACAAAAAATCACCGGTATGCTGCCGACTGCAGGCTTGGGATTAGCCGAGCCATTTTGACAGGGAGAGTAACAACATGCTGGAAGTGAACGACTATTTTGCTGGGCAGGTTAAATCCATCGGTTTTCAAGATGGTGAGCGTCGGGCTACCGTTGGTGTGATGGCACCGGGCGAGTACCGCTTTAATACCGGCGCGCCGGAAGTGATGGTGGTGCTGCGTGGCGCGCTGACGGTGCGTCTGCCGGGTAGCGATGTGTGGCAGACCTTTGCGGCCGGCAGTGAGTTTCATGTCCCTGGTGACAGCGCCTTTGATCTGCAAGTGGCGCAAGATACTGCCTATTTGTGCCAGTTTGGTGGCTAAGCTGAGCTGAGCAATGCAACAAGTCATGAGCGAGTCACTAGTCATCTGATAAGCCGCGCCAATGAGCGTGGCATACGTCTAGATACACACGCCGAGATACAGACCGATTCGCATAAACGATAGTGGCTCGATTGCATAGCCCCGCATACGCGGGGCTATAATTTTTGCAGCGTCTGTAGCAATTTACGGTCTAGTCGCGCTTAGGCATCCAGATGCAAGCGGCGGCGCACCCAATTGGCAATCGCCACCTCATGCTGCTGCCATTTGACGCCAAGGCCAATCACCAACAGCCCTGCCGCGCACAGAATAAACGGGAACAGCGTGCTGTCTGCAAACAGTGACCATGCCAGATAGCCAAAATAGGCAAACACACCCAGCGTGCCATACAGGGTAAATACCCGTCGATTCAACAGCGGCCCCAGCAGCATCAGGCCTAAATTCAGCAAGCAGTAAATAAAGCGCCCCAGCTCGCTGTGACTGTCGAGCAAGGTCAGGCTAGTCCAACTGATGGTCAGCGCACTGACATACCACCAGTGAGCATAATCGGGCTGACGCCGATAGCGATGATCCAGCCAGCCGGCGATCCCCAACATACCCACGCCAATCAGCAGTGACAGCAGACACTGACGACGCCAGCCGCTATGCCACCAACTCAACAGATCGAGCGCGTTATGCAGCAGCGTGACCCACAGCAGTAAACTCAGTGGCAGCATCAACAGTGGCGCGCGGTAGCGCCACACCATCGCAAGGCCGGCCAGCAAACCGAGCACCTCCAACGATAACCAACGCTGATCGGCCATGCCCGGATAATCGAGATAAAACAGCGGTAGACGGGTGTGCGGATCATCCCACCATCCCCAATGCATTTGTAATCCGAGTAAAATCAGCGGCGCGGTCAGCATCACGACCGTAGCGCATAAGGCCGCTGGCAATGGGTAGCGACGCCGGTGCAGCACTTCAGCTAACAGTAACGCAATCAGCAGTAAAGCGGCGGACAACGCGCTGTAGGTCAGTGGGCCAAAGCGTGACCAACTTTGCTGCATAAAGACGGTCATCGCGCCAATCGCCAGCAAGCCGCCTAAGGTGTACAGCACCTGCGCGATAGTAAAACGCGGGCTCGGCGTCGGTGCTTGTTGGCAGACAAACTGCCATAGCGCCGCGGCTTGTCCGGGTTGCAGGATCTGTTGCTGCTCGGCCGCGCTCAGCAGTTGCGGCGTGAGCGGACGTGGCCGTTCGTCTTGTTCAGGCGTGGTCACGGGAGTCGTGTGTGGCATCATCGTTCCTTGTGGTGAGAGCGGAATCGGTAAAATCTGCCCTGACGCATATTCTGCTGAGATTATAACCATTATAGTGACGGACTGGGTGCAGTGATTTGGCGCACTGAAAGTATCGGTCGCCCCGAGGTAAGGACACAACATGATCACGCAGGGAAGCCGCGATTACCGGCGCGCCACCGCCGCGCTGGCGTTATCCTCTTTTCTGGTCTTTTGTAATTTGTACGCACCACAACCGATGTTGCCGCTGCTGGCGGCGCAGTTCGGTGCCAGTGCTAGCGAGGTGAATGGCATCTTTGCTGGCGCGTCGCTCGGGTTAAGCCTGAGTTTGCTGCCGTGGGCGATCGCCGCCGATGCGCTCGGTCGGCGTCGCATCATGCTGTGTAGCTTAGGGCTGTCGTTAGGGACGGCGCTGGCGCTGCTGTTGGCGCAGAGTCTCAGCAGCTGGATTGTGCTGCGGGTGATTCAAGGCATTGGGCTGGCCGGTTTTCCTGCCGTGGCGGTGGCCTACATGGCCGAAGAGTTTGAGTCCAAAGCCTTTATGCGGGCGGTGGGCAGTTATGTGGCCGCCAATTCGGTGGGCGGAATTGCGGGGCGTTTGATTGGCGGAGGGATGTCACAGTGGTTTGGCATTGAAGCCACGGTGTGGACTCTGGCGCTACTCACCGCGGCTGGCGTGTCGCTGGTGGCCATGTTATTACCTAAACCGCAGCATTTTCGTGCACAAGCCTTACGGCCGCGCGCACTGTTTGGCACCTTGTTGCGCCACCTACGCAATCCTTATCTGTGGCCGGTGTTTTTAATCAGCATGCTGGCGTTTGGTATTTTCATCAATCTGTTTTCGGTACTGACTTTTCGCTTACACGGCGCGCCGTGGCATCTGCCAGCCAGTGCGTTGTCATTGCTGTTTTTATGCTATTTAAGCGGCACGGTGTCGGCCAGTTTAGCCGGCCATTGGAGCGTACGTTATTCAGTTCCGGCGGGGATGGCGCTGGGCGTAGGGTGTTTGCTGGGTGGCACATTGCTGACGTTGAGTTTGCAGCTGTGGGTGATCATTGCCGGACTGTTGATTAATAGTATCGGTTTTTTCCTGCTGCACTCATTAGCCAGCGCATGGGTCGGTAAGCATGCCGGTGAAGGGCGTGCGATGGCCAGCGCGCTGTATTTAATGTTCTACTATTTTGGCTCTGCCGCTGGCGGTTTTTATCTGCTGTACTGGTGGGGAAGCGGCAACTGGCCAGCAGTAGTGGCCGCAGCGGTGGCCGCCTTGTTACTGATCCCCGGCTTGCTTTATGCGCTGCGCCGGCGCAATCTACCTAGCGACCTCGACTCTTCGCGTCAGCATTGCTAGTTTCTTTCTCGTGCGGCCCAGAGTCGCACGTTGTCTATTCAGTCCCGGGACGACCCGGTATGACTGCCTTTCGTATGGGGACGACCCCGAAGAATGCCATGGAGGAGTGTAGGACTATGGCGTGGGTATACCTAGTGATTGCAGGTATCTTTGAAGTGTGTTGGGCGCTGGCCTTAAAAGCCAGCCATGGGTTTAGCCGTCCGTTGCCGACGGTGATTTTTGCCTTAACCATCAGTGGCAGCATGGTGTTGCTAGCGATGGCGATGCGTCAGTTACCGGCAGGCAGCGCTTATGCGGTGTGGACTGGTATCGGCGCGGTCGGAACGGCCATCATGGGCATCATTTTGTTTGGCGAGTCCGCCTCTTTGGTGCGGGTCGGCAGTTTGGTGCTGATTGTGTGCGGGATCTTGGGGCTGAAATTCAGTAGTTGAGTTGCGCGAATATCTTCGTTGACCGGTCCGGTGGTGGATTCCCCACTGCTGATGGCCACCATTTCTGAACTTTATTATTGATGTCGGTGAGTGCGCCGCGATGCCTGTTTTATCCTTGTCTGGCAAGGGATGACTGGCGCGCGGCGCTGTCGCTTGGTTTAGGATGCTGGTGTGCTTGCCGGTTCACTTTGTGGTCGCGGAGTGCGCTGGTCGGTAAAAATCAGGGCGTCGGTGGCAAAACCGGCCGCTTTGGCTTGCTGTAAGAGTGCGTCGAGCTCGGCGGCGGGCAGAGTTGGCGTGCGGGCCAAGATCCACAGGTATTCATGGTTCGGGCCGCTGATCAGCGCATAGCGGTAGTCGTCAGACAGCTTAAGGATATGGTAGCCGCCGTAAAACGGGCCGAAAAAGGAGACTTTCAGTGAGCCCGGCATATCGGGCGCCAGTGAATAGGCTTTGCCCTCGGCAACTTGCCAGCGCTGTTTCGCGGGATCAAACCCACGGTTGATGACGCGGATCCCGCCATCATCACGCGGCAGATAGTCGGCTGTGACGTGAGTCAGGCCGCGCTCGAACGAGTGGTCGAGGCGCGCAATTTCGTACCACGTACCTTGATAGCGCGTTAGATCCAGTTGTTGAATCGGCTTGGCACCGGGCGGAACTTGCGTACAAGCGGTTAACAGTGCGGTTAACCACAAGGTGGCGGCGGAGAGCAGGAAGCGAGGTGACAGCATTGGCCTATCCTTAGCAAAATGCCTAAGCAAGATGAGAGTCATGCACAGAATCAGTGCCGTACAACTTTCAGTATCTCTGGTTTAGGTATAGCAAGGATAAGGATAAAAAAATACCCGGCGATGCCGGGTATTTTTATCTCTCACGGAGATCGCGCGGATATCGAACGCATGTCGAGGCGAACCGTGGCCAGCACGTTTCGCCTCGCTAGTAGGATTACAGCGTGAATACCACGATCAGCGCCAGCAGGCTGTAGATCGCAGACAGACCGTAAAACACCAGTTTACCCGCCGGTACGTGCACTTTCAGATCGTGCATCGCGTGGTGGATACGGTGCATACCACACCAGATAGGCAGGATCAGCATACCCAGCATGAACAGACGACCGATGATGCTCTGAGCAAAGCCCAGTACGCGCTCGTAGCTCATC
This sequence comes from Plesiomonas shigelloides, assembly GCF_900087055.1. Taxonomy (NCBI): domain Bacteria; kingdom Pseudomonadati; phylum Pseudomonadota; class Gammaproteobacteria; order Enterobacterales; family Enterobacteriaceae; genus Plesiomonas; species Plesiomonas shigelloides. The sequence goes on along the minus strand of NZ_LT575468.1, from coordinate 3,029,115 downwards.
GCGCCATCCGGCAGCATACCCAGTGGCAGCATAATGCCGACCAGCAGGATGATCACCGGAGAAACGATGGCGCTCCACATACCGCCCGCACCGAACAGGCCCCAAAATACCGGTTCGTCAGAACGCTGAGGGATTGATGGTTTCATCCTCTTCCTTCCTTAAATCAGTACGATAGCCAGGGCAAAAATAGTGAATGCCACCATTACTGCCCACAGTGCTTTAACAATTTTGCTCTCAGGCAGTTTTTCATCATTAATGATGATCATCTGTGCCTTCGGTGCCAGGTTGAACCAGGTTGCGGTGTGCAGCAGGGTCATACCCAGAGCAATCAGGTTCAGCAGCAGAACGATAGGGTTTTGCAGGAAGCCGACAAAGCTATACCAGCTGTCTACACCACCGCGCAGAGCAAACATGCCGTACAGCAGAACCAGACCGAACCATACGGTTGGTACAGCGCTGCCTTCACGGATCATGTAGAACTTGTAAAAGCCCAGTTTCTGCCACCAGTTCGCTTTCATCTCGCGAACATAAGGTTTACGTTTGGAGATAGTGCTCATTTCTTTCCTCACTGTGGCTTCAGCATGGCGATCATGAAGTCTTTGGCACTTTCTACCTTGCCCTGCTGGATAGCAGCGGCTGGGTCAACGTGCTTCGGACACACTTCAGAGCAATAACCGACGAACGTACAGCTCCACACACCGTTTTTGCCGTTCAGAACTGGCATACGCTCAGCTTGACCGTGGTCACGGCTGTCAGTGTTGTAACGCTGTGCCAGTGCCAGTACACCAGGACCTACGAACTCTGGGTTCAGGCCAAACTGTGGGCAAGCTGCGTAGCACAGACCACAGTTGATGCACATAGAGAACTGACGGTATTTCTCCAGCTGAGCCGGGGTCTGAACGTTTGGACCTTCAGACACTTTACGGTCATTACCGATGATGTATGGCTTGATGGATTCCAGACTCTCGATGAAGTGAGTCATGTCAACCACCAGGTCACGCTCGATCGGGAAGTTGGCCAGCGCTTCGATGCGCATGCCTTCGTCGGCGTAGTCACGCAGGAAAGTCTTACAAGCCAGCTTAGGCACGTTGTTAACCATCATGCCGCAAGAGCCGCAGATGGCCATACGGCAGGACCAACGGTAAGACAGATCGCTGTCGAGGTTGTCTTTGATATAGCCTAACGCATCCAGCAGGGAAGTGGCGTTGTCGTAAGGTACATCAAAGGTCTGGAAATAAGGCGCGGTATCCTGTTCAGGATTGTAGCGCATCACTTCCATCTTCAGAGTACGGCTTGCCATTATGCCTGCTCCTTCTTCTGCTTTTCTTGGTCTTCTGCTTCAGCGCCGTATACACGCTTGGCAGGCTGGGACTTGGTGATGCATACATCGCTGTATTCCAGACGCGGCGCGCCGCCGTCTTCGCTACGGAAGGCCAGAGTATGCTTCAGGAAGTTCACGTCATCACGCTCGGTATAGCCTTCGTCCAGACGCTGGTGCGCACCACGAGACTCTTTACGCGCCAGCGCAGAGTTCGCCATGGCATCGGCCACGTCCAGGCTGTAACCCACTTCGATGGCGTACAGCAGATCAGTGTTGAACACACTGGAGCGGTCTTTGATAGACACTTTCTTGATACGTTCTTTCAGCTCAGCCAGCTTATCAACGGTGGCTTGCATCAGATCTTCGGTACGGTAGATACCGCAACCTTCTTCCATAGACATGCCCATCTCGTCACGGATCTTCGACCAGGACTCATTACCTTCCTGATTCAGAACGCTGTGCAGACGGTTTTCGATGTCTTTGGCTTGTGCATTCAGAGCTGCATCGTTGGCTTCGCCCATTTCAGCGGCGCGTGCCACGGCATTTTCACCGGCCAGACGACCGAATACCACGATTTCAGCCAGTGAGTTAGAACCCAGACGGTTCGCACCGTGCAGACCCACAGAAGAACACTCACCCACTGCGAACAGACCCTTGATGCGGGTTTCGCACTGGTTATCGGTTTCGATACCACCCATGGTGTAGTGTACGGCTGGACGTACTGGGATTGGCTCTTTAACCGGATCCACGCCCACGTAAGCTTTCGCCAGTTCACAGATGAACGGCAGACGCTCGTTGAGGTACTTAGCACCCAGGTGACGCAGGTCCAGATGTACCGCATCGCCCAGAGGGGTAGAGATGGTGCGGCCTGCGCGCCACTCGTGCCAGAACGCCTGAGAAACTTTGTCACGTGGACCCAGTTCCATGTACTTGTTCTTCGGCTGACCGACTGGGGTTTCTGGTCCCAGACCGTAGTCTTGCAGGTAACGGTAGCCGTCTTTGTTCACCAGAATACCACCTTCACCACGGCAGCCTTCGGTCATCAGGATACCTGAGCCCGGCAGACCGGTTGGGTGGTACTGAACGAATTCCATGTCACGCAGAGGTACGCCATGACGGTAAGCCATCGCCATACCATCACCAGTTACGATACCGCCGTTGGTGTTGTAACGGTAAACACGGCCGGCACCACCGGTAGCCAGGATCACGCTGTTGGCGCGGATCTGTACCAGTGTACCTTCCATCATGTTCATTGCGACCAGACCACGGGCTTCGCCGTTGTCTACCAGCAGGTCCAGTACGAAGTGCTCGTCAAAGCGCTGGATTTGTGGATATTGGATAGACGTCTGGAACAGGGTATGCAGCATATGGAAGCCGGACTTATCCGCAGCAAACCAAGTACGCTCAATTTTCATACCGCCGAAGCGACGTACGTTTACAGAACCATCCGGACGACGGCTCCACGGACAACCCCACTGCTCCAGTTGGGTCATCTCAATCGGTGAGTGTTTAACGAAGTATTCGACTACGTCTTGTTCACACAGCCAATCACCACCGGATACGGTATCGTTGAAGTGGTTGTCGTAGCTGTCATGATCCAGTGCTACCGCTGCGGAGCCACCTTCGGCTGCAACGGTGTGACTGCGCATAGGGTATACCTTGGATACCAACGCGATCTTCAGATTAGGGTTGGCTTCGGCTGCGGCAATTGCGGCACGCAAGCCCGCACCACCCGCACCAATGATAGCGATGTCTGCGGTAAAGGTCTGCACAGCATTCCTCCGAAATATTGGACAAATTATAGTCGTCGGGATTAAAAAAAATAAATAAGGGGGAAATCCTCGGTTTCAGCGCGGCTATTGTAGTCATCGCACCTGTAACAAAACTTGATTTAGTTACCTGTTTTGAGAGTTTACTCACTCGAAAGAGTGAGCAAGATTTGATTTCGTGATCGAGCGCAAAAAACCGCACGGAGTCACAAAAATAGTGAATTTAAGAATTAATTTACATTAGTGCTTCATTTTTTCACTAAAGCGAAACCCCACGGCGGAATTTTTACATTTAAATGACGGCCAGACAGAGGAAATGCCGCCAAGGATTTGTCTGATGACGGACTCGCGGGTAGACTGCGGCACCAATTACGAGTGTTTATCCAGAGGAAATCATGAGCGAATCGGTGAACTGGCAGCCTTCAGCGCCAATGAGCAATCTGCTAAAGCGTGCCTCCATGCTGGCAGATGTGCGTCGTTTCTTTGCTGATCGGGGTGTGCTGGAAGTCGAAACGCCGGCAATGAGTCAGACTACCTTAGCGGATGTATACCAATTTCCGTTTCAACTGGAATACCAAGGCTGTGATGATTGTGAGAGCCAGAAACTGTATCTGGTCACCAATCCTGAATATCACATGAAACGCCTGCTGGCCGCGGGAAGCGGTCCGATTTTCCAGTTAGGTCGCTCATTTCGTAACAAGGATGCCGATAGCCGACATAATCCGGAATTTACCATCTTGGAATGGTACCGGCCGTGCTTTGATATGTACCGTCTGATGAATGAAGTGGACGATCTGCTGCAGCAGATCCTCGACTGTGAACCGGCGGAAAGTCTTTCTTATCAGCAAGCCTTCTTGCGTCATTTGGATATTGACCCGCTGTCAGCAGATAAAGCGGTGTTGGCTGAGCTGGTTGAAGCTAAAGGGCTAACAGATCTGCTAGAAGGGGAAGAGCGCGATTGCCTGCTGCACGTGCTGTTCCAGCGCGAAGTGGTGCCGAATCTGGGCCAAGAGAAACCGGTTTTTGTGTATCACTTCCCAGCCAATCAGGCGGAGCTGGCGCAAATCAGCTCGGAAGATCACCGCGTTGCTGAGCGTTTTCAGGTGTTTTATCACGCCATGGAGCTGGCAGACGGCTTCCATGAGCTGAGTGACATTGAAGAGCTGCGCAAACGCTTAGAGCAGGAAAATATCAAGCGGGCGGCACGTAACTTACCGACTTACCCCATTGATGAGCGTCTGATGGCCGCCGTGGCCGCCGGTATGCCGGATTGCTCAGGGGTTGCGCTGGGCGTTGAACGTTTGCTGATGGTGGCAGTAAATGCCGAAGATATCAGCGAAGTGATGGCGTTTCCGGTTTCGATCGCGTGAGTGTTGCTGAAGCGCGATAATTTATCGTTTATTGATAGCGAGCAGACAAAAACGGCAGTCCATCAGGACCGCCGTTTTTTTTATTTTTGCCGTGCCAGCTGGTGCAAAAACCTGTGGTCTGGCATTGCAATATGCGGGGGAGAGCGTGGCAGAAAACGGAAGGGCTGAAACCGATTTCTGTGCAGTCCTTGTACAATAAAGGAGAACTTACTTAAATGCAATGAGTTCTCATTATCATTTGCTGGTGAATCTAATTAGCGAGCAAGGCAACCCGTTAGATCGTCATCACATTACTCACCGCGCTGCGGCGTAGTGCTTCACTGGCCGGCATCTTCTCAACCCGAATCTGACTTGGCGGATACGGCAGTTCCAGTTCATGGGCGTGGAACAGAGCCAAGATCTGCTTGTGCAGCTCATGGCGAATAGGCATCCGATGGCCCATTTCCGCCGCGTACAAGCGGATCTCATAGAGCGGGATCCCTTGCTGCAAGTCGACCAGATACACCTCGGGCGCTGGGGTTTCCAAGGCATTCGGTGTATTTCGCGCGGCTTGCTCAATCAAACTGGTGACGAGTTGCGTATCGGCATGTTGCGGGGCGGGGATCCGCAGCACGATGCGGGTGATCGGATCGGACAGCGACCAGTTGATGAACTGCTCGGTGATAAAGGCCTTGTTCGGCACAATGATCTCTTTGCGATCCCAATCGGCAATAGTAGTGGCTCGAGTGTTGATTTTGGTCACCGTACCGGTCAGATCGCGAATCGTCACCGTATCGCCAATGCGGATTGGCTTTTCAAACAAAATAATCAGGCCAGAGATAAAGTTGGCGAAGATCTCTTGCAAACCAAAACCAAGACCAACACCGAGCGCCGCGACTAACCACTGCAATTTAGCCCAATCCACCCCAATCATCGAGGCGGTGATCATCACCCCGAATAAAATGATCGAGTACTTGGTTAAAGTGGTAATGGCATAACCGGTTCCCGGGGTCAGATCCAGATGCTGTAACAGTGCCAGCTCCATCAGCGCTGGCAGGTTACGGATGATCTTGGCGGTAATGATCAGCGCCAGACCGGCCAGCAGCAGCGAGCCCAGCGTAATCGGCTGGACGCTTTCAACGCCGTTAGTGATGTCGATGACATTCCACAGGTTGATGTTATCCAAGAAGGCAAACGCCGAGCGCAGCTCAGACCAAATCAACATCAGCGAGCCGAGGGCGGCCAGCGAGATCATCGAGCGCATCAGCTGCAAGGATTTGGCGCTGATCACATCCAGATCGATCACCGGCTCTTCAATCATGTCCTGCGCACCATCATTGCTGGTGGCATGCTCATCATCGTTATTGCGCGCTCGTTGCGCCAAGATTTCAGAGCGGCGCTGCTTGGCTCGCTCAAAGGCGATGCGCCGACGTTGGATCCACATCCAGCGACGGGTCAGGTAGTAGAACAGCAATAAGAACAGCCATACCACCAATGAGACCTCCACCCGCGCCAGCAGCGCCCGTGAGGTCGATAGATAGCCTAAGCAGGTGAACAAAATCGCCAGTGGCGGTGTGGCTAACACCACCCCCCACAGCAAGTAGTTAATCAGGTTCTGCCCCGAGCCCTGTGCGTTGAGGTACAGCGGCACTTTGGTGCGCCGCAAGCTGGCGGTCAGCACCATCAGCACGATGCACAGGCCAATAAAGGCCAGTCGCACCAGCGTATCGTTAAACTGGCGATCGTTAAGCGAGCTTAAGGTATCGGCGACACACCACAGCGGCACAAAGCTGGCCAGCGACACGGCGTAATAGCGCATCGCGCGGCCCACTTTCTTGCTGTCCCAACCAAAATGGACGATGAAGAGCCCCTTGGCGCGGGCAAAATTGGCGGTGATCACGAACAAGCTGATCACGATAACCAAATTGATCAGGCTTTCACCAAAAGCGATGGCCACCGGATAGGCCCACGCATTGAGCAGACTGTAACCTACCGCGGCCAGCAGCACCGGCGCGGGCAGGGAAACCCACACCGACCACAGCAAGGTGCGTAGCGTAAGACCGAAGCTGTCTAAGGTCACTTTGCCTACCCGGCTGGCGGCTTTGTCCAGAAAACGGCGGTAGTTGCCCATGCTGTAACGGCTGGCGATGCTGACGCCGATAGCGGCCAGCAACCACAAGAGGCTTTCGCTATGTAAGCTGGCGACAAAACCCTGCGCTATCTGACCGAACACATCCATCGCCACCAGTTGGCGCACATCGTGTAGCACCGCGAGTGGGAAGCCGAGGCCAATTGGGTTTAAGTCTGGCAACCAGAACAGATAGCGATTGGTGGCGACTTTAATTTCGCGCAGCACATCGATTTGTTGGTTCGTGGCCACTTTCAGTTTGGCCAGCTCCAGTATGCTGGTATCGGTGCCGGTGATCAGCGACGTCAGTAAGTCATGGCGGGTCTGATACTGGCTGTTCCAGATGTTACGCAGATTTTTCGGGAGCGCCTCAATTTGCGTGAGCTGCTCTTCGCTCAGGGGCGTATTTTGCATCTCATCATATTGCAGCCGTTGGGCGCGAATATCCGCCATTTCCCGATCCAATTGCTGTGGTTTGGGCATTTTCGGCAGTTTGGCAATTTGTGAGCGCAAACTCTCGCCGAGGGCGTTGGAAACCGATAACCACTGCGATTGTTCACGGATACTGCTCAGCGCTTGTTTGACCTGATTGATGTCCGCTTGGGTGCTGCGCTGCGCTTCCGCGGTGCGCTCTAAAAAGCTGGCCTGCTGATTGAGCGCCTGTGACAACTGCTGGTTTTGGTTAATCAACTCGGTGACAAACGCCGGCAGATCGGCGCTTTGCTCAATTAAGGCGGTACTTTGCTTGAGCGCTTGCTGCGCTTCTTGCTGGCGCTGCTCGTTAAAGGCATTGCGCAGGGCTTGCAGGCGGCTGTCGAGTTGATCGCGCTCCGTGCGCGAGATCTCTTGGCGCAGGCGTGCCAATTCCAACCGGTTGTTGGCCGACAGTTGCTCAAGCTCCAGGGTATCTACTTGCGCCTTGCGCGCAGTTACCTCGGCGCGCAGCGCTTGTTCTTGCGATTGCTGCAACGGGGTATTGCTGCTTGGCGGCAGCGTCGATAAGCGTTGCTCGGCTTGATTGAGGGCGGTACGCGCCTCACTTTGCCGCGTCGGAATATCGTTCAGCGAATCGATGATGGCCTGAATTTGATCGCTTTCTTGTTGCAGATCGCGCGTCGCCCCCAGCAATTTGCTGTTGGTTTGCAAAATTTGCTGCTCAAGCTCGGCCGTCGTCAGCCCTGCGCCATTGTGGGTATGGCTGGTGCTGTTAGCGCTGCGCTGTAGCTGTTGTAACTGCTGGCGCAATTGGCTGGTGAGGTTGGGATAGTTATCAATCGCCGCCTGATATTCCGTGCGCCGCTTTTGCGCTTCATCACGGGTTTTCAGCCAAGTCAGTGCCGTCTGCAGATTTTCTAAAATCGCTTTTTTATCGGGCAGATTACCAGCTTCGGTGGTGTCGATGGATTGTTGCAGCTTGTCTGCCGGTTGCAACACCTCTGCCTGTAGCGGCAGGCTGTTGACCAGTAAGGCACACAGCAGCAAAAAGAGGGAACAATAACGCTGTAAAGGGTGTCGTGACATGCGCGACCTCGCGGAACAAAGACCGCCGCGAACGACGGTCTAAATACTGTTAACGTTCAGCCGCAGGCTGGCGTTAGTCAGGCTCCGGAGTGCGGGGATGCGAGGGTGGTGTCACCTTCAACAGAAATCGGGGCACTCAGCAGCCGGGCAAAACGCTCGCCCATGCGGGTGGTAACACCTTGCTGTAATGTGCACTCAAATGCAACACTGCCTTCAGGAAACAGGTTGATTACCGTGGATCCGAGCTTGAAACGGCCCATTTCCTGACCTTTGGTCAGATGTACCGCTTGCTCGTCACCGGCGGCCGGATAAGTCCAGCGCTGCAACTCGCCACGGCGTGGTGGGGTAATGGTTCCCGCCCACACGGTTTCGATGCTGCCGACGATGGTGGCACCGACCAGAATCTGCGCCATTGGGCCGGCGGCGGTATCAAACAGGCAGATCACGCGCTCGTTACGGGCAAACAACCCCGGTACGTTTTCCGCGGTCAGTGGATTCACGGAAAACAGCTCACCCGGCACGTAAATCATCTCGCGCAGAGTGCCATCACACGGCATATGCACGCGGTGATAATCGCGCGGAGACAGGTAGGTGGTGGCAAAGGCGCCATGACGAAAACGTCGTACCCACTCGGTTTGGCCGGCCAGCAGCGCATCCAGTGAATAGTAGTGGCCTTTGGCTTGCAGCAGCAGATCGTCACGCAGCGGGCCAATCTGGCTGATCATGCCGTCAGCGGGCAGGCACAGGCAGTTGTGCGCAAAATCAATTGGACGCGCGCTGTGCTTTAGCGGACGGGTGAAAAATTCGTTGAAACTGGCATAGGCGCTCAGATCGCTCTTTTGCGCTTCTTGCATGTTGATGCCGTAATGACGGGCAAACAGCCGGATCACCCAGTGTGTCAGCGCGCCGGCGTTTTTTTCCGCCGCCCAGCCGGCCAGTTGGGTCAGCCGCTGTTTTGGCAGCAGATACTGCAGTGCAATTTTTACTTGGTTGAACACCTGTAGCTTCTCCGTTCACCTAGAGTCTGTGCGGGCAGTGTCATGGGGCGAAACTTCGTTATGTATCCGAGTTTGCCTGACTGCGTGCGCAGTGCGTATGCATAAAAGGCGCGCATTTTACCCGTAATCCGCCGCCTTGTCAGTGTTGATGCAGGTTGACCGCGCCGGTCAGCTGCGTCATACCTGCCATTTCTCTTATCACGTCATGCTGATGCGCATGGCATGCGACTCAGGCGATAGCACTAACACTGCGCGCAGCTAAGCGCTGTGTCGCACCGCTTAGCGTACGCAGAAGACGGCCTCACCGCGCAGGGTGAGGCGCACCGAGTTAATTATCGCGCTGTGGGAAGTGGCGGCGGGCACGGGCCAGCAGCATGCTTTCCAAAATGCGGTGATAACTGTCGTAACGGGTTTGGCTGATTTTGCCCGCCTCCACGGCTTCGCGGATCGCGCAGCCTGGGTCGTTATCATGCTTGCAGTCGCGGAATTTGCACAGGCCGAGGTAGTCACGAAACTCGATGAAAGATTCGGTAACTTGCTCCGGATCCAAATGCCACAGACCGAATTCGCGGATCCCCGGGGAGTCAATCAGGTCGCCGCCTTCCAGCAGGTGATACAGACGCGCGGCGGTGGTGGTGTGCTGACCGAGACCCGAGTTATCCGATACCGCGCCGGTACCGGCATTGGCCTCTGGCAGCAATGCGTTGATCAGGCTCGATTTACCTACCCCTGATTGACCCACGAAAATGTTGATGCGCTCGCGCAGGGCGTCATTGAGCTCATCCATGCCTTCGCCGGTATGGGAAGACACCCACAAGATGCGATAGCCGATGCTGTGGTATTGCTCCAGGGCTTCGACCGCCCATAAGCGATCTTCGGCGCTCAGCAGATCGACTTTGTTCAGCACAATCAACGGCGCGATGTTGACCTGCTCGCAGGCCACCAGATAACGGTCGATAATATCGGTAGACAGCTCTGGGACTACCGCCGAGACGATCACAATCTGATCGATGTTGGCAGCGACCGCTTTGACGCCGTCATAAAAGTCCGGACGGGTGAGCACCGAGTGGCGTTCATGCACGGCTTCGACCACGCCGCTGATCCCGTGAATATGCTCCTTGCCTGGCCGCCAAACCACTTTATCACCGGCCACCAAGCTGTTGATGGCGCGGCGCAGGTTACAGCGGTGCAGGCTGCCGTCTGCGGCCTCGATGTCGGCATGCATACCGAAACGGCTGATGACTACCCCTTCTTGGGCATCGCCGAGCAGGGCATCATCCCATTCCGGATTTTGGTCTTTTTGCTTCAACCGGCGTTGCTGGTTGGCATTGACTCGGCGTTGTTGGCCGAGGGTTAGCTTTTTCTTACTCAAAGTGATTTGCTCTTTGGTAATTACACGCAGGGAGTTTAAACCCTGTATCATACACGCAGTTTGCGAGAAAAAATGCAGGAGTGCCCATGGCCGCTGATAAAGAAAATTTAATCTGGATTGATATGGAAATGACCGGACTCAATCCGGATACCGATAAAGTGCTGGAGATCGCCACCATTGTGACCGACAAGCACTTGAACATTTTAGCCGAAGGGCCGGTACTTGCCATTCATCAGCCTGACGATGTTCTGGCGGGGATGGATGACTGGTGCACCCGCACCCATACCGAAAGTGGTCTGGTGGCCCGCGTGCGCGCCAGCACCTGCAGCGAAGCACAAGCCGAAGCGCAGACGCTGGATTTTCTGGCGCAGTGGGTGCCTGCGGGCGCGTCACCGATTTGTGGCAACAGTATCGGTCAAGATCGCCGCTTCTTGTATCGCCACATGCCGCAGTTGGAGCAGTACTTCCATTACCGCTATCTGGATGTCAGTACCTTAAAAGAGCTGGCGCGTCGCTGGAAGCCTGAAATTCTGGCTGGCTTTAGCAAGCAAGGCACCCATTTGGCGTTGGATGACATCCGTGAATCTATCGCGGAGCTGCGCTATTACCGCGAGAATTTCATCCGTTTATAAGTGACTTGCGCGCCGTGACGGCAAAATTTGCTGGCAAATTATCCGGATTGGCCGATTTGTCAGCAGACGCGCTGGCGATGACAAGTTTTTTGCTTTAGGGGGTTGCGTCGCGGGGGAATCTCCGTATAATTCGCAGCCCGTAGCAATGATGAATTCGACCTGTTCGAGTGCTTCGCTGTTACGCCGTGTAAGTGATGCGGGAATAGCTCAGTTGGTAGAGCACGACCTTGCCAAGGTCGGGGTCGCGAGTTCGAGTCTCGTTTCCCGCTCCAAACTTACACCGTCCGATGTCTGTTCTCTGTGAATGCGGGAATAGCTCAGTTGGTAGAGCACGACCTTGCCAAGGTCGGGGTCGCGAGTTCGAGTCTCGTTTCCCGCTCCAGACAGCCATCACGACGTAAAACCTCAGATTACACATTCTGCGATGCGGGAATAGCTCAGTTGGTAGAGCACGACCTTGCCAAGGTCGGGGTCGCGAGTTCGAGTCTCGTTTCCCGCTCCAATCTGATGTGTAAGATGAGCATGCCGACATACCGTGCGGGAATAGCTCAGTTGGTAGAGCACGACCTTGCCAAGGTCGGGGTCGCGAGTTCGAGTCTCGTTTCCCGCTCCAATCGTCTCACCGGTTCCACGTTATCTTCGTCACAAAAAATCGAATCTGAATAGCCCTCGAGGGCTTTTTGTCGTCTGCGGATTCTTTAACTGTTTTCCTCTGTGTTCAGACCGTTATACACAAGCGGGTCTATGCGCTGTGGCGCGTGGCGTTGCCGCACCTGTAAACAGAGTTATCCACAGCTTTACGCCTACTGAACCACTGCAGAAAGTCAGCTTTTTATGCTGAACTTTGCCCGTGGAAGCCGCTAATCCTGCGTAATCACGGGATTTTCCTGTGCTGCATCACTAAAACTGGCCACTTGCTTGCGCGTCGGTTTACGCCCTGCTTTAAATTGTTATCCACATATCCCCAGTGTAAGAACGCCTTGCGGTGCATCCGTCAATCACGACTGTGATAATTAGTGATCCGTTTCGCGCCGATGCGGATTGGGCGTTGCATAGGTTGTGGCTAAGCGTAGGGATTATCGGCGGTGGCGTTGCAGAGAAAATTAGGCGTCGCGTGGCAATCCTTTTTCGATGGCGCGCACCAGACGGCGCTGTTGGGTTGTCTGCACCGAACTGGCGTTGATGTTTTGTTCGGTTGCAGGTTGTACGCTAATGGCTAAGGCACTGCGTTTTTGCCACTGTTCGTCCAGCGCCCACTGAATGTGCTCATCCACCAATTCATCCGCCCCTAAGCGACTTTGCAAGGCCAGCACGATGTCGGCCTGATACGGGGCGTTACCCAGCGCTACGGCCAGATTACGCAGCCAGCGGCGATGCCCGATGCGCCGAATCGGCGAGCCTTCGGTCAGGCGCAAGAAGGTGGCTTCATCCCACTGCCATAGCGTTAGTAATTGCGGGGTATGCAGAGGCGCGCGCGGCGCAAAATCGGCTTCTTCGGTCAGCGGTGCGACTCGGCTCCACGGGCAGATTAGCTGGCAGTCATCACAGCCATAAATACGGTTACCCAACGTACGGCGCAGTTCGAGCGGAATAGCGCTGTCTGATTCGATAGTCAGATAGCTGATACAGCGCCGTGCATCGACCACATAGGGCGCAACAATCGCGCCGGTCGGACAGGTGGTCATGCAGGCCACGCAGCGCCCACACTCTTGCTCTACTGGTGTGTCGACCGGCAGCGGCAAGTCCACCAATAACTCGCCCAAGAAAAACCAAGAGCCTGCTTCACGATTAAGCAATAGTGAGTGTTTACCAACCCAGCCAAGGCCAGCATTGGCGGCCAGTGGCCGCTCCAAAATGGGGGCGGAGTCTACAAACGGGCGAAAGCCTAATGCGCCGACTTCGGCTTGGATTTTTTCGCCCAACTGTTTGAGACGCTGGCGCAGCAATTTGTGGTAATCGCGCCCCAGCGCATAACGGCTGATGTAGCCGCTCAGTGGATCGCGCAGCACTTTAGCAAAACGGGCATCGGGCGGGAGATAATTCATCCGCACACTGATCACCCGTAGCGTACCGGGATGCAATTCGCTAGGGCGTGCGCGCATCATGCCGTGGCTCGCCATCCACCCCATCTCACCATGGTAGTGATTATCCAGCCACGCTTGTAGGCGTGGCTCGTGTTCACGCAAGTCTGGCAGGCAAATGCCAACCTGCTGGAAACCTAGCGATTTACCCCATTGCTTGATAGATTGGGCCAACTGAACCAAATCAGGGGCCGCAGGCGTGGCGGATGATGATGTCATGGATAGATCAATTCGTTGTGAAGAGGCAGCAGCACAGATAGCGTCCAGTTTACCACATTCCTTATACGATACCGCGTGGGTCCGTCGGGCCGAGCAGCAGGCCGCGGCGGCGCAGGGGATCTCATTGTGGCAACTGATGCAGCGCGCAGGTGCCGCGGCGTGGCAGTGGATTGAGCAGCATTACCCTGACCTGCGTAGTCTGGTGATTGTATGCGGCAACGGCAATAACGGCGGCGATGGGTTGGTCTTGGCGGCGCTGGCTGCCCAAGCGGGTGTGCGCGTCAGTGTCTATATGCCGCCCTTTGCGGGGCAAACGCTGGTGCAACCGGCGCAGCAAGCATTGCAGGCGTGGTTGGCGCAAGGCGGCCATCTGCTACACGATCTGGCGCGGTTAGACACCCAAGCCGATTTGGTGGTGGATGCACTGCTGGGCATTGGTGTGCGCGGCGCAGTGCGCCCTGAATTGGCCAAGGTTATCCAGTGGGTGAATACTCACTCTATGCCGGTGCTAGCGTTAGATATCCCTTCGGGGTTACAGGCCGACAGCGGCACGGTGGCCGGTGTTGCGGTGCGCGCCAAGGCGACGTTAACACTGGTGGCTCTTAAGCGTGGGCTGTTTACCGGTCAGGCGCGCGATTATACCGGCGCGGTGTATTATGCCGCGCTCGGGCTTGATGCGTGGCTGGCGACTCACTCTTCGCCTTGGCTGCGCCTATCGCGCACGGATTTAGCGCGCTATTTACCGGCGCGTAGACCCTGTAGCCACAAAGGCGAGCATGGCAAGGTGTTGGTGCTTGGCGGTGAGCTGGGAACCGGTGGCGCGGTGTGTTTGGCGGCAGAAGCGGCGCTGCGAAGCGGTGCGGGTTTAGTGCGGGTACTGACGCGCGCCGAACATGTGCCGGTATTGCTCATCCGCTGCCCAGAAGTGATGGCGCACGTTTATACTCCCGCCTCGCTGCAAGAAGCGTTAGCGTGGGCGGACGTGATTGCGTGCGGGCCGGGCTTAGGGCAAGGCCCCTGGGCGCAGGAGATCGTGGCGGCGGTGCAGGCTGCGGGTAAACCAACGATCTGGGATGCGGATGCGCTGAATGTGCTGGCCTCCAATCCATTACGTTTTTTAGATCAAGCCAATCAAGCCGGCGCGCGCAGTGCGGGTACTGAGCCGCGTCATCGCGCTAACCATATACTGACCCCGCATCCAGGGGAGGCTGCGCGTCTGTTAGGCTGCTCAATTGCGGATATCGAACAAGACCGTTTTGCCGCTGTGCGCCAGTTACAAAAGCGTTGGGGCGGCGTGGTGATCCTCAAAGGTGCCGGAACCTTAATTGCGGATCGGGAACATATTGCGCTAGCCGATGTCGGAAATCCGGGAATGGCTTCCGGTGGCAGCGGCGATGTTTTGTGTGGCATTTGTGCAGCGCTTTTGGCACAGACTCTCTGTATTTACGCGCGGCAATGCTATGATCTGCATAACGAAGCTACGGAAGGTACAGCTGATCCCTTACAGGATGCGGCTTGCGCGGCAGTATTACTGCATGGCGCGGCGGCTGACCAATGTGCGTTACAGGGAATGCGCGGAATGCTGGCCAGTGATTTATTACCGGTTCTGCGGCAGCTGGGGAATCCCAACCAGAAATAATCCAATCAGAATTAATAACCAATGACGATGAAATCTGTGTCTTTTGATTTGGCGGATGAAGCTGCCACCGTAGAGCTGGGACGCCGTCTGGCACTGCACTGTTCGCAGGCCACTGTGTTGTATCTGCATGGCGATTTAGGCGCCGGTAAAACCACTTTTTGCCGTGGTTTCCTGCAAGCTCTCGGCCATGCTGGCAATGTCAAAAGCCCGACCTACACACTGGTCGAGCCGTATAACTTACCCCAGTGGGATGTGTACCACTTTGACCTGTATCGCCTCGCCGATCCGGAAGAGCTGGAGTTCATGGGGATCCGGGATTATTTCACCGAGCGCGCCTTGTGTCTGGTGGAATGGCCGCAACGTGGCGAAGGGTTCCTGCCGCCACCGGATCTGAGCCTGACTCTGCGTTATGACGGTGAAGGACGCCAAGCCCAGCTACAGGCCAACACGCCATACGGACAACAACTGGTTGAGCACCTGAGTGACGAATAAGGATGTGGATTAAACCTCGCTGGCCACTCGCTCTGGGGCTGTTGCTCTGGAGTATCGGCTTGCCGCTGTGGGCGGCAGTATTAACGGATATTGCGGTACGTGACGGCAGCGGCGGCAGCAATCAGGTGACCTTGAGCTTCTCCGGCAAACCCACTTATGGCTATTTCAGCTTGAGCGGGCCGGATCGGCTGGTGCTGGATCTGCGTAACACACGCAAAGAGATGAGTCTGCCGAAGCGCTATCGCGGCAAATTGGTGGAGACCATCCGCACCAGCACGCCGCCACAAGGCGGCACATTGCGTTTGGTGATGGAGTTATCGCAGCGAGTCAACGCCAAGGCGGTGACCGAGTCACGCGGTGGCAACAAATACCAAGTGGTGTTGACCATCAAGCCACAAAGCGGCAGTAGCCGCAGCAGCGCGACGACCAACAGCCGTCAGGAGCTGCGCAGCACGCCAGGGCGTAGCAGCGAGCGGATCGTGATCGCCATTGACCCCGGCCACGGTGGACAAGACCCCGGTGCGATCGGCAAAAATGGCCTGCGCGAAAAGCAGGTGACGATTGCGATTGCCACCAAATTGCGCGACTTACTTAACCGTGACGGCAACTTTAAAGCCGTGATGACCCGTGAGCGCGATTACTTTATTTCGGTGGGCGGACGCTCGGAGATTGCGCGCGGTAAAGATGCGCAGCTGCTGGTCTCTATTCACGCGGATGCGGCGCCCAATCGCAGTGCCAAAGGTGCCTCGGTGTGGGTGCTGTCTAACCGGCGTGCTAACTCTGAGATGGGGCGCTGGCTGGAAGATCATGAAAAGCAGTCTGAATTACTCGGTGGCGCCGGTGAAGTGCTCTCCGGTAACAACAATGACCGCTATCTGAGTCAGACCGTACTGGATCTGCAGTTCGGGCATTCGCAGCGTGTCGGCTACGATGTGGCATCTCGGGTACTGCGCGAGATGGGGCGGATTTCGCCACTGCACAAGCGTCGCCCAGAGCACGCGAGCCTCGGGGTGTTGCGTTCGCCGGATATTCCGTCATTGCTGGTGGAAACCGGATTTATCTCAAATCCTACCGAAGAGCGCTTGTTAGGTAGCAGTTCGCACCAAACTAAAGTGGCGACCGCGATTTATCACGGGATCCGCAGTTACTACCGTGACCATCCGGCAGCGCGCAGTACTCCAGCGCCACAGCCGCCAGCACGGAGCAGCAGCGTCAGCCAGCCAGAGCCAGTACGCAGTAGTGCCAGTAGCAGTGTCAGCAGTAAAGCGCCGGTGGTCGATATTGATCAGCCGGGGCCGATTGTCGAAAAAGCGCCGGTCAAAACCAGCAGTAGCGCGGCAAAAGCGCAGGTACACGTGGTGAAACGTGGGGAAACCTTGACCCGCATTGCTGAGCAGTATGATACCGATGTGGTGACCTTGAAGCGCTTGAACCGGATGAAGTCCGGTGAGCTGTTGGTCGGCCAGAAGTTGAAATTGCCGTCAGCGGCCAGCAGCAGTTCGGCCGAGGTCACGGAGAGCCGTCCACGCCCACCGGTAGTCGATCAGCCTGAGCCGGTTGTCGAAAGTCGTGCGGCGGCCAGTGCCACGAGCGTTCATACCGTCACGCGTGGTGAAACCTTACTGCGCATCGCGGAAAAATACGACACCACATTGGCTGAGCTGCGCAGCTTGAACAACCTCAAGCGCGATCAAGTCAATGTCGGGCAGAAACTGAAAGTGCCGTCCGGCAAAGCAGCCAGTGCACCGGTAAGCAGTAAATCGGCACCTGACAGCAGCAAAGCGCCGTCGCGTGGCAAGTTAGAGGTGTATCAGGTGCAGCGTGGCGACACGCTGGGCAAGATTGCCGCGCGCTACGCCGTTTCGATGGAGACCATCAAATTTGCCAACCAGATGCACAATAATCAGGTGCAGGTGGGGCAAAAACTGAAGATCCCGTTAGATGGCGCGGCGCCAAAAGTGAGCGACCAAGACCACAGCAAGGCGGGCAGTAAGAGCAAAGAAAGCGCGCGGCCAAGTCACCATAAGGTCAAAGCCGGTGAAACCTTATCTGGCATCGCTGATCGCTATGGCGTCGGTTTGTCGCAGCTGCGTAAATACAACCACCTGAAATCGGATCAGGTGAATGTCGGCCAGAGCCTGAAAATTCCGCAGGAGTAACTATGCCTATCCAGATCTTGCCTCCGCAATTAGCCAACCAGATCGCCGCCGGTGAAGTGGTTGAGCGCCCGTCGTCGGTGGTTAAAGAGCTGGTAGAAAACAGTCTGGATGCGGGAGCCACCCGCATTGAAATCGACATCGAAAAGGGCGGTGCTCGGCTGATCCGAATTCGTGATGACGGCTGTGGTATCGATAAAGAGCAACTGGCGCTGGCGTTGGCGCGCCATGCTACCAGTAAAATCAGCTCACTCGACGATCTGGAAGCGATTGTCAGCCTTGGATTTCGCGGCGAAGCGCTGGCCAGTATCAGCTCGGTATCGCGTCTGACGCTGACCTCACGTACCGCGGCGCAAAGCGAAGCGTGGCAGGCATACGCCGAAGGGCGAGATATGCAGGTGACGGTGAAACCGGCCGCTCATCCGGTGGGTACTACGCTGGAAGTGTTGGATCTGTTCTTCAACACGCCTGCACGGCGCAAGTTTTTGCGTACCGAAAAGACCGAGCTGGCGCATATCGATGAGGTGGTGCGCCGCATCGCCTTAGCGCGTTTTGATGTCAGCTTTATCTTGCGCCATAACGGCAAAGTGCTGCGCCAATATCGGGCCGCCGCGAATGCCGAGCAGCGTGAGCGCCGTTTAGCCGCGGTGTGTGGACAAGAGTTTTTGCAACATGCTCTCGCGGTGGAGTGGGAGCATGCCGACCTGAAAATCAGCGGTTGGGTGTGTACGCCACAAGGCTCGCGAGCGCAAAATGACATGGCGTACAGCTATGTTAATGGCCGTATGATGCGCGATAAGCTGATCCATCATGCGATCCGCCAAGCGTACCAAACCTTGTTGCAAGACTCTGAGCATCCGGCTTTTGTGCTGTATCTGGAGTTAGACCCGCATCAGGTGGATGTGAACGTGCATCCGGCTAAACATGAAGTGCGTTTCCATCAGGCGCGTCTGGTACATGATTTTATCTACCAAGCGGTGCTGACCGCGTTACAACATGCCAGCCCAGCGGCAACCGCAGCCTCTGATACGGCTGACTTTGCCCGTGATGCTCTGCAAGATGCCACGCCGCGCGCCGCTGCTGGCAGCAGTGAGTTTACGGCGGTCAGCACGCCGAGCGACTCTGCACCGCGAGACTCTGTATCGAGAGAGCATGCACCGCGAGAATATACCGATACCCCACCGGCGCGTGCGGCGTCGGCAGAGGCTCATCCGGCGAGCGTGCGCGAGCGTAGCGCTGGTTATGGTGGTCATGGTAGCTATACTGGCTCGTACGCTGGAGCGGCACCGGTGTCGCGCGAGCAGGCAGCGGCTTATGCTCGCCTGATGCAGCCTGCGCCAGTTGACACTTCTGACACTGAGGCAGCCTCGCCAACCGCCGCGACGCTGTTTCCGAGTGCGCCGTCTGTCGTGGCCACGACCGGGGCGGATCCCCGTTCAGATTCTGCCAATTCGGTAGGGGGGCATCCGGCGACCGCGGCTCAGCGCCCAGAGCCGCGCCCAGAGGTGAATGATTGCCGAGCGCCGCAAGGCTCGCTGGGGCGAGCGCTGAGTGTGGTCAATGGCCGTTTTTTACTGCTGGAGCAAAGCCAAGGGCTAGCCTTGTTATGCTTACCGCGCGCTGCCTTGTGGCGTGTGCAGGCGCAGCTAACCCCAGAGGGGCAGCCACTGAAAGCGCAGCCGCTGCTGATCCCCTTGCAATTGACGCTCAGCGCTGAGCACGTGACCTGTATTCGTAGCCAGCAGGCGTTGCTGCAGCAGTTAGGGCTAGATTTACACTGCTCTGAGCGTAACAAAGTCTTGGTACGCGCAGTGCCATTACCGCTACGGCATCACAACTTACAACAAATTATTCCGCATCTATTGAATAAACTCTGTGCTGACCCAACCATAGACATAGCGTTGCTGGTGGCGTGGTTGGCCGAACAACTCAAGGACGAGCAGGAGCGTTGGAGCTTGTCGCAGGCGGTGAGCCTGGTGGCGGATATCGAGCACTTGTGTGCCGAACGCGTGCGGCAGGAATACCAAACACTGATTAAACCTGTACAACTTGAGGCGGCGATGGCCGCATTTGACCATCATGACTAAATTACCACCAGCCCTCTTTTTGATGGGACCGACCGCATCCGGCAAAACTGATCTGGCGATCCGTTTACGGCAACAGCTGCCGGTGGAAGTGATCAGTGTGGATTCCGCCCTGATCTATCGCGGTATGGATATCGGTACCGCTAAGCCGTCAGCTGACGAGTTGGCGCTGGCGCCACACCGTCTGATTGACATTCGCGATCCGGCGCAGGCTTATTCTGCCGCCGATTTTCGTGCCGATGCGCTGCGCGAAATGGCCGAGATCACTGCCGCGGGTAAGATCCCGCTGCTGGTTGGCGGCACTATGTTATATTTTAAAGCCCTGTTAGAAGGGTTATCGCCGTTACCGTCGGCCGATCCGGTGGTGCGGGCAGAGATCGAGCAAGCGGCCGCAACCCGTGGTTGGGCCGCATTGCATGAAGATTTGCAACGTATTGATCCGGTCTCTGCGGCGCGGATCCATCCCAATGATCCGCAGCGTTTAAGTCGGGCATTGGAAGTTTTTGCCATTTCAGGTAAAACTTTAACAGAGCTGACGCAAATTCAGGGAGATCAACTCCCGTATCGCGTTCAGCAATTTGCAATTGCACCGGCAACGCGGGCGCAATTGCATGAACGTATCGCCATACGCTTTCAGAACATGCTGGAAGCAGGGTTTGAACAAGAAGTACGGAAGCTGTTCGAGCGCGGCGATCTTAATCCGGATCTGCCATCGATCCGGTGCGTCGGTTATCGGCAGATGTGGGAACATTTGCGCGGTGATTACGATGCACAGGAAATGGCGTACCGGGGTATTTGTGCCACCCGCCAACTGGCGAAACGGCAGATGACATGGTTGCGAGGTTGGCCTGAAGTAACGTGGCTGGACAGTGATCAGCCACAAGAAGCGTTACAAATCGTTATCAAAGCTATTAGAGGTTGAATAATGGTTTGTGTACAATCTTCTATGCTCCCATGTGCACTATTAATTAATTGAATAATTGCTACAACAACAAACAAATAAGGAAAAGAGAAAATGGCTAAGGGGCAATCTCTGCAAGACCCGTTTTTGAACGCACTGCGCCGTGAGCGCGTTCCGGTTTCTATTTATCTGGTTAACGGTATCAAGCTGCAGGGCCAGATCGAATCTTTCGATCAGTTTGTGATCCTGCTGAAAAACACAGTCAGCCAGATGGTTTATAAGCATGCTATTTCAACGGTAGTTCCGGCTCGCCCTGTATCGCATCACAGCAACAGTGGCCACACCGGTACAGCTCATGCCGCGCAGGGTTCTACTCCAGCACCGCAAGAACTGACTGACACTGAATAATTCCGGCTTTAGGAGCCATTAGCTTGTTTGATCGTTATGAAGCTGGTGAACAGGCGATATTGGTGCACATCAATTTCCCGCAAGAGCGGGATGTAGAGGATCTCAGAGAGTTCGAGACTCTGGTATCCTCTGCGGGTGTTACGGCGGTGCAGGTGATCACCGGTAGCCGCCGTGCGCCGCATTCCAAGTATTTCGTCGGCGAAGGTAAAGCCGAAGAGATCGCGGCGGCGGTAGCCGCCACTGGTGCATCGGTCATCCTGTTTAACCACGCACTCTCTCCCGCCCAAGAACGTAACCTTGAAGGTTTGTGTCAATGCCGCGTCATTGATCGCACCGGTCTGATCCTGGATATTTTTGCCCAGCGCGCCCGTACTCACGAAGGTAAGTTGCAAGTTGAACTCGCTCAGCTACGCCACTTAGCCACACGTCTGGTACGCGGTTGGACACACCTGGAGCGACAAAAAGGCGGTATCGGTCTACGTGGGCCGGGGGAAACGCAACTGGAAACGGACCGTCGTCTGCTTAAAGAGCGGGTCCGTGTGATTTTGAGCCGATTGGAGAAAGTCGCTAAGCAGCGCCAGCAAGGACGTCGCGCACGAAATCGTGCCGAGATCCCTACGGTGTCGTTAGTTGGCTATACCAACGCCGGTAAATCGAGCCTGTTTAACACCATCACCGAAGCTGGGGTATACGCAGCGGATCAGCTGTTTGCCACGCTGGATCCGACGTTGCGCCGGATTGACGTGACCGATGTTGGACCGGTGGTATTGGCCGATACGGTGGGTTTTATCCGTCACTTGCCGCACGATCTGGTCTCCGCATTTAAAGCTACGCTACAAGAGACGCAGGAAGCTACACTGTTACTGCATGTGATTGATGCGGCCGACCCGCGGATCGATGATAACATTCAGGCCGTGGAGCATGTGCTGCACGAGATTGAGGCCGACGAAATTCCGGTCTTGCGCGTGATGAACAAAATTGACCTGATTGATGAGGTCGTACCGCGCATTGCCCGTAATGACGAAGGTGTTCCAACCCACGTCTGGGTGTCAGCCCATACCGGTGCCGGTATGGATTTGCTGTTTCAGGCGATCAGTGAATTACTGGCACAGGATATTGTGGAGTATCAGCTGCATCTGTCGCCGCGCCTGTGGCGTCTGCGCAGCCGTCTGTATCAGCTCGACGCGTTAGTGGATGAACGTATCGATGAGGAAGACGGAAGCCTGTGGTTAAATATCCGAATGCCGGCGGTAGACTGGCGTCGTTTATGCAAGCAGGAAACCGAGTTGGAAGCGACAATTCATACCGAGGTATCTGCTTAAATTGTAGTGCCTGACGGCACGTTTTAGTTAATGGAGTAAGAGATGGCGTGGAATCAGCCCGGTAACAACGGACAGGACCGCGACCCTTGGGGTAACCGCAGTGGTGGCCGCGATCAGGGTCCTCCGGATCTGGACGATGTATTCCGCAAGCTTGGCAAGAAATTAGGTGGCGGGAAGAACAACAACGATGACCCGAATAATCCGGGCAGCAGTCAGGGCTTTAAGTTCACCCCGCGCTTGGTGGGTCTGGCGGTAGCCGCTGCGGTCTTGGTATGGGGCGTCAGTGGGTTCTATACGATTAAAGAAGCCGAACGGGGCGTAGTCACCCGCTTGGGCAAATATGACCGTATTGTGCAGCCTGGCCTGAACTGGAAGCCAACCTTCATCGAATCGGTCACCCCGGTGAACGTGGAGGCGGTACGTGAGTTACCGGCATCGGGTTTCATGCTGACTCAAGACGAAAACGTGGTGCGCGTGGAAATGAACGTGCAGTACAAAGTCGCCGACCCAGCCAAATACCTGTTTAGCGTCAGCAACCCTGATGACAGCTTGCGTCAGGCTACTGACAGCGCCCTGCGTTATGTCGTCGGTCACACCAAAATGGATGAAGTGCTGACCCGAGGCCGTGCCAAGGTTCGTCAAGATACTTGGGTGCTGCTGGATCAAATCATCGCGCCATACAACATGGGCTTGCAGGTGCTGGATGTGAACTTCCAGTCAGCGCGTCCGCCAGAAGAAGTGAAAGAAGCTTTCGATGACGCTATCGCGGCGCAAGAAGATGAACAGCGTTTCATCCGCGAAGCGGAAGCCTATGCGCGTGAAGTTGAGCCAAAAGCGCGTGGTAACGTGAAGCGGGTTGAAGAAGAAGCACAAGCTTATAAAGAGCGCGTGATTCTGGAAGCCAAGGGTGATGCGGATCGCTTCAATGCACTGCTGCCAGAGTATCAGGCGGCGCCTAAGGTAACCCGTGAGCGTATGTACCTCGATACCATGGAAAAAGTGTTGAGCAACAGCAACAAGGTGTTGGTGGATACCAATGCCAATAACGTGCTGATGCTGCCAACGGATTCCCTGATGAAGAAAGACGGTGCTCAAAGCGCAGCTGATGCTGCCGCCGCTGCCGTTAGCGTCCCGTCGTTGAACGAGATCGGCCGTAACTCCGGTACTTACAACAGTACCGAAGGACAAGGACAAGACAGCCGAACCAACGTCAACAGCCAAGACCGTCAGGGGAGATTCTAAGCATGAAGAAGTTTATCATCCCGGCGGTCATTGTGGCCGTGCTGTTGGGCTCCTCCTCACTGTTTGTGGTGAAAGAGGGCGAGCGCGGGATCGTGCTGCGCTTTGGCAAGGTCAAGCGTGATGGGCAAGATGTGGTGCAGGTGTATAACCCGGGCCTGCATCTGAAGATGCCGTTTATCGATAGCGTGAAACTGCTCGATGCGCGGGTCCAAACCATGGACGATCAAGCTGATCGTTTCGTGACCGCGGAGAAAAAAGATCTGATCGTCGACTCTTACGTCAAATGGCGGATCAAAGATTTTGGCCGTTACTATCTGGCGACCGGCGGCGGCAACATGCTGCAAGCGGAAGCGCTGTTGAAACGCAAAATCAGCGACCGTCTGCGCTCGGAAATCGGTAGCCGTACCATTAAGGATATCGTTTCCGGTTCACGTGGCGAGTTGATGGATGATGCGCGTACCGCGCTGAATACCGGCGCTGACAGCACCGCAGATCTGGGTATTGAGGTGGTAGACGTGCGGGTGAAGCAAATTAACCTGCCGGCTGAAGTCTCTAACTCCATCTATCAGCGGATGCGTGCGGAGCGTACTGCCGTGGCGCGTGAACACCGTTCACAGGGCCGCGAGCAGGCTGAGATCATTCGTGCCGATGTGGATCGCCGAGTCACCGTTATGCAAGCCGAAGCGGAAAGTAAATCCCGTACGCTGCGCGGTCAAGGTGATGCTACTGCCGCCAAGATCTATGCCGATGCGTATAGCAAAGATCCGGAGTTCTACTCTTTCATTCGTAGCTTGAAAGCGTATGAAAATAGCTTCCGTGGCAAGCAAGATTTGCTGGTGATCAAGCCAGGCAGTGACTTCTTCCAATATATGCAGTCACCGCAGCCACAGCCGCAAAAATAAGCCATAATACGGCGCTTAACAGGGGGACAAGATCGCAGGGTCTTGTCCTTTTTTATGTCTCTTTTTTAGCGCTTATGGGTCACCGATTGAGATGGGGTGGCCGGTAGGTAGGAGCCTTGAGCAATGAATCAAAGTATCTGGTTGGCCTTGGGTTTAGTGCTGATTATCGAAGGCTTAGGGCCGATGTTATGGCCAGAGCGCTGGCGTAGCATGGTGACCCAGCTGGCGGCACAGCCGCAGACCATGTTGCGCCGCATTGGTGGCGCGCTGGTGGTGGCTGGCGTGGTCATTTATGTCATGTGCAGCCGTTGAGTACTGCGCGGCTGCGGTGATGGCCGCGAGCGGTGACTGGTCGACAAAACATTGTGCAAAAACGCGGAAGCGGTATTTTAATGCTGGATACCGGTTTTCAGTTTGGTAAACTTCTCTTTTAACTGCAGGTGAATAAAGAACCATGGGCAAAAACGTTGTTGTACTCGGCACCCAATGGGGTGATGAAGGGAAAGGTAAGGTCGTTGACCTGCTGACCGAAAAAGCACAATACGTGGTCCGCTATCAGGGCGGTCACAATGCAGGCCATACTCTGGTAATTGACGGTGAAAAAACCGTACTGCATCTGATCCCGTCTGGGATCCTGCGTGAGAACGTGAAAAGTATTATCGGCAACGGCGTGGTGCTGGCACCGGATGCGCTGATGCGTGAAATGAAAGAGCTGGAAGCGCGCGGTATTCCTGTGCGTGAGCGTCTGCTGCTGTCTGAAGCCTGCCCACTGATCCTGCCATACCACGTGGCACTGGACATGGCGCGTGAGAAAGCGCGTGGTGCGAAAGCTATCGGTACCACCGGTCGTGGTATCGGCCCAGCGTACGAAGATAAAGTGGCGCGTCGTGGCCTGCGTGTTGGCGATCTGTTCGACAAAGAAAGCTTTGCCGCCAAACTGAAAGACGTGGTGGAATACCACAACTTCCAGCTGGTGAACCTGTACAAGGTTGAGCCAATTGATTACCAGACCGTGCTGGATGATGTGATGGCGATTGCTGATATCCTGACCAGCATGGTGGTGGATGTCACCGATCTGCTGGAAAAAGCGCGTAAGAACGGTGAATTCATCATGTTCGAAGGGGCGCAAGGCACCCTGCTGGACATTGACCACGGTACCTATCCGTATGTGACCTCTTCCAACACCACTGCCGGTGGCGTGGCGACCGGCTCTGGCTTCGGTCCGCGTTATCTGGACTACGTGATGGGGATTGTGAAAGCGTACACCACCCGTGTGGGCGCCGGTCCATTCCCAACTGAGCTGTTTGATGACGTGGGCGAGTACCTGTGCAAGCAGGGTAACGAGTTTGGCGCTACCACCGGTCGTCGTCGTCGTTGCGGTTGGTTCGATGCTGTTGCGGTACGCCGTGCTGCTGCGTTGAACTCTATGTCCGGTTTCTGTCTGACCAAGTTGGACGTGCTGGATGGCCTGAAAGAAGTGAAGATCTGTACCGCCTACCGCATGCCGGATGGCCGTGTGACCGACATTCCTCCAATGGCTGCTGAAGGCTGGGAAGGTATCGAGCCAGTCTACGAAACCATGCCAGGTTGGAGTGAGAGCACCTTTGGTGCCACTTCCGTTGAGCAGCTGCCACAGGCCGCGCGCGATTACATCCGCCGTCTGGAAGAGCTGACGGAAGTGCCAGTCGACATCATCTCTACTGGCCCGGATCGTAACCAGACCATGATCCTGCGCCATCCATTCGCAGAATAATCATCCGTTCACAGAATAGGATGTTGGTGGTTTGCTTCGTGCTGTAACGGGCACGGTAAAACAGACTGCCTGGTTTCCAAGCCGACCTTCGGGTCGGCTTGTTGCGTTTTAGGGGCGGGGGAATTGCGCGCCCGTTCAGTAAAGTTTGGCGTGTAGTGGCCGATACAAGCAAAGAGTAACAGTGACGGGATCAGATCATGAAACGCAGGTGGTTAGCGTGGTTGTGGCCAGCAGGTTTGCTGCTGAGCACGGCAGTGTATGCCGATGGTGGTTCACCGGTTGAGGTGTATCAGCAAGAGGCATTACTGCGTGAAATTGACAGTGAGCAGCACTTGAAACAGGTGCAGGCCGACCAGTGCCAGCTGGTGCAGGATATCGAGCTGCGCGCGCGTCAGGCCGAATACCCCGCTTACCAGTTCTTGTGGGGCGACATGCTGACCGAAGGGGTATGCATCCCACAAAACCCCGAATTAGGCGTTTATTACTTGCGCCAAGCGGCGCAGCAAGCACTGCCGGCTGCGTTCTTGCGTTTGGGACAATTGTACCGACAGGGGCGCTTTGTGCAGGCCGACGCCGATAAAGCGGTGCGTTTTTTCCGCGAAGCGGCAAGTTTAGGCAATACCCATGCGCGTATTGAACTTGCGCAAATGCTGGTGGCCAATCAGGGCAGTCCGCTCGACTATGAAGATACCTACCGCTGGCTGTCGGAAACCATCGTACAAGCCCCAGCGCAGCATCAGCTGATCAGCCGTCTGCGCGCTGCCTTAGCAGCTCGAATGCCGGCCAATGCGGTCCAGCGCGCGACCCGCCAGAACGGTTTTTGGTGAGCGCTCTACGAGCAATGCCGAGATAAAACAACGGGAAGCGTGCAGCTTCCCGTTTTGTTTACTGTGGTTGTCGTGCGTAGTGTGTTGTCGCCACCGTGGTCAGCGTTACGTTACAGCACCTTGTGCGGGCCAAAACACTCGTAATGCATACGTTCTTCTGGCACGCCCCATTGCTGCAGTTGCGCCGCCACATGCTGCATAAAGCCCAGTGGACCGCAGAAATAGTAGTGCATCTGCGCTTGATCCAGTGTTGCACGCAGCGGTTGCAGATCCATTAAGCCCTGATGCTGATAATCTTCCGCCTGACGATCGCTGGCCAGTGGCTCACGTAGCCAGACATGGTGGGAAAAGCCGTGCGCGTGGCATAGGGCGCGACTTTCGTCGTTGAACGCCAATTGGGCACCGTTTTCCGCCGCATGCAGCCAGTGCACCGGTTGCTGATGACCACGTGCCGCCAGATGTTGCAACATGCTCAGCATTGGCGTTTGTCCGACACCGGCCGAGAGCAAGCACACTGGTGTGTCACTTTGCGCCGGCAGGAAAAAGTCGCCGTATGGCGGCGCGACGTCGATACAGTCGCCTTCTTGCGCCTGATCATGCAAATAATTGGAGACCACGCCGCCCGGCTCACGCTTGACCGCGATGCGGTAATCGCGGCCATTTGGCGCCGCCGACAGCGAATACTGGCGGATCTCGCGGTAAGTAAACGATTCTGGCTGCAGATAAATCCCCAGATACTGACCTGGCAGGAAATCCACCACCGGCAGGCCATCAACCGGCGTCAGCACCAAGCTGGTGATCACGTCACTTTCCGGGTGTTTACGGCTGATCCGAAACGTTCGGGTACCGTGCCAGCCGCCTTGCGCGGTGGCGCGCTCGGCATAAATGGCGCTTTCGCGCTGGATAAAAATATCGGCCAGCAGCTGATAGGCCGCGCCCCACGCATCCAAGACTTCTTGGCTAGGATTGAGCAGTTCGCGAATGGTCGCCAGCAAATGCTCGCCGACAATCTGGTATTGCGCCGGTTGAATGTTGAAACTGGCATGTTTTTGCGCGATTTTCTCTACCGCGGGCAGCAGGGCGGCCAGATTATCGATATTATTGGCATAGGCCACAATCGCATTGAACAGCGCTTCACGCTGGCGGCCACTGGATTGGTGCGCCATGTTGAAGATATTTTGCAATTCAGGATTGTGAGCAAACATGCGATCATAGAAGTGTGCCGTCAGGGCTGGGCCGGTGGCCGCCACGGCGGGCGCGGTGGCTTTGATGGTAGCGATGATGTTGGGATCTAACATAACGTCTGTCTCTGCAGGTGTCGTTTATTGAAGCTAATTAATGAAGGTATAGTTATAATGCAACTTATGCTGAGTAAGTTGTATATTAAATATATCTTTAAGGTCAATCATTATCCGCAGAAACGGGGCAACTTTGTGCGCCGGTTAACATGCGTTTGCCGCAGGAGAAAAATGCAGTGCAACTGACCAGTTTTACCGATTACGGTTTGCGGGCATTGATTTACATGGCGTTGCTGCCACAAGGCCAGCTGACCAATATTACGGAAGTGACCGAGGTGTATGGGGTATCGCGTAACCATATGGTGAAGATCATCAACCAGCTCAGCCGGTTGGGGATTGTTGAAGCGGTGCGTGGCAAAAATGGCGGGATCAGATTAGGGCTACCGGCCGAGCAAATTCGGGTCGGCGATGTGGTGCGTGGTTTAGAGCCATTGCAGCTGGTCAACTGTAGCAGCGAGTTTTGTCATATCACCCCAGCGTGCCGGTTAAAGCAGGTGTTGGCGCAGGCGTCAGCGGCGTTTTTAGCTGAGTTAGACAAATTCACGTTGGCGGATTTGGTCAGTCAAAACTTGCCGTTACGTCAGCTGTTACACTTGTCAGAATAGGGTATACTCGGAACACCCCTCCCCAACCGGACAGTGATTATGTCGCAGGATCCATTTCTGGAACGAGAAGCCGAAAAATACGAGCATCCGATCCCA